>CAYJAJ010000015.1:0-37128 GCA_964368495.1 uncultured Holdemania sp. | reverse complement strand
TCAAAACGGTATTTACCGTAATCAACAATTTTACATACCGGTGGATTTCCGTTAGGTGCAACACAATATAAATCAAGTTCGTATTCAAAAGCTTTCTCTAAAGCCTCTCTACGCATCATCATCCCTAATTGTTCGCCTTGCGGACCGATAACTAACACTTCTTTAAATCGAATGTTTTCGTTGACTAATTCGTCATTACTGACTCTTTTACTAATAAAAGACACCTCCAACCCTTTTCTATCATATAAAAAGCAGGCATAGACATCCCGCTAACCTGCATAACTAACTTATTCTAGTTGTAGCATTAACCCAAGTTTTAAAAACATCAGGTGAGAAGCGGCTCTTCTACTTTCCACATATTTATATTTACTAAAATAGAGTACCACATACAGATACTCTTGTCAAATAATTTTTCTAAAATGTAAATCCTGCTACTTTTACATCAATTAAATTACACTTTAAATTTGTCATTTGGTAAATGTTTGTCGCAATACGTTCTTGCAATAATTCACACACTTGATTAACATTAGCACCGTATTTTACTTTCACATCTACAGAAACATTCAAATGATTTTCTACAATTTTGCATTGAATACTCTTTTTTAAAACAGAGCTATCAAGTAAAACTACTGAATCATCTTCATCAACAGAAATCTGTGATATTGTTTCAAATACTGCTTTTTGAAGTGCAATTAGTCCAACTTCTTCATTTTTTTCTTTAATTAAAATATATTCTTGTGCCATTTTATTCACCTCACATATTATATTATACCAAAAAAATGAATTTATAAGAAGACTTAATCAAAAGAAACTTCGACAAGTACTTCTTTATCCACTGAATTATATATTGTGCTCATCAATTTGATCGCATTATTTTTTGATTCATAATCATCTGGACACATCACTCTCACTACTTCTGTTTCAATTTCAACTAAACAACCGTCAAACTCTTGATTAACTAAGCTTTCTTGAAGTGCAATTTCTTGATTTAGCGTCTCTTTTTCAAGGTTGATCTCATCAAGTGCATCAAGTTTCTCATCAATTGTACTATCATTATTTGAGACAACCTCTTCCTCATTATCAATATTGGTAGAATGTTTATTATCCAAATCATTTAATAATGTATTAATCTGGTTGTTTTCATCAATTGATACAATCAAATCATCACTAACTACCGATGGATCTTCAAGTGGTAATGTTACATAATAGACAGCTAACATGAGTACTAGTGTAAATAGTGTTAAAAATGTGAATGCTTGTTTATTCATAATCTTCCCTCATTTCAATACAATTTATGAAAGATAAGAAGATTTTATACTAAAATAACAAACAAATTTTAAAATTTAAATCACTTAGCATTTGATCTTTACTATGATACAACTGTGGATCATTTTTCATTTGTTCATCGATATCATCAATATAATCTTGAAATAACTTTAAAATCATATACAATTTATCTTCATGAATAATTCTAATTTTACCAACCTTAACCATTGCTTTAGCAATTTCAGTAGTAAACTGTGTTCTCAATTCATTAGCGATATTATCATCAAAGTAACTAAATTTAGTATCATACCATGATCGATTGATTACCATTTCTTTAATAACTTTTATAAATTTTGTGAAATCCTGAATGTTGTTACCTTGTTCTATAAGAAACAACATATAGAAAAACACATGCCACTCATAATCAATATTAATCACACTTTGCCAGTATTTACCTAATACATCGCAAAATGGATCATCGCTTTTATAGTTAGATTCTAAAAAAATGGGCTCGGTAAAATCAATTTCCATAAAATTTAGCAAATTGAAATGTTCCATATACTCCATTAAACGAAGTGATGCATTTTCATTTCTTACAAAATCTTGGATATAAATATAATGACTTAAAACTGCGCTACTCTTTTTAAAATCAGTTGTAAACCCTAAAGAACTAATCATTTTTCTCGCATATAAATCACTAATGGACTTCGCAATGAAAATTTTAAAACTTCTTTCTCCCATGCCAAAATCAGCTTCACTTGTGCTTTCATTAATCATTTGTTGATAAACAATTTGTAGTTGATGATCCACCACTTCAAGTGAATCATGTACAGAAGATAACACACGCTGCATAAATGTATCATTATAAATAAATTGTGTATTTTTATACACTACTTGATGTTCAATATCTGACCAAAAACGATGAACCATAGATTTTATCTGCAACTCAAAGTTAATTTGAATATCATTAAAAACATAATAACCATCAATACGATAAATAGTAAAACCATTTCTTTGTTGTTGAGGTTGTACCATATTAAAATCTAAATACAAATTTTCATCGTATTTACAAGAATGAAATCTAGTATGACTATAATTGAATAAAGAGTTCAAGGCTTGATAAAGTTTATTTTCTTCAGAAATAAATCTACAATCAATAGTAATACCTATCAAATCAGGTAATTCCTTTAATACATCATTGGCATGTTTACAATTTAAATAGTATTTGTTTCTTATGATTTTTTCTTTTATACTTGAAGCTGATTTAATCCTTGAACTTATTGAAATATATTCCTGATTAGACTGTGTTAATGCCTCACTAAAGACAGTTTTAACTTTATTTTCTACATATTGAAAAGTAGGATTTTTTAATTTTAGTAATTCCATTGTTTCATCAATTAAATTAAATAATTCTAAACGCATACTATCCCTCCTTAATGTTGTCATAATCCTAAAAAATATTATTAAAATATAGTTCAAATGAGATAATATTTTCCAACCTTTAGTAGTATTTGTCCCAACTTTCACACCAAAGTTATTGTTTATCACATTTACTAACTTCCATTGATCGTTTTCTTAAGAATAATACATTGCAGTTTAAATAGTCATTAATGATTATTTTTTCAAGTTCATTAATTTTAATAAACTACTCAGCTACATAGTAGTTTCTTGTTGTACTCACATCACTATTTAATTGCTTTATTAATTCTTCAATACTATTAAAGCGCTTTTCATCTCGAATATAATCCACAAAAATAACTTCAATTTGTTTCTCATATAAATCCTCATCAAAATCAAGAATATGAGCTTCAATCGATATCATTCGTCTTTCATTAAATGTAGGATTATGCCCAATGTTTATCATTGCTTTATATTCATCATTGTTATAAACAACTTTACCTACATAAACTCCACGTTTCGGTAAAATTATTTCTGAACTAACACTACAATTTGCAGTAGGAAAACCTAATTTTTCTTTCCCCTGGGCCTTTCCGTGAATTACATTAGCAAGCAAACTGAATGAATACCCTAATAACTTGGATGCTTCCAGCACTTTACCCTCTAAAATCAAATCACAAATACGTGAAGAACTTATCTTACCAAGACTATCATTAATAGAATCCACTAATTTAAATTCAAATCTATTTTTTGCATATTCTTTTAATGTTTGATCATTTCCTATTCCTTTATAACCATAGTGAAAATCAAATCCACACACTATTCCCTTGAGATGAATATTTTTAATCAAAAAATCTAAAAATTGTTCATGAGCCAATCTAGCCATCTCTATACTAAAATCCAACACAAAAAAATGTTGGATACCAAACTGCTCTGCAAGTTTCATTCTTTGTTTCATCGTTGTAATATGTTTAATATCGTGTACACCTTTAATTGTAACCCATGGATCAGGATTAAATGTAATTAATCCACTTTCACAACCAAGATTTTTACTAAGAATATTTGCTTCCTTTATTAATTCTTGATGACCTAAATGCACACCATCAAAATACCCAATGCACGCAACAATCGGAACATTACAGCACAATATTTCATTTAGTGATAAATTATAAATTTGCATTACCATAACCCTCTCTTGCTACGGTAAAACTCTCCATCTTTTTCATACATCGCAACAGCTTGATTATTTTTCACAAAACATACCAAATCATCATTACAATCGAGTTGTATCTTTTTACCATTTTTAATATTGAAATCCATTAAGTCATCATTAATTTCAATTGTTTTGTATCGATTGCTTAATACATCATAAATATCAATGGGGTTCACTAAATTTTCCAATACATAATTCAAATCAAAACACTGGTTAATATTAACTTCGTCAATTTTTGTTCGCATTAAAGATGACATTGCACCTAATGTGTTAAGTTTTACTGCAATATCTTCGCAAAGTGTTCGTATATATGTTCCAGCACTACAAACTACACGAAAAGTTATTTCCTCATCCCATTTTAAAAACTCAATGTCATAAATTTCAATTTCTCTTGCTGCAACTTCAACACTTTGATTGGCTCTTGCATACTCGTAAAGTTTTTTACCGTTCACTTTAACTGCACTATACATCGGTGGAACTTGTAGTTGCTTTCCCAAAAACGATTGCAATACACATTGAATTTTATCAATAGTTAAATCCAAAACCTTTTTTTCTTCTATGATTTCTCCCCAAATATCTCCAGTATCATATTTTTTTCCTAGACGCATCGTAGCAATATATTCTTTTTTATCGTGCATCAAGTATGGATTAGCTTTGCACGCCTTTCCTATCATAACAATTAACACACCTGTTGCCTCAGGATCTAATGTTCCTGTATGACCAACACTTTTTGTTTTATATGCTTTTCTAACTTTTGCAACAACATCAAATGATGTCATGTTACATGGTTTATTTATGTAAAGTAATCCGTTCATTAACTACACTCCTAACTTAATTATTATATCATTCAATATCTTTGTTGCCCAGTGCAAATGAAGCCATTTAAAAAGCTCATCAAACGATGAGCAGGAAACCATTATTTAATTCCAATTTCCTTTAAAAAATATGTCGCTGCTTCTTCATGAGTGTATCCCTGTTCGACAACCAATCCATTTAACTCCATCATACGTTCATTTGTAAGTTCAAAAGCCATTTCATTCAAAGCATCCACAGCATCAGGAAAGTTAATGTAAAAGTTTTGACTAGCTACTGGCAAAATGTTATATGGCGGGAAAAAATTTAAATCATCCTCCAACAAAACTAAATCATACTTATTAATTAGGCTGTCAGTTGTAAATGCTGAAATTACATCCACCTCTTTAGAATCAATTGCGGTATACATTAATGCACCTGAAAATTGAAGTGCATCCTTAAACTCGATATCATAGGCATCTTGAAGCCCCAATAAACCATCTTCACGTGCATTGAATTCTGGTGAACCTCCAATTAACATATCACTAGCAATTGCCTTTAAATCTGAAATAACAGTTAAATTATACATCTTTGCAGTATTTGATTGCACTGCCAATGCATACATATTGTTAGCGGGATAATTATCTAATGCATATAAGCGATCTTGTTCATAAAGCATTTCTTTAACTTGAAAATAAATTTCTTCATTTGTAGTTCCAGAAACAAATGTTTGTTCATAAATTGCAGAATAAAGTGTTCCTGTATAATCAGGATAAATATCAATATCGCCATTTCGTATTGCACTAATAGCAATGCTTGAACCACCAAGACCCATTTTGGTGTCCACTGTATAATCAGTTAATTCCTCAATAGTTTGCTCAATAATATGGCCAACAATGCGTCCTTCAACAGATTCCTTCGATCCAACAATAATATCAGGCTCTTTTTGAAAATTACTTGTTACCATACCAACAACAATTAGCGCGATAAATGACATAAATACAACTAATGTCATGCGACTATTTTTTTTCATTTCCTGTATTTTTTCAGCAGTTAAGTTAGATGCAGACACTTGTAAACTTACAGGTGTAACTGCTCTTTCTATTTTGGACATCACATAATCCAATGTAAGTGCTAAGATACAGGCAGGTAGCGCTCCAGATAAAATCATATTTGTGTTGTTAACTGCAATACCTGAAATTACTAAAGTACCTAATACGTCAGCACCGATATAAGCAGCAATTGTCATTAATCCGACCGCAGTAACTGACGAAATTCTGATTCCAGCCATAATCACTGGCAATGCTAAAGGTATTTGAACCTTAGCTAGCACTTGAAATTTTGTCATCCCTATTCCACGAGCAGCTTCAATAGTATCTTTATTGATGTTACTTAATCCTGTATATGTATTTTTTAAGATCGGCAAAAGAGAATAAATAATTACCATAAATATCGCTGTAGATGCGCCAATTCCTAAATATGGAACTAAAAATCCTGCAGCTGCTAAACTTGGTATTGCTTGCACTAAATTCGCAAAACTAATTACTGGCTTATTTAAACTTTTTGAATTAAATATTGTAATCCCTAAAGGTACCCCAATCAATATTGCAATAAATATCGCAATAAATGTATATTGAATATGATTAAACAACAACGAACTAATGTATTCTAGATTTACTAGAAAATAATTTAAAAAATCATTCATCACCTTGCACCTCCTCAAAATCAATATATTGTTGACTCAAAGTAGTCACAAGTGTACTATTTGTAATTAACCCTTGAAGATAACCAAGCTCATCAACAACAGGTATTGTCGAAACATTGTACTGTTTTGTTTTTTGCAAAAGATCGATAATTGTCTCATAAGGATGAGCTATTGCTTTAGGTTGTTTAATCAATACCGAGATCGGTTCAGACTTATTCTCATAGGCGTGAATTCTTCTTGCAGTTATTGAACCCAAATACTTGTTATCTTTATCAACTACTAAAAGTGTATCCACTTTACGAAGACGCATATTTTCTAATGCTTTTAGCATTGGAACTTGTGGTCTTGTAGTAATTGGATGAGTCATCATTATATCTTTAGCACGAATAAATTCAGGATTATTCCAAATGCGGTTCTTCCCAACAAATTCGGATACAAATTCATTAATTGGATTTTTAAGTATATTCTCAGGTGTATCATATTGCACTACTTCACCATCTTTTAAAATGCAGATTTTATCTGCAATTTTTAGTGCTTCATCCATATCATGAGTTACAAATACAATAGTTTTCTTAAACTGAGCTTGCAAATTAACTAGTTCATCTTGAAGCTGTTGTCGAGTAATCGGATCAACAGCTGAAAAAGGTTCATCCATTAAAATAATCTCTGGATCAGTCGCAAATGCCCTTGCAACACCAACTCTTTGGTTTTGTCCGCCAGATAATTGAATCGGATAGCGATCCATATAAACGGCTGGATCAAGCCCAACCATTTTTAATAAAGATCTCGTTTTAAGTTCAATTTGTTCATTGGGCATTTTTTGCAATCGAGGGACAATTTCAATATTCTCCTTAATTGTAAAATGCGGAAACAACCCAGTTTGTTGAATAACATATCCAATGTTTCTTCTTAATTCAATTGTGTCTTGAGCTTTTATATCCTTATCATTAATGTAGATTTTACCTCCAGTAGGAGTAATCAGTTTATTAATCATTTTTAAAGTTGTCGTTTTCCCACATCCTGATGGTCCAATTAGTACAACAAGCTGACCTTGTTCAATCTCAAATGATATGCCATTAATGACATTTGTATTCTTATAACCTTTTGTTATATTTTCAAATCGTATCATTACACTCATATCCTTTCATTTTAATTTCTTATCTACAACTAAAATAAAGTTCTCTTGCAGCTTGTGTACTAGCTTCTGTAAGCATACCAGAAGAAATTAATGCAATCTGCTCAATTCTTTCCTCTTCATTAAGTTCGATAACTTCTGTCATAGTTCGATTTTCAAGCGTTTGTTTTTTCACTAAGTAATGTTTATTAGCATGGGCAGCAACTTGAGCTAAGTGAGTAACTGAGAACACTTGAACATCATTTCCTAAAGTTGCCATTTTCATCCCAATGGCACTCGCCACTGCTCCAGAAACTCCACTATCAATTTCATCAAAAATGACTGTTTGTATACCTTGTAGTTTTGTGAAAATCGTTTTTAATCCCAACATTAACCGCGAAAGCTCTCCACCACTTGCCACCCTTGATAACGGTTTAGGCATTTCACCTACATTTAAACTAATATAAAACTCTACATCATCAAGACCATGAATATTACCATCAATTTCTTGGAAATCAACAACAAATTGTGCATGAGGCAACATCAAATCATGAAGATGATTTTCAATTGAGGTTTGAAGTGAAAGTGCAGCTTCTTTTCTTAAAACAGATAAACAAGTAGCGTAATTAATAAATTCATCATATGCATCATCTACTTTTCTTTGCATTGTTTCGATGTAATCTTGACGATTTAAAATCATCTCAATTTGTTGCCTTAAGCTTGCTTGTTTATTTAGTATAGCTTCAATGCTAGGACCATATTTGCGTTTCAATCTTTGAATTTCATATAGACTACTTTGAACTTCATTAATTTCATTTTCACTCATATCAAGACTTAACAATTTATCATTTAATTGATCACTCACATCAACAATTTCGTTGTAATGTTCATTTAATCGATTAACTAACCCTTGAATACTCTCATCTTCAATATTTTCTAAAATATGAAGCACTTCATAAATTTGTTCATTAATTCCATTCTCTTTATTTAATTGCAATACTGCTTGACTGATTTTATTAAATGACTTTTCATAAGTAATAATTTCTTTTTGTCTATCTAATAAATAATTTTCTTTTTCAACTGATAAACTTGCGTCTTCTATTTCATTGATTTCTGCTTCGATAAACTCAAGTTCACTTTCGTTGTAAGTAGTATTTAGGGCACTATCCATCATTGTTTTTAAATGACTGTACTTTTTAAAAGCTTCTTTAACATTTTGAATCAAATTTTTATCTTCAATAACTTGATCAACTAGGTTAATATGATTAGTTTTATTCAATAAATATTGTGTATCATGTTGAGAATGAATGTCAATTTCATGTTGAATAATATCCTTTAATAACTGCAAAGATGCACTTTTATTATTAACAAAAACTAAACTTTTACCATCTTTATTCAGTTCTCTTTTAAGAATAACTAAATTATCTTCAATCGGAAAATTAGCTTGCTTAATTTTATTAAGTGCAACTATGTTGTTTGTTAAATCAAATACACCTTCTACTATCGCTTTTGAAGCGCCATTTTTAATAAATGAATGACTAGCTCTCTCTCCACTTAATAAACACATTGCGTCAATAAGTAAGGATTTACCTGCTCCTGTTTCACCTGTAAAAGCACTAAATCCATTTTCAAAATTAAGTATACACTCATCAATTAAGACAAAATCTTTTACAAATAAACGTCGTAGCATAAATCCTCCTTAGCAATTAATAATTTTTAATATTTTTTTAAACAAAGTATTAATATCAATGTTATTTTCTTCTTTGATTTGTTTCAATGAACCATGTTCAACAAAAACATCATCAATCCCAATAGCTTGAATATTCAAACATACACTGTTTTGATTAGCCCATTCTAAAATAGCACTGGTTAAACCTGCTGCTAGCATATCAGTTTCATATACTATGATTGGTTTATTCTCATTAGCTAATGCCCGCAACATTTCTTCATCCATCGGCTTGAAAAATCTTGCATTTACTACATCAACTTCTAAATCATTTGAAATTACTTTAGTTAATATCTTATCCACATCAGGACCATAACTAATGACAATTACTTTATTTTTAGTGTTTTCATTGTATCTAACCCAAGATCCTATTTTAATTTTTTCATACGTTGAAACTTCATTATATACAACACTTCCCCGTGGATAGCGTATCGCAAACGGATGATTTGTG
This sequence comes from uncultured Holdemania sp., assembly GCA_964368495.1. Lineage (GTDB taxonomy): Bacteria > Bacillota_I > Bacilli_A > Erysipelotrichales > Erysipelotrichaceae > CALVGQ01. The sequence goes on along the minus strand of CAYJAJ010000015.1, from coordinate 27,463 downwards.
TTCATTGCTAAATGAAGAATATTTTGTGCTTCATGGGCATCCTTAGGTTGAGATAAAATCAAATTCGGTAAACATCTCAATAGACCAACATCAAATACTCCATGATGTGTATCCCCATCTTCACCAACCAAACCAGCACGATCAATACCTATAATTACAGGCAAATCCATACGACATACATCATGATTGATTTGATCGTAGGCACGTTGTAAAAAAGATGAATATATAGCAATATATGGGCGTTTTTTCATCAATGCCAAACTCGCTGCAAATGTCATTGCATGTTCCTCAGCAATACCACAATCAAATGAGCGATCTGGATATTTTGCAAAGAAATTTTCTAGACTACTTCCTGTGATCATCGCCGGAGTAATAACACACAAATCTTTATTAGTTTTTCCCATCTTCACAAGTGTTTCACCAAAAACTGAAGACCAACTTAAATGTCCAGCAGGTGTTGTTGCTAACATTTTACCTGTTTTACTATCGAAAGATGAAACACCATGCCATTTGCCATAACAATCATTTTCGCTATATTCATACCCTTTACCTTTTTTAGTAAGTACATGAATAACAACAGGATCTTTCTTTTCTTTAGCAACTTCAAGAATTCGTGTCAATGCTTTGATATCATGCCCATTTACAGGACCAAGATAATCCAAATTAAATTCATCAAAAATTCCTGCTTCTATAATCCCTTTGCGAATGGAATCTTTTGCATGCGTTAATCCTTCAAGAACTGATTTACCAAAAATATTTTTTCTTAATACCGAGCGTAAATCTTCTTTTATTTCTGTATAAGGATGAGAAACTCTTAATTTAGAAAATGCTGAAGTTAGTGCACCTACATTCTGAGATATACTCATATTATTATCATTAAAAATGATAATCATTTTTTTCCCTAGCGATCCAATTTGATTGAGCGCTTCTAAAGACATCCCAGAACTCAATGAACCATCCCCGATAATAGGAACAACATGAAAATTTTCCTGATTTAAATCACGTGCTACAGCCATTCCTAACGCCCCAGATAACGATGTTGATGAATGCCCCGCTTCCCAAACATCATGTTCACTTTCACTTCTTTTTTGAAACCCTGAAATTCCTTTAAATGTTCTTAATGTATGAAATTCACTAGCTCTACCGGTCAATATTTTATGTGTATAACATTGATGACCTACATCAAAAAAGATTTTATCCTTCGGTGAATCAAAAACTTTATGTAAAGCAATAGTTAGCTCGACTACACCTAAATTACTTGACAAATGTCCACCAGTTTTACTAATATTATCTATTAAAAAATGACGAATGTCTTTTGCAAGAATCTCACACTCTTTTATTGATGCACTTTTTAAAAATTCAGGATTATTTATTTCCCTAATATCCATATAATCGTCTCCTTTTTCACTTTTGGCGTACTATCATTTCTTTAATACATTCTTCTATCCCAAAAGCATGAATCGGTAAAGAATCCAATATTTTATTTACTTGTAAATAGGCTTCTTCCATCTTTTCTTTCGCTTTATCTAACCCTAGTAATGATACATATGTTGTTTTTTCATTAACTAAATCACTATTGCTTTTTCCTAATTCAAATGAGTTTTTTGTAACATCCAATATGTCATCTTGAATTTGAAAAGCAATCCCCAGTATTAATCCCAATTGTTTTAATTCATCTAAATACTCAATTTTATCCCCCACTACACACCCCATTTGAAAAGCAGCGCTAAATAACTTCCCAGTTTTGTTATGGTGAATATCAATGAGTTCTTCCAAAGATATATCAGATCGATTTTCAGCATCAATATCTTTTATTTGTCCATAAATCATCCCATTGCTTCCAGCACAATCTGCTAGAATTTGAATGCATTTTACTTTTTGCCAGTCGCTTAAGCTACTTATCGCAATTTGATGAAAGGCTTCAGTTAGTAACCCATCTCCTGCAAGTATGGCAGTCGCCTCGTTATATTCAACATGACAGGTATTTTTACCACGCCGTAAATCATCATTATCCATCGCCGGTAAGTCATCATGTATTAGCGAATAAGTATGCACCATTTCAAGCGCAACGGCTGGTTTTATGGATTTTTCAATACTTATGCCACAGGCTTTACAGGTTAACATTAACAAAATCGGTCTAATTCTCTTTCCACCAGCTTGCAAGGAATAATTCATTGCCTCTTTTACTTTTGAGTGAGTAATATTTTCTAATGAACTAGCTAAAGCATCATTCAATATTGATATCATCTTTTTCACTCGCTTTCATTAATTGATTTACTTTTTTCTCATAACCTTGAAGTTTTTCTTCAAGATCTTTCACTAACTTTAATCCTTCTTCAAATCCAATAATCATCTCATCAAGTGGTGCTTCATTTTTTTCTAAATTCGTAACCAACTCATTTAAACGATTCATCTGTTGTTCAAAAGTCTTTTCTTTAGCCATTTTTTTTCTCCTTCTTTAGAGGTTGAACATGTAACTTTCCATCACTATATATTAATGATAACTCTTCGTTCATTGTGATATCGTCAAGTGATGTCATCAAAGTGTTGTCTTGGTACGACAAAACATAGCCTCTACTTAAACTTTTAAGTGGACTGTAGGCATCCAACTTTATAACACTCTGCATAAATTCAGTTCGTCTATAATGCAAAGTTTTCTCAGTAATTGTAACACATCGCTGATGAAGCGATTTAACCTTATTTGAAGTATCATGACATGTATTGATTGTTTTTGATACTAAAGATGATTTAAGCATTTCAAAATTCAACCTTTTATTTTGGATGAGTTTAGGATAAGTTTCAAGTCTTTTGCTCATAAAATCCACTTTTTCCCACTTCATTTCAATTAACGACAATGGTGCGGTAAATACAGGCGACTTTTTAATATTGTACATTTCTTTTTTGGCCACCAATATTTGATGATTAAGTATCATATGTAAATGCTGTCTTTGTTTAGCTAAAGACTCAAATACATCAACTAGCGAAGGAGTACTCATTAAAGCTGCCCCAGTAGGTGTCGGAGCTCTTAAATCAGCAACATAATCTGCGATTGTAACATCTATCTCATGACCAACGCCAACAACAACAGGAGTTTGACAGCTAAAAATAGCCCTTGCCAATGCTTCATCGTTGAAAGACCATAGATCTTCAATTGATCCACCACCTCGTACAAGTAGCAATACATCACAGTTTGACTTATCTGCTAATGATAAGGCCTCAATAATTTGTATTGGAGCATTTTCACCTTGTACAAGTGTATGATATTCAACAACTTCTGCAACATTCCAACGATTAGCTAAAGTTGTTAAAACGTCTTCTCTTGCCGCAGTTTTATTTCCAGTAACCAATGCTATTTTCATTGGATATGGTGGAATTTCTTTTTTGTGTATTTTATCAAACAAACCTTCATTACGAAGTTTTTTCTTCAACTCTTCAAACTGAACATAATAATCTCCAAGTCCATCTAATCTCATTGAACTAACATATAACTGTAATTGTCCACTTGCTTCAAAAACCGAAGTTTTAGCAACTAAAAATACTTTATCGCCTGACTTAGGAATTATTTTACAATTTTTCACTTGTGATGAAAACATAACACAAGATATTCGAGAAGCATCATCTTTTAATGTAAAATACCAATGGCCACTGCGATGATTCGTAAAATTTGAAACTTCCCCCTGAACAGCTATATTTTGAATGAGTGAATCTTGATCTAATTTTCTTTTTAAGTATGTTACAAGCTCACTTACACTAATAACTCTTTGACTCATAGCTTATCTAATATACCGTTAATTAGTTTATAAGACTCATCATCACAATACGTTTTCGCTAAATTAACCGCCTCATCAATGATAATTGCAGCCTGTGTTTCTTTTTGTTCAAATTCTGCGCATGCCAATAATAAAATTGCTTGTTCAATATAACCTAGTCTTTCAAATGTCCAATCAGTTAATACATCGCTAATAAAATCAATATATTTTTCTTCATTTTCTTTGATGTTATTTAATAGATCTTTTTCAAAAGGATTGAGTTTACTTACCACTCCTCCAAAAACGTCTACACTAGCTTCATCTAAACTTTTCTTAACCAAACGATGTTGGTATATACATGTAATGCATTTCTCTCTTAATTGATGTCGGTTCATAAAACTCCTCCATTTCCCTATATAATACCACGAAATCGCAATACTTAAAATACTTGAATTGTTTTATTTGATTTTAACTACAAATCATTTACAATACTTGTAAGAGGATACTGAATATGAATAATGAAAGTTTGCTATATAAAACGATTTTTCACATAAAAACTATTACAAGACATAAGCTGCTAGTTACAAAATTGTGTTTTAAAATGGGGCTTTATAAACAAGGTTTACTACATGATATCTCTAAATATTCTTGGGTAGAACTAACTAATGGTATCAAATACTACCAAGGTGTACGCAGTCCAAATGATGCTGAAAAGGAAGACAAAGGGTATTCTTCTAGTTGGCTAAGTCACAAAGGAAAAAACAAACATCATTGGGAATATTGGATTGATCGCACACGCTTGGGCATTGTCAGTTTAAAAATGCCACTCAATTACTTAAAGGAAAGTGTTTGTGATCGTGTAGCAGCTTGTATCATATATCAAAATGAAAATTACACAAATAACTCTGCTTATGCTTACTTCATGCACGGCAACGATCAACAATTAATGCATCCAGAAAATGCAAGTCAAATGGAAGAATACTTAAAACTTGTAAGTGAATTAGGAATTGATGAAGCATTTAAAATTATTAAAAATGACAAATAGCGTTACACTTTAAAAAGTGCAACGCTATTTCATTAACAATGAGAAATTTAACTAAAATCAACCAAACTATGGGTATCGTAAACTTCACCATTCAATTCAACATAAACTTTATATACTCCACTTAGTCCTTCTTTATTAACATAATTTTCAATATTTACAACATCATCTTTTTCATCATCCGTAAAAATCGCAACACACATTACTGTGTTGTTGTTACGAGTCAAACTAATGTTATATCGACTCAATATCCCTTCCTTCGATAATATGATTGCTGCTTCATCTGCTTTCTTAAATTCACCAGTGAGTACAAGTCGATCATTTTCAAGCTGTATCTCAATACTTCTGGAAACATATTCTTCATCAATAGATTTAGCAAAGTAAATGTTTCTTTGTTCAATTTTACTTGGATTTGTTTTTCCAAGGGTTCCTAGTCTTTTAGCTATTCCTAATTCGAATTCATAATCTTCATAAAAATTCATTTTTTCAACACGATAGTTATTTGTTGGAAGTATAATTTCATATACAACTTCATCATCAATTAACTCCACAGTATTACTCAACAATTTATCTGCATCCGCAAGTGCTGCTGGAGTATTTGACACTTTTCCATCTACATAAACAATCCCACCAGAATGAACAATATAATGATTCTCGTCAATATAATCAACATCTGAGACATAAGGTGAATAAAACTCGCTACCTCGCTGCTCACCATACTGCCATACTTGTTTAATTGTCATATCATCAGTATTAATCTCATACAGTACCCCACGTGTATATGAGTCTTCTGCTAATACATATTCTTCTTCAATTTTGGATTTATTATTGCCATTATCTAGAATAAATACATATCCTTCAGGAGTAATCATTGCTGCATGTTGAGACCATTGCCACTCAAATTCATCTCCAATCGGTGTAAAGAAGAATTCTTGCATATTTTCGCGCCAATTTGTAGGGTCGCCAATTATCCAGTTTAACTCACCACTATCATAATCTATACTAATAACCGCATCCTGATGTCTTCCAGATAAAATAATAGAGTTTGTAGCAGTATCATACCAAACAGAATTATTATGAAACCAATCCTCGGCAGTCCATCCTTCTGCCTTAGCATCACCTTGATTTAAGACAGTTTTTAAATCATAACTTTTTATGATTTCTCCTGTGTTTCTATCTACTTCAACAACCGTATCCTCTACAGTACCTTGTTCAAAATTATCAGATGCAATTAGTAAATTCCCGTTATCCATCTCAAAATAACCATGATGATATCCTCCTGGCAAACTGTATTCAACATATATTTTCCCTAACATATCCATTTCATATAAACCGGTATTGTAGTAAGGTTCTTCAATTAGTCGTTCAGTTCCAAGTAACATTCGTCCATTTTCAAGTTGACCGATTTGCCATATTGCATTGTTTGTCAAATACCATCGTACATCACCATTTACATCATAGGCACAAGTATATCCATTAGCAGATGGCGTGAAAAAGTACAATTCATTATCCAACTTCGATTTATCACTAAATACCATTTCAGGCAAAACAAAGTCATCTGGAAGTGGATCAGTTTGAATAAAAATACGATGTGTTATCCCTTCACTTTCAAGCAGTACCTCATTATTAAAATCAGCATACAACCCCAATACAGGAATAGCATGAGAAGTTTTTTCATCAAAAGTTTCACTGTAGGTAGAATGATTATCTTTTCCATTTATTGTTATTGTAATTTCAAGTGGCTCATCACTTTCAAATAAAATAAGTGCACTTAGTGGTGAATTATCATATGGATCTAAAACCACATTTGGATTTTCTAGTGTATATCCTTCACTCACAAAAGAACTTTCAAGTTCACTTTGTAATTCAATCATACTCTTTTTTGCTATTAAATAATTATCTTCAACAGATTGAGAATGATAATAATAAAAACCAACTATTAAACCTAGTATAGTAATTAAAACTAAAACTATTTTTTTTATCATTGTTTTCACCTCTTCAACATTATAAAGTAATTATCATAAACTGACAAGAACTGTAGTATCTCCATCATTTTTTAGATCAGCTAGATACTAGCATTTTTCACTTCAAATTAAAAAGCTGTAAATAATTTTACAGCTTTATTTATTCATATTATTTGAATTATTTTCATCTTTCACAAGAACATCATGTGCTCCACCTTCAACAATTGATGTAGATGATACACGAGTTAATTTTGCATTTTCTTGGAAGTGAGGGATATTTAGTGAACCACAGTTACACATAGTTGAACGAATTTTTAAAAGTGTAATCGCAATATTATCTTTTAGTGGACCAGCATAAGGCACATAACTATCTACACCTTCTTCAAACTTAAGTTTACTATCTCCACCTAAATCATAACGTTGCCAATTTCTTGCACGATTACTACCTTCACCCCAATACTCTTTCATGAAGTTTCCTTTAATCATAACTTTGTTTGTTGGAGATTCTTCAAAACGGCTAAAATATCTTCCTAGCATAACAAAATCAGAACCCATCGCAAGTGCTAAAGTAATGTGATAATCATATACAATCCCACCATCAGCACAAATTGGAATATAAAAACCTGTTTCTCTATAATATTCATCGCGTGCTTTTGCAACCTCAATTACAGCAGTTGCTTGTCCACGACCAATTCCCTTTGTTTCACGAGTGATACAAATAGAACCACCACCAATACCAACTTTTATAAAATCGGCACCAGCTTCTGCTAAGAAGCGAAATCCATCACGATCAACTACATTTCCTGCACCGACCTTAACAGCATCACCATATTTTTCTCTAATCCATTCAATAGTGTTTTTTTGCCATGCACTAAAACCTTCAGAAGAATCAATACATAGCACATCAACTCCTGCTTCAACAAGTGCAGGAACACGTTCAGCATAGTCACGAGTATTAATTCCAGCACCAACGATAAATCGTTTTGAACTATCTAACAATTCATAAGGATACTCTTTATGAGAATCATAATCTTTTCTAAATACCAAATAGCATAAATTTTGTTCGTCATCAATAACTGGAAGTGAGTTTAAGCGATGATCCCAAATAATATCGTTACACTCCGACAGTGAACAATTTACATTTGCAGTAACAAGTTTATCAAAGGGTGTCATGTATTTTTCTACTTTTTCATCAAGTGAAACACGAGATAAACGATAATCTCTTTCTGTTATAATTCCTAATAATTTACCATTTGGTTTCCCATCAGATGTAACAGCCATAGTACTATGCCCTGTTTTCTCTTTTAACTCAATCATTTCCTTAATTGAAGCTGTCGGTTTTACGTTGGAGTCACTTCTAACAAATCCAGCTTTAGTGTTTTTTACTTTAGCTACCATTTTAGCTTGATTTTGAATACTTTGTGAACCATAAATAAATGAAATTCCGCCTTCTTTTGCTAAAGCAACACCCATTTCAGCACCTGAAACAGATTGCATAATTGCACTAACCATAGGAATGTTTAAAGAAAGAGAAGGTTCTTCTCCTTTTCTATACTTAACCAACGGTGTTTTTAAACTTACTGCAGTAGGAATACAGTCTTCTCCAGAATATCCTGGAACAAGTAAATATTCACTAAAAGTGTGTGATGCTTCATCATAGTAAAATGCCATAATATTAATTTCCCTCACTTATATTAATTGGTATTATAGCACTTCAAAATTTCTTGTAAAGTTGTTTTAATGAATTTGCATTTTTTTATTTAAATTTTTACTTAAATTAGCATAGAAAAAAATTGAAATACAATTAGACTTAAGCTATATGAAACAACACACGATAAAACAATTGATTTACAAAGGTGTTTCACTCCATACTTACGATATAACATCATGCAAGACATAATACAGGGAATACTACAACAATTAAATAATAAAAAACTAAGTGATATTAATTGAATGTTGTTAATATTAGTAAAATCTGGATTAAGAAGCAGCAAAAATGCAACAACACTCTCTTTTGCAATAAACGAAGGGAAAAGTGCAGCCACAAAAAACCAATGATTACCAAATCCAAGTGGCTTAAATATACTAGCTAATGAATTAGAAATTTGAAAGAGGTAACTGTTTTCTATTTCATTACCTGGAACATTCATCAGTATCCACATACACATAAGAATCCACAACACAATCATAAATGATTTCTTTAGAAACATTTTGCATTCTAGAAAGCTCTTTTTTAAAACTATTGCTATTTTTGGAATGCGATAATTTGGCAATTCGATTATTTCACATTTGAAATAACTCTCGTTTTCTTTGAAATCCAACACAATTGATAAAAAACAAGCAATAACAATTCCTGTTGAATACAAAATAAATAACACTAAAACTTGATGTTTTTTAAAAAACAAATCAATAAAGTAAATATAAATCGGAAGCCGTGCACCACAGCTCATAAATGGCATAAGCAATGCAACTTTTTTACGCATCTTTTCGTTTTCCAACGCCCCTGTTGCAGCAACAGCTGGAACATTGCATCCAAATCCCATTACAAAACAAAGCATTGTTTTTCCTGATAAATGAAACACTCTCATAAATTTATCAACCAAGATACTTATTCTTGCCATATAACCACATTCTTCTAATAAAGCAATCGCAAAATACAACATAAATAAAAGGGGCAATAAACTAAACAAAGAGTGAATCGCATTAAACAAACCTTCAATAATAAACTGCTGAAACAATACCGGTAAACTTTGTATACAAATCAACACAATCGATTTTATTGTATTCATTATTTGATCAAGTATATCGCTCAATGGTTTACTTGCATAAAAAACAAGCGAAAACATTAAGAAAAAAACAAAACATCCAAATAGATAACCAAAGGATGAATGAAGCAACAGTTTATCTATTTGTTTCGATAGTTTTAACTGTTTTAATGAACCTATATTGATAGATTGAGAAAAACTTTGAATTGCTTGAATACGATTACTTAAGGATAATTCTGGATGATTATGATTAAATATTTTAATTGCTTCTTTTAAACTATAATTATTGTGATTAAAAAAATCATAAAATACTTGTTCACTGGCCCTATCCAAAAGTGGACGATATAATACAGGTTGTTGTGATTGCTTATGTATCATTTCCTTTAATAATTCCTTTTTGTCTTTTTCAAAAGCATTCATTTGTAATACAGGTATGCTTAATCGTTTCGATATCCATTGAGCATTGATATTAATTCCTTCTTTAATTCGTTCATCATCAAAATTCAAGACAACAACCATCGGAATTTGTAGTTCTCTACACTGCAAAGTACAATTCAAATTATTAAGTAACGTTGTACTGTCAACTACATTCACTAAACAATCAATTTCGGATTGATTTAAATATTGTTCAGTAATTCTTTCTTCATCACTCTTATTAGAAAAACCATAGAGTCCTGGTAAGTCAACACAATTAAATTCTTCATTTTTATATGTATAAAATGCTTCTGTTTTTTCAGTGGTCACACCACTCCAATTTCCAATTTTTAAATCACTTTCAGCAAGCAAATTAATAATGGCACTTTTTCCTACATTAGGGTTTCCTACAAATGCAACACTTTTCATTCGCTAAACTCCAATCCATCCACAATATTTATTGGCAATGCAAACACTTTACTATGTATTTGTATCATCATATAATCATGATTTAAACTGTACCCAAGCAGTTGCACCCACGCTCCTTCAACTAGCCCTATATTTACAGTTTTAAGGTATTCACTACCTTGTAGAATATTCCTTTGAATCCGAACTTTGTAGTTTCTATTTTGCATAATTTCACCTCATTCTACTATATGGTAAGTTGTTGATTAATAGACCATTCCAAATAAATAAAATTATGTTATAATGTTGAAGTTAAGGAGAATTATAGTTATGAAAATGAAACAAAGTTTCTTTTATACTTTAAGAGAAAACGTAAAAGATGAAGATTCAACAAGTGGTAATTTATTAAGCCGTGCTGGAATGATAAAAAAGACATCTGCTGGTGCTTACATGATGTTGCCACTTGGTTATAAAGTTTTAAATAATATACAAAATATCATTCGTGATGAAATGAATGAAACAGGCGCACAAGAGTTATTTATGCCTGCATTAGTGAGCGAAGATGTCTATATTTCATCAGGGAGACGTGAGAATTTCGGAAACGATATGTTTGCATTAAAAGATCGAAACAACAAATCATTCGTATTAGGACCAACTCATGAAGAACTATTTTCAATTGCTGCAGCAATGAAAATACGTTCCTATAAAGATATGCCATTTAACATTTATCAGTTTCAATCAAAATATCGTGATGAACCTCGACCACGTTTTGGATTAATTCGTGTGCGTGAGTTTATCATGAAAGATGCGTATTCCTTTGATGTTGATGAGAATGGATTACATGAATCTTATATGAAAATGTTCAATGCATACAAAAAATCATTTGATCGCATGCATATTGACTACAGAATTGTAAAAGCTGATACGGGTGTTATGGGTGGATTATTGAGTGAAGAATTTCAAGCAGTAACTGACATTGGAGAAGATGTGCTTGTTTTATGTGATCATTGTGATTTATCAAGTAATTTGGAAATTACACCTTGCATAACATTAGAAAATGAAAACAAAGAAAAACACCTTAAATTAGAATTAATTTCAACACCTAATGCAAAAACAATTGAAGAAGTAACAACATTTTTAAACTCTTGTGCAACCAATTTTGTAAAAACCTTAATATATCAAATCGATGATTCTCCTTATGCATGTATGGTTCGAGGTGATCGAGATGTTAATGAAACAAAACTTAAAAAGCTTCTTAATGCAAACAACATTGAACTTGCTTCACCTGAAGTTGTAATCAAAGTTACAGGAGCTCAAGTTGGATTTGCTGGTCCAGTAAATATTAAGTGTCCACTGATTATGGATAATGAAATTACTCAAATGGAAAATTTTATTGTTGGAGCAAATCAAACGGATACTCATTACATTAATTGCAATTTAGAGGATTTTGAAGCTACTCACACTGCTGATATTCGAAATATTCAAGAAAATGATATTTGTCCAAACTGTCATGGGAAAATTACATTTTCTAAAGGAATTGAGATTGGAAACACATTTAAACTTGGAACAAAATACTCAAATATACTAAATCTAGAGTATTTGGATCAAAACAATCAACTAAATCCTGTTTGGATGGGGTCATATGGTATTGGTACCCCTCGTTGTATGGCAGCAATCGTTGAGCAAAACAATGATGATCATGGAATTATTTGGCCAATGAGTGTTGCTCCATATAAGGTAGCCATTGTCCCTATTTCATCAAAAGATGAAGATCAAATGTCTTTAGCAAATCAACTTTATGATGAATTTAAAAAACAAAAAATTGATGTTTTATTGGATGATAGAGACGAACGTCCTGGAGTTAAGTTCAAAGATTTAGATTTAATTGGTATCCCACTGCGTATTGTTGTAGGGAAAAAAATAACTGAAGGTTTTGTAGAGGTCAAAGCTCGCACCGAAGAAAAAGCACAAGATGTGGCTATTGACAATTTAGTAGAAACTATAACAACAAAAATTCAAGAAAACATTTAAAAAGCTGTAACGATGTTAATCGTCACAGCTTTTTTTATTTTTTACTTAGTATTTCCTCTTTCATCATGTGAATAAACTCATCTTTTGAAACTGTCACTGAATCTTTTTGTCCATGACGACGAATTGTAACAGTTCCCTCACTAACTTCTCCATCACCAATTACAACTTGTACAGGAACTTTTTTAGTCTGTGCTTCTCTTAAACGGTAACCAAGTTTTTCATTTCGAGCATCAACTTTACATCTGAATCCATTTTCTTCACATAAACGCAATAATTCGTTTGCATAATCTAAATGAAGTTCATGATGTACAGGAATAATAGTCATTTGATTCCACGCTAACCACATTGGGAAGCGTCCTGCGTAATGCTCTATCAATATTCCAATAAAACGTTCAATCGATCCAAAAATAACACGATGAAGCATAATTGGACGTTGTTTACTTCCGTCACTTTCAATATAAGTTAAATCAAATCTCTCTGGTAAGTTCATGTCCAATTGAATTGTAGCACATTGCCATGATCTGCCTAGTGAATCTTGAATTTGAAAATCCAATTTAGGACCATAAAAAGCCCCATCACCTGGATTAATTTTGAACTCTTTTCCAGCTGCCTTACATGCAGTTGCCAAAGCTGCTTCACTTTTTTCCCAAGTTTCAACATCACCAATGTATTTATCTTCAGGGCGAGTACTTAGTTCTACAGAATAATCAAATCCAAACATAGTGTATACGCGATCAATGAACTTCATCAATCGAACAACTTCTGATTCAATTTGATCAGCTCTCATAAAAATATGAGCATCATCTTGATTAAATGTACGAACTCTAAATAAACCATTAAGTGCTCCACTTGCCTCATTGCGGTGAACTTGTCCAATTTCACCCATGCGTATTGGTAAATCTTTATACGAATGAAGTCCCTGTTTATAAACCAACATTCCACCAGGACAGTTCATTGGTTTAATTGCAAACTCACGATCATCTACAACACTAGTATACATATTATCCTTATAATTACCCCAGTGACCAGAAATTTCCCAAAGTTCCTTTGACATCATGAGAGGTGTTTTAGTGAAAATATAGCCTTCTTTAGCATGTTGATCATACCAAAATTTTTCTAATTCATTTCGAATAATCATTCCATTAGGTAACATAAAAGGCATTCCTGGTGCGTATTCACTCATCATAAACAGCTCCAACTCTTTACCAAGCTTTTTGTGATCACGTTTTTTTGCTTCTTCTAACAAATACAAGTGATGATTTAAGTCTTCCTCATTTTCAAAACATACACCATAAATACGTTGAAGCATTTTATTTTTAGCATCACCTTTCCAATACGCACCTGAAACCTTCAATAATTTAAAGTGTTTCAATTGTTTAACAGTTTCAACATGTGGACCACGACACAAGTCTGTAAACTCACCTTGCGAATAAATACTAATTGCTTGCTCAGATTCATCCATATTTGAAATCAAATCTATTTTATATGGATCATCATGAAAACGTTCCAGTGCTTCATTCTTTGATATTTCTTGACGAGCAATTCTTTTGCCATCTTTAGAAATTTTCTTCATTTCTTTTTCAATCTTATCAAAATCTTCTTCTTTTATTGATTTACCTTGCAAATCAATGTCATAATAAAACCCTTCTGAAATAACTGGTCCTACCCAGAATAAAGCCTCTGGGTAAAGTCTTTTTACTGCTTGTGCCATCAAATGTGCACAGCTATGATTTAAAACACTTAACTCTTCATTTTCTTTAATATTGATCATTTTTTTCCTCCTAAAATAAAAAAACACTTCCATAAAAGGACGTGTCAACGCGGTACCACCTTTTTTCATATAGTTTACTATATGCACCTCAACAATAACGGTTGCCGCCGGAACTTGATTAAAAGTCTACTTACAAGTAGTAATAATTTCCCTTATCAATTGCTTACACCTGCCGCAATCTCTCTATATCTAAGCTTGAAACTATCATGTCTTGATCATTGTATTTCTAATATTATTATAAACAATTTAACACTCCTGTCAACTTGAATTCATTTAATTAAACATAAAAAAACTATAATGTTTCAAATTTATCATTTGAATTTATTACAGTTTTTAATTTCTAGTTATTGATTTGGAGCTTCATTTGGATTATTTGAGGTATTTTCATACATATAACCATCATAATATTCTTTAAATCCATCCATATACTCATTAGAATCACTAATTAATGCATAGTTACCATTTAACATCGCATACATTGTTTGCGGCAATCCTTCAATATCAACATCAATTTGTCCATTAGATTGAATACTATTTTTCCATTGATCAGTCATGCTATTATTTGGATCTAGTTGAACTAAATAGTATTTACGTCCATCCATTTCAAAACTATACCCATCCATAACATTTTCATCTAGTTGTTCAAGCATAGTTGTGCTCTGTAAGGTATATTCATCTGCAAGATAATCAACAAAATCTTTTGTTGCATTTGAAGTATTTGATGTTACCGATGGAGTAGCCGTATTCATTGATTCACTTGTCGGTGAAACTGTCGGTTCAACATCTGTTCCGTTCATACTACAACTACATCCTGTGGCAAACAATAACACAAAAAGAATGGCAATGATTTTTTTCATAAAGTATCCTCCTTCTGTAATATACTTAACAACTATTTATTTTTTATACATCAGGATTTAAAACTTTGCCCCAAATATTAACTAAATCTTCCAATTTATATTGGGCATTGGCTGCACTTGTTGAAGGAAGACAAATATCCATAATTGATACAAACTGATGTCTTTTATAGTATCGGTAAGCTGTTTTCCCATTAACTATGATGATACAAAGATTTGTTTGTTCAATTATATTTTTAATATCAGTCAACACTACGTTTTTTATACTAGAATCACTAGAACCATCGATTTCACAGCTATCGATTACATCCCATAATGCGATTTTATGCTTAATGCATAGTTTTTTCTTATCCTCTAATGTTTCCGGTATTCTTTCGTTAAAACATTGTGCTAATACTTTCCAAAAACGATTCTGTGGGTGAGCATAATAAAAATTTTCTTCTCTACTTTTTACAGAAGGAAAACTTCCTAGAATAAGCACTTGTGAATCTGCATTAAAAAATGCGTCAAATTGATGATAAACTCGCATATAATCCTCTTTTTTATATCAAGCGTTTTTCATAGCCACCTGAAACTTTAAGTCCCTCACTAACAATGATAAATGCACTTGAATCAAGTTCATGAATGGCTTTTTTTACACGTTCAACTTCATATTTTGAAACAATTGTAACTATGACTTCAGTCTCTTGATGCGTATAACCGCCCATTCCCTTCCAGCAAGTTACTCCGCGTTTAAACTCTTCCATGATTCTTTCTTTTACATCTTGCTTTTTTGTAAAAATCATTAAACTTACTTCAATGTTTTGTAAATGAATACGATCTAACGTCAATGAACAGATAACAGCATAGATTAAAGAATAAAGTGCCACTGACAAATCAAAAACAAATGCACAAATCAAATAAATAAAAGCATTCACAATAATTCCAAGTTTTCCAACTGAAAAAGATTTTGTCTTTAGTGTCAAAAGCACCCCAATAATGTCAATTCCTCCTGCACTTGTACAACGAAGTAACACTATCCCTACACCAACACCAGAAAGTATTCCTCCTACAATACATGAAGATAGAATATCATCCAAAATTAATGTCGTTGGAATAGGTACCAAAGATAACGTAATTGTTTGAGTAACAATGCTTATGCAAGTCCCAATCAAAAACTTTTTACTTAAAAACTTATAAGCAATGAACAATAAAGGTAAATTAATAAATAAATTAATTACACCAGCAATATCAAAACTAAAATTCAAATTCAATGCTTCATTTAAAAAAGTTCTTATTAATTGAGCGATTCCGATTATACCACCATTATATAAATTAAGAGGAACGATAAACAAATTCAATGTAACACCAAACAAAACAGAACCAAGTACAATTAACATTATATCTTTAACACTTAAAATTTTCTTCATACTGATTTCATCCTTTAAAATTTTTTGCAATACGTGTACTATATCACAGTTTAAACGTTTTGAAAATACACATAAATATAAGAGCTTTTCAGCTCTTATAAATAACGATGCACAAACAAAAATACTCTTTCATAATACTGTGGCATAAGATTTGCCAAGCCATGTTTAGCATGAGGAACAGTGTAAAGCTCCTTTTCAGCAGCACATGCATAATAATTATCGAAAACCATTGAAAACGGAACAATGTCATCCTCTTCTCCATGAATGAATAACGTAGGTGTTTTGCTTTTCTTGAGTTGGTTTATACATGAATTTTCATAAATTGAATAAAGACAACGCTTTTTAATTAATCGATTTAAATTATGAATAATTAATGAATGTGCCACCTTAGGAAGTTTAGGATATAGTTGTTTGATACTAAATTTCAATACCTTTTCCATCGATGAGTAACCGCTGTCCTCAACACAACACACCACTTGTGGTGGTAAATTCTCTCCAGTTACATTCATCATTGTACTTGCACCCATCGACAATCCATAAAGCACAATTTTAATTTCCTTATCCAGTGTCACTAAATAATTAATACAAGTTAAAACATCCAAACGATCTGGCCAACCAAATCCAACAGTCTTACCACTACTTAAACCATGACCTCTTAAACTAACCATAAAAATATTGAAGCCTTCATTATAAAATTTTTGAGCGACATCTAATTCTTCTTTGTAATTCGATTGATATCCATGGGCAATAACAACCCATTTTTTACTGTTGGTGTTTTTAAGTGTTAGAGTATGAAGAAGTACTTCATCAAATGCATGAAGAACATTTTCTTGTGCATTCATCGACGCAAACCACTTCCTAGCATCTTGCAGTGTTTGATTTTTATCATAATCATATTCACTTACATAAGGTTCACTTTGACGTTTAACTGCATATGAATAAAAATACTCATTTATTGCTTTAACTGAAATAGCAGATAAAACTGCAGCAGTTCCGCCAAGAATGATTGGTAATGCAATCTTTGAAGATTTTTTCATAAAAAGCCTCCTATCTTATTTATTATACTTTTGCAAACTTTCAATTACTACTTTTAGTTGTATAGCATAATTATCGCATTTTTTTCTTTCTTCATCAACCTTAGATTGAGGAGCTTTCGAAATAAAACTTTGATTTGATAGCATTGATTCTGCCCTTTTTATTTCTTTTTCCAATCGGTCTTTTTCAGCATTCAATTTCGAAATTTCAACTTCTTCATCAACAATCTCTCCCATTGGAATGTGAATCGTTCCACCTTGAATCGAGCGAATCAACATTTCTCCCTCAAGATTATTTGACCAAGTTGCCTTCGCCATTTTTTCGATAATTGAAACATAATAGGCATCTAATAATATCGTATTTTGATTAACATCATAAACCATAAAATTAATAGGTGAATTAGGTTTTAACTGATATGAAAGTTTCACCTCGCGAATTGTTGTAATAATTGAAAGTAACCTTGAAACATCACTTAAACTAGAACTATCACACTCAACTTCTGTAGGCCAATCACTTATACAACATGGTTCATTGTTTAAAGCACTATAAATTTCTTCACTTACAAAAGGCATAAATGGATGAATTAATTTTAATATACCGTTTAATACAGTAAACAAAGTCGATTTGGTAGCATTTTTAATTTTAATATCATCACTGTTTAATCCAGCTTTTGATAATTCTATGTACCAACTACAGAAATCATTCCAAATGAAACTATATAGTTCATTTCCAACTAAAGCAAATTCATATTTCTCCATGTTTGAGTTTACACTTAGAAGTGTTTCATTAAATCGGGACAAAATAAAGTGATCTACAGGAGAAGCATTGCTTAAATCAACTGAAGTACAATCAAAATCATCGTCTAAATTCATCATAACGAAACGTGAAGCATTCCAAATTTTATTTATGAAATTCCAAGAAGATTCCAATTTTTCTTCACTGTAACGTAAATCTTGTCCTGGTGTAGAGTTTGTGGTTAAGAAGAAACGAAGTGAATCAACGCCATATTTTGCAATCACATCCATTGGATCAACGCCATTTCCTAAAGATTTACTCATCTTTCTTCCTTGTGCATCCCGGATTAGTCCATGAATTAACACATCCTTAAATGGATATGATTTTGTAAAATATCGGGCAGAAAAAGCCATACGAGCAACCCAGAAGAAAATAATATCATACCCGGTTACTAATACATTATTTGGATAGAAACGTTCAAAATCAGGAGTTTTTTCAGGCCACCCAAGTGTAGCGAAAGGCCAAAGTGCACTTGAAAACCACGTATCGAGTACATCTTCATCTTGTTTCCAATTTTCAATGTCCATCGGTTCATCAATACCAACATAAATTTCATTTGTTTCTTTATGATACCATGCTGGAATTTGATGCCCCCACCAAAGTTGCCTTGAAATACACCAATCTTCAATATTTTCCATCCACTGCATAAATGTCTTTTCAAAACGAAGTGGAAAAAAATTAATTTTGTCCTCAGTACGTGATTGAGCATCGATTACATCTTGTGCTAATGGCTTCATCTTTACAAACCACTGTTTAGATAAATAAGGTTCTACAACAACGTCTGTTCTTTCTGAATGTCCAACCTGATGAATATGTTTTTCAATTTTAATGCAATTTCCTTCACTTTCAATCCGCGCAGTTAAAGCTTTTCTGCATTCAAAACGGTCCATTCCTTTGTATTCACCTGCAAGTTCATTCATTGTACCATCAGGATTCATACAAATTACTTTTTCTAATTGATGACGCTCTGCAATTTGATAATCATTAGGGTCATGTGCAGGCGTACACTTCATTGCCCCCGTTCCAAATTCTATATCAATGTAGTCATCAACAATAATATCAAGTTCTTGATGATTTGCAGGATTAATTGCTTTTTTCCCAATCAAATGTTTATAGCGAGCATCTTCAGGATGAACAACAACACAAACATCTCCAAACATTGTTTCAGGGCGTGTTGTAGCTACATGAAAAGATTCATCGCTATCTTTCACCTGATAGTTAAATGTATACATTGCCCCTTCGATTTCTTTATGGATAACCTCAATGTTGCTTAAAGCTGTCATTGCCTTTGGATCCCAATTAATAATTCGCTCTCCTTGATAAATTAAACCCTCATTATAATAGTCAACAAAAACCTTTTTAACAGCTAAACTCAATTCTTTATCAAGTGTGAATCGTTCTCTTGTGTAATCAAGAGAAAGACCCATTTTTGCCCATTGTTCACGAATATGACCAGCGTATTCTTCTTTCCATTGCCATGAACGTTCTAAAAACTTTTCACGTCCAATATCGTAACGAGAAATACCTTCTAACTTTAAACGTTCATCTACCTTTGCTTGAGTTGCAATACCTGCATGATCCATCCCAGATAGCCAAAGCATGTCTTTTCCTTTTAAACGCTCATAACGAGCAATTATATCTTGAAGTGTTGTATCCCAAGCATGTCCTAGATGAAGCTTACCAGTTACATTTGGAGGTGGAATCACAATACAAAATGGATCTTTTCCATCTTCATTTGCAGTAAAATATCCAGAATTTATCCATTCTTGATATTTTTCACCATTTTCTACAAGCAGATGATCATACTTGTTGTTTAATTCTTTTCTCATCATTCATTCTCCTTTAAAATAAAAAAACGTCCTCATAAAAAGGACGAAAATTCTCGCGGTACCACCTTTATTCATACTTTATCGTATGCACTCAAACTCTTAACGCAAGCTTACGGATTTCCCTACTTATTTTCAAAAAATCTACTCCCAGACTACATTTTCACTTCTTGTTCGGATTTCTTTCAGCAATCAAAATCTCTCTTTGTGTCACCAAGGAGTTACTTCCTTCTGTTCATTGTAGTTGAATCAATTATAAAAAATCAAGACATAAAAGTCAATCTAAAACTTCCATTTCTATGGTAATAACACTAAACTCTTAAATTCGACAATTTTATATTGGTTTGTTATCATTAAATCTTTCTCATTTACATTGTATCTTTGTGCGATGGTCGCATACGTATCATTTTTTTGTGCAACCACATATTTTTGGCTTACTTTAATGTTTTCATCATCGTTAAGCAAATCTTCAATTGTAGCAGCATCTTCATGTTCATCAACGATATCATCAATGATAATCTCTTCATCATCTTCAAACTCCAATACATCTTCTTTTTCGAACTCATCTTCTTGCAGTAATCCATTCAACATAAAATACAACTTTAAGTTAATACAATCTTTATCTAATTCATAATCAAAATCTTTCAAGTGAATTTCAAATAAATTAGTCTTTAATTTCTCAATTGGAGCAAATATATCTAACTCAATGTTTTCATTGATATCATGAAATGCATCATCTTTTACTCCCAAACCCTTAATGTTTATTTGCCCTAAAGCACGAACACCTTCGTCATCTGCACTATAACTGCAATCACATTTACAGTTTAGTTCTATGATGTCTGCATACGCCTGATGTAAATCTACTTGTTTTTCAACAATCATCTCTTTCATTTTAACCCTTCTTTCTGCTTACTACATTGTATGCATCAAATATAAATTAAGACCATTTCTTATTTTGGAAATGAATTCAACAAAAAAAGCCCAATGGGCTTTAATTCTGATTGATTAAAAATTCAATTTTCTGTATAAGCTTATCTCTTCCTTTTCCAGTTTTAGATGAAAATAAAATTAGATCATCTTCTAAAACATCACAAACTTCACATAAAATTTTAATACTTTTACTTAATTCATTTTTAGTACATTTATCTGTTTTAGTTACTACGTAAGTAATTTCATAACCGTAGTACTTAGCAAAATCAATCATTGTTAAATCATCATCATTCGGTTTTCTTCTTGCATCTAAAAGAAGAATTACTCCTTTTATATGATCACGTTTAGAAAAATAATCTTCCATCATCTTTCCAAATAAAACAAGTACTTTACGAGGAATATTTGCATACCCATAACCAGGTACATCGACTAAATTAAAACAATCATCAACATTAAAGAAATTAAGTAAACGTGTTTTACCTGGAGTATTTCCTACATAAGCCATTTTTTTATTTCCACATAATGCATTAATTAAACTTGACTTACCTACATTACTTCTTCCTGCTAATACTATTTCAGGAAGGATGTTTTCGGGCCAAAATTCCTTGTCTGGTGCACTAACAACCAAATTCATATTACGAAATTCCATTATTTCACCAAAGCTTCTTTTAGTACTTCTTCTACATTTTCAACAGGTACAAACTTAATTTCTTTTTTGATTGTATCAGGTAGATCATCCATATCTTTTAAATTACTTTTTGGAATAACAATTGTAGTAATACCACAACGATGTGCAGCCATAGATTTTTCTTTTAATCCACCAATTGCTAATACATTTCCACGTAACGTAACTTCCCCAGTCATTGCCAAATCTGCTTTAACTGGTCGATTAGTAAGTGAAGAAACTAAGGCAGTCGTTAATGTAACCCCTGCACTAGGTCCATCCTTCGGAACAGCTCCCTCAGGAACATGAATGTGAATATCATGCTTATCAAAAAATTCAGGGTTAATTTCATATTGCTTAGCATTACTTTTTACATAACCTAAAGCAATAGAAGTGCTTTCTTTCATAACATCTCCGAGTTGTCCGGTAACAATCAATTTCCCTTTTCCTTCAAATGTAGTAACTTCAACAGGTAGAACATCTCCACCGAATGAAGTATATGCTAAACCAGTCACTACACCCACTTGATCAGTTATTTCACGCTTGCCATATTCAAATTTTTCTTTCCCTAACCATTCATTTAATAGTTCACGATTAGCAACGACATTTACTTTCTTTTCTTTTAAAACTGCTAATGCTGTTTTTCTACAAAGAGAAGCAATTGTTCTTTCAAGTTGACGTACACCAGCTTCACGAGTGTAATAGCGGATAATATGTGTTAAAACATCATCATTTAATTCAAGTTGATTTTCATTAAGACCAGTGTTCTTTAACTGTTTTGAAATTAAATGTTTTTTTGCAATTTCTAATTTTTCAAGTTCAGTGTAAGAAGACAAATTAATAATTTCTAATCGATCACGCAATGCTTCAGGTATGTTATCTAAGTAATTAGCTGTTGCAATAAACATAACTTTACTTAAATCATAAGCTTCTTCTAAATAATGATCTGAGAACATTTTATTTTGTTCTGGATCTAACACCTCTAATAATGCACTTGATGGGTCGCCTTTGTGATCATATCCCATTTTATCAATTTCATCGATAAGAAATACAGGATTAATTACGCCAGCTTTTTTCATTCCTTGAATAAAACGCCCAGGCAAGCTCCCTAAATAAGTACGACGGTGTCCACGTATTTCTGATTCATCACGCACACCACCTAATGATACTTTAACGAATTGACGATCAAGCGAACGTGCAATCGATTTAGCAAGTGATGTTTTCCCAACTCCTGGAGGACCAACTAAGCATAAAATCGGACTCTTTAATGAATTAGTCAACTGTTTAACTGCTAAATATTCAAGTACTCTCTCTTTAATTTTTTCAAGTCCAAAATGATCTTCATCAAGTCTTTCAGAAACAACATTTAAATCCTCATTGTCTGTTGATTCTTGCCACCATGGCGTCTTTAGCAACCAATCTAAATAAGTTCTTACAACACCCGCTTCTCCTGCAGCTTGTGGTAGCATTTCATATCTTGCAAGCTCTTCAAGAGCCTTATCTTTAATATTTTGTGGATAAGGATTTTCTTCAATCATCTTACGTAGTTGATCACTATCATCTGCAGTAGATGACACATCACCTAATTCCTCTTTAATTGCACGCAATTTTTCACGTAAGTAATAATCTTTTTGACTATCTTCCATGCGCTCTTTTACTTTTTCATTGATTTCACTTTCAATCACTGCGATTTGTTTTTCTTGTTCAACAAGTGAGATAGCCTTTAAAAGTCTTTCGTTTACATTAAGAGTTTCAAGTATTTGTTGCTTAAATTCAACTGCTCCTGAGAAATACTGTGCAAATTGATCAGCCAACTCACTAGGACTAACTCCACGTGTTAACTGTGCAACAATTTCAACTGGTAGATTTTTTTGTGATAAAGAAGCTCCTTTTATCTCTTTTGTGATAGTTCTAACCAATGCTTCTTCTTCAATTTTATCACCAAAAACATCTTCTAATTTCTCAACAGTTGCAAACATCATATCTTGATGATTGTTATACTCGACTAAAGAAGCTCTAGAAATCCCACTAAATGTAACACGATAAAAGCCATCTTTTTTACGAACACTTTTAATTTTACATAATGTACCTACTGAAAATAAATCCTCTACTTGTGGATTTTCAATCATCGATTGCTTTTGGGCAACAACCCAACAAGTGCTAGAATACTTATCTTCTGCCTCATTCACTGCATTAATGCTTTTGCTTCTTCCAACTTCAATCGTTAAATCTTGATTGGGGTAAACAACAACACCTCGTGTACACACTACAGGTACATTTACTTTTTTTTCTAGACTCATAAACTGATCTCCTTTTTAATCTTTTAAAAAAGACGCTAAGCGTCTTATTTTGCAGAATCTTTAACAAAATTCATAGCTTTACGTAATTGTAAATCATAACGAATATTTTCACTTGGAAGAAGTTCTTTCACTTTATCTGCTTCCATACTATACATAGTAGCTATATCTTGATATTCTTTATCAATTTCTTCTTCACTAACAACTAAATTTTCAACTTCAGAAATTTTCTCAAGAACTAATCGAAGTTGAACACGACTTAACGCATCCTTACTCATTTGTTCTCTTAAATTTTCTTCAGTTTGTCCTGTAATTTGGAAGAATTGTTCAAGATTAAGCCCTTGTTGTTGTAAACGGTTAGCGTATTCATTAATCATTGATGTCGTTTCAGTATCCACCATTGCAGTTGGAACATCAACAGTAGCTCCTTCAACAATTTGGTTTAACAATTCATCATTAGCTTTATTTTCAGCTTCACTTGTTTTACGATCTTTAATTTGTTGTTCAATGTTCACTTTTAATTGTTCTAAAGTTTCAACATTTTCAATATTTACATCTTTAGCTAATTCATCATTAATCTCTGGTAATGTACGTGCTTTAACTTCATGTACAGTTACTTTAAATACAACAGGTTTTCCTGCTAAATCAGCAGCTTGATAATTTTCTGGGAACGTTACTTCAATATCTTTTGATTCTTCTTTTGCCATCCCAATCAATTGTTCTTCAAAACCTGGAATAAATGAATTTGATCCGATTTCTAAAGGGTAATTATCACCTTTGCCACCTTCAAATGCAACACCATCTTTGAAACCTTCAAAGTCGATTACTGCAGTATCACCATTCTCAATATTTCCTTCTTTTTCTACTAATTCAGCGAAATTTTCTTGAATTTTAGAAAGTTCAGCATTAATTTCATCTGCACTAACTTCTACTGCTTCTACTTTATAATCTAATCCTTTGTATTCTCCTAATGTTACTTCTGGTTTTACAGTTACTATAAAACGATAAACAACTTTATCAGCATTTAATTCATCAATAGCTAATTCAGGGCGTGATACTAACCATAAGTTATGTTCTTCAACACCTTGTTCTAAAACATTTTGAGCTTCAGATTCAGCAGCTTCCATCCATACAGATTGCTCATTAACTTGTTTTTCAATAAGTTTTTTAGGTGCTTTCCCTTTTCTGAATCCTTCTACTTCTACATTTTGAGCAATTTTATTAAATGCTTTCTTTTTTGCAGTCTCCCATTGTTCATTTTCTACTGTAGCAATTAATTCTCCAGTTGAATTTTCTTTTTTTGTCCAAGTTGACATGTTTTGTCCTCCTAATATCAGCCATATTATTATACCAAATAATATTTAAAATTCAATTAAAATAAACGATTAACATAATAGCACATAATCATCCATATCTAAGCGTTTAATTAAATCATTAAATATCTTATTATCATCCATGCTATTTGAGACTGTTTTAACAGCAGTTAGCGCTAAAATTAATGCCTCATCCTCTTCATAACTCTGCGGTAACATCAAGAATGTTTCATTTGTAATTACCTGCATACATAGTTTTAAAAATGATGGATTATTATTTTCAAACCACTCACAAAGGTACTCACTCGCTTTTATAAAACCATCTGTTTCAGCAGCACGCTCAAGATACATTGGTACAAATGTCACTTCAACACCGCGGTGCATTACCTTAAATTCCTCACTAATTTGTTGTTCTATCAAAATATCAATTAGTAATGCTTTTAGATTTTCATGAGGTAGTCGATTAAAATAACTTTGAATGGAATCAACATAATCACGACAAGAAACATGACTTAAGGCATCAATAGCTTTTAATTGCTGTTCTTGTTGATCACTTTCAAGACCTTCATCAATTGCCTCTAAATCAATATAGAAAGTCTTTTTAATCATAGAAGCACTTAAATCTCTTTGCAATTGCAAAAGTTCTTTTTCAACTTCTAAGGGAATATAAGGCATACTTAATTCTTGCTGTACCAAAGACAATGCCTGTTTTGCGTCTTGGTTTATTACTTCTTTTATTCGTTCAAAAAATTCTTGATAATAATTACTTGACATAAAGACTCCTTTATTCTAATTAGTATACTACAATTCTCTACGGTATTACAGAGATATGCTATATTTACCTGTAAAAGACTCATTTGAAATATATGCTTATTAACCTTTAATTTTCATATTTTCAAGATTGCTATAGAATCATCAAAATATTTTATGATTCTAAAAATCATTTATAATTAATTAAAATATAAAAAACGCCCAATTTCTTGGGCTTATATGATAAGATATCTATCTCTTAAAGTTCAATGAGATATCTTTCCACGATAGAAAACATGTATTCATTAAATTTCATCTGTGAAATTAATATTATATAACTAATATATGATTTATTAATGCTGTACGAAGAATGCATTAATTAAACTGTGAAGTGACTACAGATTTAGTTTCAGAAAGTTTATCCAAAATATTTTTCGATATAATTAGATTATCCCTACGCATCGCCATAATAACTCCACCAATTGAAGGTTCAAAAAGTGGATCAACCAAAATCATTTCATCTTGTAAATACTTTTCTAAATTATTCAATATTAAATCACCACTCTTAAATACACCACCTGAATATGATACATGTATTGCATCACCAAATTTTAAACCTTTAATACTATTATTTACTAATTGAGCTAACTCAAAAGCTGCTTGATCAAAAATAAGTAAGGCAGTTTTATCATTATTTAAAGCTAATTCACAGGCTAGTTTCGATAGTTGCGCAATCTTAACTCTATCCATTTGCCATTTATTCACGATTAGATTAATTAAATCAAAATCATCCTTAATTTGATAGTGTTTTTTTACTTCCGTATAAAGTAGTGATTTCTCTTCTCTTCCATCACTTTGACGCATGAAATGATTAATCAATTGACTTCCAATCCAATACGCACTTCCTTCATCACCACCACACCAATGGCCCCAACCACCACATCTATTATTGTTTCCATCTTCATCTTCTGCATATGTAATAGAGCCAGTTCCAGCAATCACATTTACACCTGATCTACCACCTAAACTACCTCCCCAACCGCAAACATTGTCACCTTCAATACTATATTTAATACCTTTCAATCCTTGAGCTACTGCTTCACTAACCGCTTTATCATCAGCTTTAATTTCACCAAATGCAGCCAATCCGATAAATGCATATTTAATATCATTCTTACTAATATCTGCAATATTAATTACATCTTCTACTCCATCTTCCAAATTTTCAACTAATCGATCGAATCCACACTGTAAATAATGTGTATTTTCTCCAATAATACTTGCAACAATTTCACCGTTTTCTTTGGCTAGTGTATATCTAGTTTTAGTTCCACCACTATCAATCCCTAAATAATATTTCATCATTATTTTCCTATAAACCTTATTAGATTATCTCTATAAATCTTAGAAATTGCAATTTCTGATAAATTAAGTTCATTATAAATTTCA
>CAYJAJ010000014.1:28184-37663 GCA_964368495.1 uncultured Holdemania sp. | reverse complement strand
AATAGCTTTAAAATCCCTAGTGATAAGGCATATAAAAAGTTAGTTCCATTATTGTTTAGACCATATCCTAAACTTGAAGCACATAAGATTATAATTATTACTAAAATGCTTAAACTATTTATCATCTTTATCTCTTCAGTTTAAAAATTAAACTGCCTTTCTAATATCACTTTGTAATTTCGAATTACTCCTATTTAACACTTATCTTTTTTAAAATACTTTATTATAATTTCCATTAAATAATAAAATATTTTAACTTTAAAAACAACAGAAAGTAGCATATAAACTATTACTCCAACGATAATTTGTATAATTAATGTTGCCCATATGGACAAATTCAATAAAGTAACAGTTGAAACTATTATTCCCATGGATATCGTCAATACTATTGAAGGTAAGATATCTTTTAACTGCTCGAAATAACCATAACCAAGAATTTTGCTATTGGGATATGCATTTATTACGCTAGCTAAAATAGTATTTACCATAAGTCCTATCATCATTACATCTAATCCAAATGGAAGTGTTATCACTAATATTGTAATACCAATAATTTTCTTAACAATTTCAAGATTCAGGAAAATATCACTTCTACCCATGGCCTTAAAAGTTATTAAATTTATTGAATGTATTGGCTTCCAAGCATTGATAAAACACCATCCTTGTAAAAATGGCACACATGCTAACCATTTGTCAGTTAAAAGTATTCTTACCACAGGCTCTGCACAAACTGCTAATCCCATTAGTAATGGAAAAATTAAATAAGCATTTGTTCTGATTGAGCGGCTAACAATTGCCTTAAGTTCCTTTTTGTTATCTTGAAACTTTGATAACAGCGGAAACATTACATCACTAACAGTTCCATTAATGTTGGAAACTATTAGCATCGGAAATTGTTTAGATTTGTTCCAGTAAGCTAAATTTGTCGCGGAATATTTTTTTCCGATAATCAAAGAATATATATTTTGATATAAATTTTCCATAAGATTAGAAATTAATAATTTCGAGCCAAAAGAAAAAAGGATCTTTATTCTCTCAAATGAAAATAGTAGCTTTGGACGCCATTTAACAGTAAAAGTCATAATAACGGACGTTGTGATAACAGTAATAAGCTGTTGCGCTACCAATGCCCATGTTCCAAATCCTGCGTAAGCAAGAGCAATACTTATTATACCAGCAATAATTATTGCTCCAAAGCTACTTAAAAATAATTTTTTAAACAAAAATTTTCTAGTTAATATTACACTTTGCATGCTATTATAAGTACCCAAAACTGATATTAATGCTAATACTCTTAATAAATTTGTAAGCTCTGGTATCTCATAAAATTCAGCCACGTAGGGCGCAATAAAATACATAAGAACATACATTATAATAGCAATCACTAAACTGCAATAAAATACACTTGAATAATCTAATTCATCGGCGTCTTTTTTTCGTATTAAAGCTGTAGAAAATCCTCCGTTAATAAATATTTGCACAAACGAAATAAAAACATTTATTAAAGCAATACTCCCATAATCATCAGGTGCCAGCAAACGCGCTAAAACTATAGATACTATAAACCCCAATATTTGTGCTCCTGACTTCTCAAAATATTTCCACATCAAAGAGGACAAAGCTTTTTTTTGTAAATTACTATCAGACATTACTTTACTTTCCTATCATGCTATTTAATCTCTTGCAAATAAATCTCTTGTATATACTTTATCTTTTACTTCTTCTAGTTCTTCTGATAATCTGTTAGATACAATAATATCTGAACAATGAATAAACTCTTTTAAATCTTTTATTACACGGGAATTAAAAAAATATTCCTCTTTTAAAGCCGGTTCATAGACCACTACCTCAATACCCTTAGCCTTAATTCTTTTCATTATACCTTGAATAGAGGATGCTCTAAAATTATCAGAATCCATTTTCATAGTTAATCTATAAATACCTACTACTTTAGGATTTTTCTTAATAATTTGATCAGCAATATGATCTTTTCTTGTCCTATTGGCATCCACTATAGCACTAATAATATTATTAGGTACATCATCATAATTAGCCTTTAATTGTTTCGTATCTTTAGGAAGACAATATCCTCCATATCCAAAGGAAGGATTGTTATAATGACTACCAATACGCGGATCAAGTCCTACTCCTTCAATTATTTCTTTAGTATCTAATCCTCTTATTTCTGCATAGGTATCTAGCTCATTAAAATACGCAACACGAAGTGCTAAATAAGTATTTGAAAATAGCTTAACAGCTTCAGCTTCTGTATTATGAGTATATAGTACTGGAATATTTTCTTTAATGGCTCCTTCAACTAATAAATTGGCGAATACCTCAGCACGCTTTGATTTTTCTCCTACAATGATTCTTGAAGGATATAAATTATCATACAGTGCTTTGCCTTCTCTTAAAAACTCTGGTGAAAAAATAATATTATCGGTATTAAATTGCTCTTTTACTTTATTGGTATACCCTACCGGTACTGTCGATTTGATAATCATAGTGATCTCTTTACTGACACTCAATACCCCTTTGATTACCTCTTCTACTGTTTTGGTATTAAAATAGTTTAACTCTGGATCATAATTTGTAGGGGTAGAAATAATAACAAAATCTGCACCTTGATATGCCATAGTGGCATTCGTAGTAGCAGTTAAATTCAGTTCTTTATTTTTTAAATAATCTTCAATTTCTTTATCTTCAATTGGCGAAATCCTATTATTAATCAGATCTACTTTTTCTTGAATAATATCCACAGCTACTACTTCATTAGCTTGTGCAAGCAATACTGCATTGGATAATCCCACATAACCTGTTCCAACAATTACTATTTTCATAACTAAGCTCTCCTTATACTTTGTAATAATCTTTATACCAACTTACAAAATTACCAAGTCCTTCATCAATACTTGTACTTGGTTTAAAATCAATAGCTTCTTCTAAGTCTTTAGTATCTGCATACGTCATCACTACATCACCTGGTTGCATTTCCATATAATTCTTATTGGCCTTACAAGCAAGTTTATCTTCTAGCGTACTAATAAATAGTTCTAATTCTATTGGAGTATTATTACCAATGTTATAAATTTTATAAGGTGCGAAGGATTCACTAAGTTTACCTTCACTTTCATCCCATTCTTTATTAGGAAGTGGTTTCACATCAAGTAAGCGTACAATTCCTTCTACGATGTCATCAACATAAGTAAAATCTCTTTTCATTTTACCATGATTAAATACATTAATCGTTTTCCCACTTAATATATTTTGCGTAAAAGAGAAGTAAGCCATATCCGGTCTACCCCATGGCCCATATACTGTAAAAAATCTTAACCCTGTAGTAGGGATTTGATATAAGTGGCTATAAGTATGCGCCATCAGTTCGTTTGCTTTTTTAGTAGCTGCATATAAGCTTACAGGATGATCGACTTGATGTTCTGTTGAAAAAGGAACAACTTTATTTCCACCATATACCGAGCTTGAAGATGCATAAAGCAAATGCTTCACCGGATAATTTCTACATGCCTCCAAAATATTCACAAAACCAATGAGATTGGAATCCACATAAGCATAAGGGTTGATTAGTGAGTAACGCACGCCTGCTTGAGCAGCTAAATTAACAACGTAATCAAAACGATATTGTTCAAAAAGACGATCTACACTTTCTTTATCTTTGATATCCACTTTATAGAAAGTATAGTTTTCTTTCTTCTTTAATATTTCAAGTCTTCCTTCTTTTAATTTAACATCATAATAGTCATTCATATTGTCTAAACCAATTACTTGAAAGTCTTTTTCAAGTAATAATTTAGATAAATGAAAACCTATAAATCCGGCCCCACCTGTAATCAATATTTTTTTCATTTTATCTTCCTCTATTCTTCTTTATCTTTTAAAGAAACATGTTGTATTAAATTTTTGATTTTTTCATCCATGATTGAAATTTTGATGTAAAGATAAAAAACTAAACAATATAAGAAAAAGATCATAAATAAAAATAATGTGTTCATTGGTGATTGAATTCCTAATAAGCCACTAATCTCATAGACTGTTTCTGGTACAAGAGCAATTAAAATAACCCCTAACCCCCAAATGATCCACGCAGTAGCCATATCTGTTTGTAGTTTAGCTTTTTTTATAATACGCAGCATAAAAATAAAAAAGATTAATGAAGCAATTAATAATAAAATTTGTAATTGAAGTGTCATATAATCTTCTCCTTAATACATAAAAAATATTATTGAAATACAAGTTTTAACCATATATTTTACAGAAGCCCATGCATTAAATATCGTTTCACCTGCGATACGATCATTCATTTCAACCTGTATTTCTTTTATTTTGACACCTTTTCTTATTTGATAAACTAAGGTATCAGGCTCTGGTTTTCGATTCATATTATATGCATAATCATAAAGCATTTTTCTATTTAAAAGACGCATACCACTTGTAGGATCATTAATTTTCTTTCCCGTAGTTAGTCTAATTAACAGTGCAATAACTCTTGAACCTAACATTCTTGCACTATAGTCTTTCTTTTTACTTACAAATCTAGATCCAATAACAATATCATTACCCTGTTCTAGCTCTTTAATCATTTCAGGAATATAGATTGCCTTATGCTGCCCATCACCATCAAACTGTATTGCAGCATCATAGCCATGAGTATATGCATATTTGTAACCTGTCTGTACTGCTCCAGTTAACCCTAAATTGGCTACAAGATTTAAATGATGAAGCTTATTTTTTTTAAAAATAGCAGCAGAATTATCAGTAGAACAATCATTAATAAAAATATAATCACTATATTTTAATATCGGTTTCATATCTTCATATACTCTTAGTATATTTTCCTCTTCATTGTAAGATGGAATAATTAATAATACTTTCATCGACATTCTCCTTTATAGCTATCGCTATTATAACACACTTAATTAAATTTTTAATAATCATTCCCACTACAAGAAAATATTTATTTAACATTTATACAGCTTGAGCAAGCAATACATTGTTCTGTCATATTTGCCAATCAATAATAATAATATAATTCTATACTTTAAACTCAAATCGGATTTTTCATAACATTTAACAGCATTTTGATAAGTTTCGTTTTTTCTTAAATCTATAAGCGCTAACTTCATTTCGTGATAAGGATAATGCAAACAGTTTATTATACTTCCAATAATACTTTTAAATAATTTACTGTTATACGACCTTAGTATATTTTTATCCTTAAAAATATTAAATTTTTTATATTCTTTGATGCAAACTTTCCTTATTTCACAACTATCCTGGATATAACTAAGTTTATAGTTATTAATCATACTAGCTTCATTATCACGATAATTATAGAAAAGTTTATCGATAAACCCTATTTTTTTAGCTTCTATAATTAGAAACATGCTTT
The DNA here is from genome assembly GCA_964368495.1 of uncultured Holdemania sp. GTDB lineage: Bacteria > Bacillota_I > Bacilli_A > Erysipelotrichales > Erysipelotrichaceae > CALVGQ01. The sequence continues at coordinate 32,256 of CAYJAJ010000014.1, read as the reverse complement.
GAATACTATCTTCCCCTCTTCTAACATGAGCATAGTCATTCATCTTAGCACTAGCACTTAACATCAATTCAGTTTTAATTACCTTCAAGCATAATGAATTCAAATATTTTTTGAATAAAAAATCTATAAGAAATGGCTTCTTATTACTTGAATCTACGCTTTCTTCTTGGTAATAACTATATTTACGTGTATCATCTAATTTACCATTAGAAAAGATTCTTTTTGCACCAAAAATAACCAAATCCGTATTATTTTTAATTATATATTCATTAACTATTTCTAATAAATCGCTATCCCATACATCATCTGCATCAAGATAGCATACATAATCACCGTTAACAAAGCTTAGTCCCGCTACCCTAGCTTTTACTTGTCCCTTATTCTCTTGATTGATAAGTTTAATGAAATTATGTTTTCTTTGATATTCTTCTACTATTTCTTGTGTTTTATCAGTGGATCCATCATTGACAACGATAATTTCAAAGTTACTATAAGTTTGAGCAAGAACGGAACTTAAGCATTCATCAATATATTTTTCTACATTGTATGCCGGAATAATTATTGAATATAGCATCATGTATTGTCCTCCCAATCTTTATCGTTTCTTTATTACACCATAAATTTTCGCACTCAAATATAAGAGTTTTGTATGATTATTTTTTAATAAATTCAATAATTACTTATAGATAACACTAAAATCCTTTATTCTATAATGATTTATAGCTTGAATATACATCGGATGATTTCTTACTAAAGCAATAGTTTCTTTAACTTCTGTATAGTTATATTTATGTAATGAAATTAGCATATTTAAGATCCCTCGTAAATATTTGTAATTATAAATATAGAGAAGCTCATCATCGATTAAATTTATTTTTTCAAATTCTTTAAGTACAATATATTTTACATCACTATTAGCTTTAAAATAATACAATTTGACATTATTGACCAAACTATTGGGATTATCACGATAATTATATAATCGTTTATCTATGAATCCTATCGTATTTGCTGATAAATATACAAACATGGAATGTAATCTATCATCACCTTTTCTTATATGCATATAAGGTTTCATCTGTGCAATGCTTTTTACCGCTATTTCTTTTTTAATAATTTTAGACCACATGGTATTACAAGTTGCACTAACTAGGAAATCTTTCAAAAATTTTGCTTTGTCATTCGCATCAACTCTTTTAGAAAAATAGTATGGCCTAGTATCATCAATAACACCATTAGGTAATATTCTGTTTGCACCAAAGTTAACTACATCACACTCATAATCATTAAGATAATTGTCCACAACTTCTAATAAATTTTCTTCCCAAAAATCATCGGCATCGAGAAAAACTACATAATTACCCGATGCATAACCAAGTCCTGTTATTCTCGCGGTTAATTGACCCTGATTTTTTTGATTTATCACTATAACTTTATCAAATATCTCATCGTATTTATGACAAAGTATAGGTGTTTGATCTTTTGATCCATCATTTACAATTATTATTTCACAATTTTTATAAGTTTGATTTAGAACTGAATCGACACACTTCTCTAAATATTTTTCTGCATTATATGCAGGGATTATTACTGAGTATAAGTTCATTTATTTTTCTCCTGTATTTACAGCAAGCCATAACTTTGAAATTGCTTGCATGTAGTTATTGCTACTGTAATTTGTCTTGATAGTGTCATAATTTTTCTTGCCACCTCTATTGATTAATTGTATGTTGTCATTAAGTTTTAATAAGATATTAAATATATCTTTTGGATCATCTCCAAAAACAATAAAATCTTTATTCGCGCTTTCAAGATATTCTGTTGTCCCATTATAAGGATTAGCTATGCAACACAAACCATATCCCATAGCTTCTATTAGCGCATAACTTGCCGCTTCTTTAATTGAATTTAATATGAATATATTATGATTCATCAAAATTTCCATTACTTCTTTATGTTCCTTATTTTCATAGACACGGACGGTGTTAGTTAGTTTACTATCTGCTATATACTGTTTAATCTTTTGTAGTTCTTTCGCTGTAATATCTTTAGTATTGTTACCAATAATTGTAACTTCTAATTCCACATGATTTTTTATAGCTAAATTAATGGATTTTAGTATTTCAATTATTCTCTTTCTTTTCGCAAACTCAGAAACAACAATTATTCTAATTTTATCATCCATAAGAGCTCGATATTCTTCTTTAGGATTAAATATCAAAGGCACCACAAAAATATTTTTTTCATTAGGAATTTTTAGATTTTCTTGTTTTCCCAATAGTGGTGTAATTTCGTATTTACCATATAGTTTCTTTAATAAGTCCAAAGCTGATTTTGTAGTTCGACTTGTTGCATATTTTGGAATTTGTGTATATAAAACACATTTTACTCCTAACAACTTTAGCTGGATCATGCACACTAAACAATAGAGCGTACGATCTCTAACTATGGCTAATTGCGGTTTTTTATCTTTTACAATTTTCCTTAACTCTTTTAAAGGAGGTATACCTAACAACCTCGAATAATAACCCTTTTTATTGTCATCACACTTTAAGCTATTAATTAATCTTTTAATAAATTTACTGTATCCTAAAAAATGTGGCTTTATTAAAGTATAATCTTCTGTTTTATCAGCATATTGAGTAACAAAGGTAACTTCGATATTATTCTTAATTAATGTTTCTACTGCCGCTATCTGATTAGTATGATATCTTGGTGCAATAAACATCATTCTTTTTAACTCTTTCAAAGTATCCCCTCCTCACTATTTTGATTAAGTATTATAAATTTTCTTTATACCATGCTATCGCTAATTTGATACCCTCTTCAAAACTATAGTCTGGATCATAGTTTAACATAGTTTTAGCTTTACTAATGTCTGCATTAGAATGCTTTATATCACCATTTCGATCAGGACCAAAGATGGGCTCAATATCTTTATTAAGGGCTTTTGCTAAACCATTATAAATATCAATCAAATATTCTCTTCCACCATAGGCGATATTAAAGGCTTCTCCGGCAACTTCACTTGGTGCCAAACAGGCTTTTAAATTAGCCTCAATAACATTTTCAATATAAGTAAAATCTCTTGATTGCTTACCATCACCGTTAATCGTCGGTGCTTCATCTTTTAATAATTGTTGAATAAATTTAGGGATAACGGCAGCATACGCACCATTAGCGTCTTGTCTTCTTCCAAACACATTAAAGTAGCGCATACCATAAGTATCTAGTTGATATAACTTTGTATATAACTTTGCATATTCCTCATTAGTTCTTTTGGTAAGTGCATATGGGGATAACAGGTTGCCTTCGATACCTTCTTTTTTAGGAAGATTGGGCTCATCACCATAAACTGAAGAACTCGATGCATAGACGAATTTCTTTACTTTATTTACTCTAGCTGCTTCTAACATGTTTAGTGTACCTACAACATTATTTTGTTCATAAAATAGGGGCAATTCAATAGAGCGCGGAACACTCCCCCATGCCGCTTGATGTAGTACGTAATGCACACCTTTAGTAGCTTTTAAGCAGTCTTCAAAATTTTTAATATCACCTAAAATAAATTCATAATTAGGATGTTTTATAAACATATCTACATTTTCCTGTTTACCTGTAGATAAATCATCTAAACAACGCACATGATAGCCCATTTCTAATAACGCCTCACATAAATTAGAACCAATAAACCCTGCACCACCGGTAACTAAAAACAATGCATTTTCTTCAAATTTTAAATTATTGTATCCCATAATTTTTTTTATTCCTTCCTGTTCTTTTATAAACTATTGAGTTTCATTACTAATTCTTTAACAGCCTCTTCATTAGTATAATCATATTTAACAATCGACGATTTACCCTGTAAGGCCTCTTTAAGTTTCTCTTTAATGTCCTTTACATCGTAATTAGCACAAAGAGCATCACTTTCTTTCATAATGCGATAAGTTGGACTTTTCTTTGTGGCAATCGCAAACACATTTTTTTTGAGCATAGCATATTCCAAGACTTTTGAAGGCAAATAAGGCTGCCAACTATCTTCATTCATTATCGTATCAAATATCAACAATAC
>CAYJAJ010000014.1:754-28084 GCA_964368495.1 uncultured Holdemania sp. | reverse complement strand
TGTTTCTTTTAGTGGCATCATATCTTCCCATTCCACTACATAATTTAACGGAACAATGCAGGATTTTTCCATAATTTCTTCTTTAGTGCACTTAGAGGATTTTTTTTGATATTGCTCAATCATAAACTGACGCTGTTCCTCACAGATAAACACCAACAAGTCAGCATTATCAAACGCAATAACTTCATCCTTGTCACTCACATAAAAATAACTATAGGCATGAAAAGCTATCTTTTCTAAAAAACTATAGGAATTATACGTATCTTGATCTTTTTTATAGGGACTATTATTAATTGGATCAGTGAAATTTGCAACCCATTTTATCTTTTTATTTTTTTTCTTGATTTGATAACCTACACGGTGTGTATAAGCAGGAAAAGCTGAGGTATACACTAAATCATACTGTTTTTTATCTGCTTGTTTTAAGGCAAGTTGAATATATCGTTGCATATTCATTAAAGCTTTAATCAGATTTACATTTTGTATTGAAAATAAGACATCTTTATATTTTTTCACAAACTGTACATTAAATTTCTTATAATGCTTATCTTGTGCAAGTTTTTGTTTTAAACTTTCATCTTCATTCATTGCTAAAGCAACTACGTCATAATGGTAGTCTAGTAATCTTAAATGTTTATAAGGAAGTAAGGTCATCGGCTCATTGGCAGGCACAAAAGGACCACTCACAACCAGGGCTTGTTTACTCATAGACTACTTCTTTCTATATACCATGCGATTAACGATATTGGTATAACTTTGAATAATTTTTACCACCTTCACTGATACATTCTCGTCAGTATAATAAGGCACAGGTATTCCATAATCTTTATTTTGATTCATAGATACAGCTAAATCAACAGCCTGTAACACTTCGTTTTCACTTATTCCAGCTAATACAAAATTCCCTTTATCTAAAGCTTCAGGTCTTTCAGTACTAGTACGGATACATACTGCGGCAAAAGGATTATCTACTGATAAAAAATAACTGCTTTCCTCTGGTAGTGTACCACTATCTGATACTACTGCAAAAGCATGCATTTGTAGATGGTTATAATCATGAAATCCTAATGGCTTATTCAAAATCACTCGTTTATCAAATTCAAAATTTCTTTTTTCAATATACTTAGCACTTCTTGGATGACAAGAATAAAGTATCGGCATGTCATACTTTTTCGCCATTGCATTAATTGCTTCCATCAAACTAAAGAAATTATCTTCATCATCAATGTTTTCTTCACGATGGGCAGAAAGTAAAATGTATTTACCTTTTTCTAAGTTTAATTTTTCTAATATAGTACTTTGTTTAATTTGTGATAAATTAGCCTGTAATACTTCAGCCATAGGTGAACCTACTACATAGGTTCTTTCTTTAGCGGTTCCTTCAGCATTTAAATATCTTCTTGCATGTTCGCTATAACAAAGATTTACATCGGCAATATGATCAACAATTCTTCTATTGGTTTCTTCTGGTAAACATTCATCAAAACAACGATTACCTGCTTCCATATGAAAAATTGGAATATGTAGTCGTTTGGCACTAATTGCTGATAAACAACTATTGGTATCCCCTAAAATTAATAAAGCATCTGGTTTAAGTTCATTCATTAATTGATAAGATTTGGCAATGATATTACCGATAGTCTCTCCTAAATCATTACCCACTGCATTTAAATAGTAGTTAGGTGCTCTTAATCCCAAGTCATCAAAAAATACTTGATTTAACTCATAATCATAGTTCTGCCCTGTATGCACTATAATTTGTTCAAAATATTCATCGCATTTTTTCATCGTCGCCGCTAAGCGAATAATTTCAGGGCGAGTTCCAATAATAGTCATTAACTTCAATTTTTTCATATTTACCCTCCAAAAGAATCAAGGTTATCTGTGAATATTATAAACTACAATACTCATACCCATTTTCTTTAAACTCATTTTTATTCAATATACCTTTGATATCAAAAATGATTTTGCTTCCTTCTTGATACATTGCACTGATGTCTTTAACACTCAAGTTTAAATATTGTTCATGAGCTACAGCTACAATTAGTGCATCCAAGTTTACTAATGATTCCCTGCTTACTAATTCCATATTATAGTGGCTCATTGCCTCTTCTTTATCTGCAAATTCATCAGACACAAGAACATCAATACCATAATCTTTTAATTCTTCTACGACATCAATAATTTTCGTATTTCTAGTATCTGGACAATTTTCTTTAAAAGTAAACCCTAGAATACCCACTCTTGCATGTTTTATCTTTTTATCTGCATCAATCATCTTCTTTATTAAGGTTTGTGCAACATATTTTCCCATATCATCATTAATTTTTCTTCCACTAAGAATAATTTGGCTATGGTAACCCACTTCTTCTGCTTTATAGGTTAAATAATAAGGATCCACTCCAATACAGTGTCCACCAACTAAGCCTGGACTGAAATTTAAGAAATTCCACTTTGTACCTGCAGCTTCTAATACCGCTTTGGTATCTATATCTAACTTATTAAAAATTATTGCCAACTCATTCATGAAGGCAATGTTAATATCTCGCTGACTATTTTCGATTACTTTTGCAGCTTCGGCAACTTTAATAGTTGTCGCTCTATGTACACCGGCATCCACTACTAATTCATAAACCTTGGCAACAACATCTAAAGTTTCTTGATCCATGCCCGACACAATCTTTACAATCGTTTCTAAACGATGCACTTTATCCCCGGGATTGATTCGCTCTGGTGAATAGCCCACCTTAAAATCAACACCACATTTCAAATTAGAATATTTTTCCAATATTGGAACACACACCTCTTCAGTTACCCCAGGATATACCGTGGATTCAAAAACTACAATCGAACCTTTCGTTAAGTTTTCTCCCATGATTTTGCTTGCACCAATTAGAGGAGATAAATCTGGTGTTTTATCTTTATTAATCGGTGTAGGTACCGCAATAATATGAAATTTAGCATTTTTTAATGCACTTGGATCTGAAGTAAAAAATACTTCAGTATTTTTTATTTCTTGATCACCCACTTCTTTAGTAGGATCAATACCTTGTTTATATAAATTTATCTTTTCTTCATTTAGGTCAAAGCCCACTACCTTAACTTTCTTCGCAAAAGATACTGCTATCGGCATCCCCACATAGCCTAGTCCAACAAGACTTATTTGTTCCTTTTGATTTACTATATCTTCATACAAGCTCATAAGATTCTCCTTTATAATTTGCTAAATTTTATCTTAAATATTTTATCATATTTAGCTTGATTTTCCTATCTTTAATAATAATTGGAGCTGTTTTATCTATGATTTGTATTATTCTTTATAACACGCTCTTTTTAAGTGTGTCACAAAATTAACTTTATAACCCTATATCCTATTTATAAACCACTTTTAAAATCATAGCAATTGTAGTATAATTCCATGGTATATAAAGACTTCAAAAACCAATATTTATTTATAAAAAGGAGTGTTCTCGACATGTTTAAAGATAAAATATTACTAATTACCGGAGGAACTGGGTCATTTGGAAATGCAGTTGCAAAACGATTCTTAACTACCGATATTAAGGAGATTCGAATTGTATCACGCGATGAAAAGAAACAAGATGATATGCGTCATGAATACCATGCTTTATACCCAGCTTTTGCCAACAAATTAAAATTTTATATTGGTGATGTACGTGACTATGCATCCATTGAGAATGCCTTTAGAGGTGTCGATTATGTTTTTCATGCAGCAGCCTTAAAACAAGTTCCATCATGTGAATTTTATCCTATGGAAGCTGTTAAAACCAATGTAATTGGTAGTGATAATGTCATTAGTGCTTGTGTGAATCATCGTGTTAAAAAAGCAATCTTTTTAAGCACCGATAAAGCAGCTTATCCTATCAATGCTATGGGAATGACGAAAGCTGTTATGGAGAAAAATGTTGTCGCTAGAAGTCGTCAACTTCAAGAACACGACACCGTTTTATGTTTAACCCGTTATGGTAATGTTATGGCTTCAAGAGGAAGTGTTATTCCTTTGTTTTGTGAACAAATTGATAGTGGTAAAGCAATTACTATTACTAATCCTAATATGACACGTTTTATGATGACTTTAGAAGATGCTATTGATTTGGTACTTTATGCTTTCGAACATGGCAATCAAGGTGATTTATTTATTCAAAAAGCCCCTGCTGCAACGATTGATACTTTGGCTAAAGCCATTTTTGAATTAAAAAACACTACTTCAAATATCAATTATATCGGCACTCGTCATGGCGAAAAAATATATGAAGTATTAGTAACTAGTGAAGATATGCAAAAAGCACAGGACATGGGTGAATATTATCGTATTCCTGCTGACAATAGAGATTTAAACTACAATAAATATTTTAGTGAGGGTACAAAAGATATTGAAATTATACAAGAATATAACTCCCACAATACTGAAAGATTAGACGTTGAAAAAATGAAACAATTACTACTAAAATTAGACCTATTTAAATAGGTCTATGTTAATTTAATTCCACATGGAGGTAAGCTATGAAAATTTTAATTACAGGATCCCATGGTTTTATCGGACAAAACCTAGTTGCACAACTCAATAATATTCATCATGAAAAAATTAAAAATCATCCACTAAATCATCAAATAGAAATACTGCACTTTAATCAAGATAGTGATGTGTCTTTATTAGAGGAGTATACTAAAGAGTGTGATTTTGTATATCATTTAGCGGGAGTGAATCGTCCACAAAATAACGAAGAATTCATGGAAGGTAATTTTGGTTTTACTTCACTTCTTTTAAATCTCTTAAAGAAACATAATAATAAAGCACCGATTCTAATTACTTCCTCTATTCAAGCTTTATTAGATAACGATTATGGTAAATCTAAAAAGGCTGGGGAAGATTTAATGTTTGACTACGCAAAAGAAACAGGTACAAAGGTATTAGTGTATCGCTTACCTAATGTTTTTGGCAAATGGTGTAAACCTAACTATAATAGTGCAGTTGCCACATTTTGCCATAATATCGCTCATGATTTGCCTATTCAAGTAAATGATCCTCTTGTTATGATGCAACTTGTTTATATTGATGATGTTGTACACGAATTTATTTTAGCCTTATCTAATCAACAACATCAAGAAAATGAGTTTTGTTTTATCTCGACCGTGCATAAAGTAAGTCTAGGAGAAATTGTTGAGACACTTTATTCTTTTAAAAATAGTCGAGTTGATTTATCACTTCCAAGACTTGATAATGCCTTTGAAAAGGCACTTTATAGCACATATCTTAGCTATTTACCTACGGATAAGTTTAGTTATCCCATTAAAATGAATATTGATGAACGCGGTTCTTTTAGTGAAATCATTAAAACTGTGGATCGCGGGCAGTTTTCAATTAATGTAACCAAACCTGGAGTTACCAAAGGAAATCATTGGCATCATACCAAAAATGAAAAATTCATTGTGGTCAGTGGTGAAGCCCTTATCCAGTTTAGAAAAATAAATGATCATCAAATTATTGAATATCGTGTAAGCGATAAAAAAATAGAAGTATTAGACATTCCTACTGGATATACGCATAACATTATCAATATTGGAACTACTGATTTAGTTACCTTAATTTGGTGTAATGAATTATTTGATATAAATAATCCCGATACCTATTATGAGGTTGTTTAAATGAAAGTGCTATTATTTTCCCCAGTTCCCCCACCAATGGGCGGTATAGCTAGCTGGACAAAGATACTATTAAATAATGTCGATACTAAAGAACATCAAATTACTCTAGTCAATACTGCATTTATTGGTAAAGCAGTAAAAGATTTTCATAAATTTCATTTTTTTTCTGAATTAAAAAGAAATTTATTAATCGTTTTAAAAAGTTTTCAAGTTAACTCAGTTAAACCAGATATCGTACACATTAACACCCCCTGTCATGTCTTAGGGATGTTTAGAGAATATCTTTGTTGCTTAATCACCAAAAAGAAAACTAATAAATTAGTTGTCCATATACGCTGTGATGCTAGTTATATGGTAAAGAGTTCAATAGCTTTATTTATATTTAAAAAAATGATTAAAAAAGCGGACATTGTGATTGCACTAAATAAAAACACTGAGCTATTTGTGAATAAACATACTGGCAAACAAAGTTATTATCTACCTAATTTTTTAGATTTAAATAAAGAAAAAAACAATAAAGTCATAAATCAATCATTAAATTCATTAATTTATGTAGGTCATGTTTCACACTCTAAAGGTATATTTGATTTAAATGAAATAGCAAAAAAACATCCAGAATTAACCTTTGATATCGTAGGTTTCTGTACTATGGATACTTCAAAATTTGAAAAAAATATCCATTTTCATGGACAACTCGATAAGTATCAAGTATTCGAAAAAATGTTTAATGCCGATGCCTTACTTTTTCCAAGTCATTCTGAAGGATTTTCTAACGCTATTGCTGAAGCTATGGCTTTAGGTCTTCCTATAATTGCAAGTGATGTTGGGGCAGCTAGTCTAATGCTCGATAACCCTGCTATGTTATTTAATGTGGGTGATATAACGCAAGCATCCAAGATCATCAACTCATTGAAATCTGCAGAAAATCGCCAAAAAGAATCTACTTTAAACTATAATAAATCAAAAGATTTCATCGTAGATAAAGTAATTCATGACTTATTTGAACTTTATAAAAAGTAAAAAGAAAGGACTGCTATGATTAATAATAAAAAAATTGCCTTTGTTACTGGATCACTCGGAAAAGGCGGTTCAGAAAGAGTTATCAGTATCTTAGCTAATGAATTTGCTAATCATGGTTTTGATGTCACTTTAATCAATCTTTGTGAAGATACTATTGTTCAAAAAATCAGTGAACATGTTAAATTTGTTAATCTTGCTCAAACCATAGGACCATTATCTGGTTTATCATTATTAAATGTCAGGGCAAAAGTATTAAAATTGTGTTTAATGCAACATCAAATTGATGTGGTGATCTCTTTTCAAGACTACGTAAATATTATTGCTTGTAAGGCTTGTAAGAAACTTTCTTGCAAGGTTATTATAAGTGAGCGAAATGATCCTGCTATTTCTAAGCAAGCCGTTAAAGCATTAAGAGCAATTTATTACAATAGAGCTGATTATTTTGTTTTTCAAACAGACCATGCTAAATCCTATTTTTCAAAATCAATTCAAAAAAGAAGTAGCGTTATATTTAATCCTATAAACACAAAAGAATATACATGGAACACTAATTCCTCTTTATATAATATAATTATGGTTGGTCGTTTAGCTAAACAAAAGAATCAAGCGATGATGATTAAAGCTATGCCTAAACTATTAAAAATAAATAGTAATTTTAATCTTAGCATTTATGGTGAAGGACCTATTAAAGAGACCTTAGAAGAATTAATTAGCAATTTAAATTTAGAAAATAATGTTAAACTTTATAACTATAGTGATACTATATTTGAAATTTTATCACAAAGTGGAATTTATGTCTTAACCTCTTTTTATGAGGGTATGCCTAATTCTTTAATGGAATCTTTAGCAATCGGTGTTCCTAGTATTGCCGTAAAGTGCCCTATCGGCGGACCCGAGGCCTTAATTAATGATTATGAAAATGGATTCTTAATCAATTATAGTGAAGAAGAATTAATAGATAGGATTCAATTAATAAGTGAAAATAAAGATTTACAAGAAAAAATTTCCCTCAATGCTAAACACTCTGCACAGAGTTACGCGGTTGATGAGGTAGTAAAAACATGGATAAACTTAGTTAATAAACTTTCTTAAAATGATAAACATTTTCCAAATAACACCTTCCTCTATTTAAATAGAAAACTACTTTTATTTTTTATTGTTGTCTTTTTTCTTTTTTGACAAAAAATTTAGCAATATATTTAATAAGTAATGAAACATTTCAATTTTAAATATTATCGAAAGAGCAACATATACTACTATCCCAACTGTCACTTGCACGATAAGACAAAAAACTGTTGGAAGGTTAAAAAAGGTGATTAACCAAACTGCACCCCCCATAACAACACTCATAGCTAACGATGGAAATATATCCTTCATTTGTGCGATGTAGCCATAATTTAATAATTTGATATTAGGGTAAGTATTAACAATACAAAATATAATAGTTGTAATTAATAATCCTAACATCATAATTTCTAATCCAAAAGATAATGTTATTGATAAGGTTGTTAATCCAATTATTTTTTTAATTATTTCTAGTCGTAAAAATATGTCACTTCTACCCATTGCTTTATAAGCTTGTAAATTTGCGGTATGTATAGGTTTCCACACTTCAATAAAACACCATGCTTGCAAAAAAGGAACACAAGGTAGCCATTTATCAGTTAATAATAATCTTACAATTGGCTCTGCACAAATCGCAAGCCCCATCATTAACGGAAACATAATATATGCACTTGTATTAATTGAGCGACGCACTATATTCTTTAATTCTTTCTTATTATCTTGATATCTAACCATCACTGGATACATTACAGGCGATATCGTTCCATTAACATTTGATACAATAAAAACCGGGAATTGTTTTGATTTATTCCAAAAAGCTAAGTCTGATGACGAATATTTCGCACCAATAATTAATGTATAAATATTTTGATAAACTGTTTCTAGAATGCTGGAAAGAAGTAACTTTGATCCAAACGAAAACAAAGGTTTAAGTCTCATAAATGAAAACATGAGTCGTGGTTTCCATTTAATAGTAAAAGATAAAATAATTGATGTCATAATTGTAGTGAACAATTGTTGCGCAACTAAAGCCCATGCACCGAAACCCCTATAAGCTAAAATTACACCAATTCCACCACCAACTACAATAGATCCAAATGAGCTAATAAATTGCTTTTTAAATAGCAATTTTTTTGACAACAAAGTATTTTGCATACTTTTATAAGTACCTATTATTATTGTCAAAGACAAAACTCTTAACATATCTTTTAATTCCGGTATGTCATAAAATAGAGCCACATAAGGCGCAATTAAAAAAATTAATAAGTACAATATTACAGAAACAACCAGACTACAATAAAATACGCTTGAAAAGTCTAAATCATCAGCATCTTTCTTTTGAATTAAAGCATTAGTAAACCCCCCTTGAACAAACACTTGCGCAACTGAAATATATACTGTTATCAATGCAACTGTTCCATAATTATCAGGTGTTAGTAATCTCGCCAATAATATAGATATAAAAAAAGCAATAAATTGTGCTCCAGAGCGTTCAAAAAATTTCCACATTAGTGAAGATAATGTTTTTTCTTGTATATTACTTCCCATTACTTATCCAACCAATCATATATATCTTCCCACAATTTTATTTGCTTTTCAGAATTATACATTTCATTTCTAAATTTTTTACCATTAAATTCATTTACATCTGATGTAAATCCTTGAAAAGTGTATTGCTCCAAATCTTTAGTATCATATATTGTCACTTTATTTTCTATAAAATAATTGTACATAGGAGAATCCGAAGAAATAAAAACTTTTTTATTCAAATATATTAAAGGCCTAATAGTTCCTAAAGCAATTTGTCTATGTGTATCAAAGATAGCGATATCTACATCTAATAAAGTATCATAAAATTTTTCAATTTCAAGAAATTCTATTAAAACTTCTATCTTATTATTGAATATTGATTTCGCATATTTTATAATTTCTTCTCTGTATGCTTCATTCCCATAGCTTAGTGGTAGCCTAATAATTATATTTTCATTACTGAAGCGACTAATACTTTTTAATGAATTAATATGCTTTATATTTTTAGTCGCACTATGTCCTATTTGTATAATTATCGGTTTATTCTCTTTCATTTTCTCTTTCATTGTGATTTTATTATAATCTAAATTTAACAAAGTATTTTTTTCTCCACTTATATAAGGGGCATAAAAAGTAACTGGCTTCTTACCGTATTTATCTCTAAATATTTTTTCATCTGGTGGAAAAATCATTACTGAAGCTTTAATATTTTTTATAAAATTTATTTCAATGTTTTTCAGTAATACACCATAAAAATTATTTGGATATTTCTTATATAAATCAGTTCCATACTCAATCCACACAATTTTTTTAAGTAAGTTTCTATATACTGTGCCTATCAAAAACATCCCAAGAGAATCCAAATAGTTTGAATGAAGCATGACAATATCAAAGTTGCTCATTTTTTCTATAAGTTTTCTTCTTGTTTTATGATTTTTAACATGCAGTGTACTTACCGGAATATTCCCATCTATCGAATCATTATCCACATTTCCATCAACCAATATACATATTTCATGAGAATGATTTTGTATTTGATTACTATAAAAGTATCTTATTGTAGAATTAAATTTTGGATGTTTTCTCATTACATGCAAAACCTTCATTGTAAATATTCTCCTTACTATATAAAAATACTGTTTTAATAATTATGTAAATTGTTTTGTAAAACAACACCCTTAATTATAACTGTTAAGAGACTGTTTGCAAGCACATATATCAATTAATAATTTACTGTTAATTAGAATATGCAGATTCCTGTTTACGTATAACATTGTTAAAATCGAGTTCACATAAGGATCCAAAAAATATGGATATCTTGTTAAAAAAACACAATATTAATACTTGCATCAGTATATAATTCTAATAATGCTTTGTTATTTGCAATTATTATAATGATTGCTTACTTGATAATGAAACAATGATTTAATGCCCACATCCATAGCAATTAAAAATGCAGAAAAATTTTTGTATTATGTTTGATTTTGAAATTTTTACAAATACCTAAACTACCATAGAATCAACACTCTTACTTTGTCAAATAAATAATAGAGTTACAGTAAATATTAGAATTGTCTTATTTTGATATTTTGTCTTTAAGAATGAATTATTTAGTTTTAATAATATCCAAAATCTTGTTAGACATTTTTTAATATTATATTACAAATTCTGTCAACATCCTTTAAGTCTAAATCTGCATATAACGGTAAAGTTAATACTCTTTCAGAAACATATTTAGCAACTGGAGTATCATATACATCAAATTTAGCACTATCTTTATAGCATTCAAGTTCATTAGTTAAAGGATAAAAATACTTTCTTGCAATAATATTTTCATTTTTCAACAATTCAAAAATTTCATCTCGAGTGTACTTATAACCATCAAAAACAATTGGAAAATATGCATAATTAGATTCAACATTTTTTTGTATTTGACAAATTTTTATTCCTTCAATATCTGATAAATTTTCAATGTATTTTTCATAAATAAGTTTTCGTTTCAAAATTTCGTCTTTAATATGACGAAGATTACATATTCCCATTGCCGCTTGGAATTCATTCATTTTTGCGTTACCACCAATATATTTAATTGATTCAGATCCTCTAATTCCAAAATTTTTCAAATCATTTAGTAATTGAGTTATATTTGAATCTTTAAAGCATATCGCTCCTCCCTCAATGGTGTTAAATACTTTTGTCGCATGAAAACTAAACATTGAAGCATCTCCAAAGTTTGCTGTGGATATTCCTTTATAAGTTGTCCCAAACGCGTGTGCTGCATCATAGATAACTTTTAAATTATATTTATCAGCAATAAACTTGATTTTTTCAACATCACATAGATTTCCATAAACATGTACTGGCATAATCGCCACTGTTTTATCAGTTATTAATTTTTCTATTTTTTCGACATCTAAAGTATAATCATCATCATTTATATCACAAAATACCGGTGTGCAACCACAACGTACTATGGCATGTGTAGTTGAAACAAAAGTAAAAGGGGTAGTTATTATTTCTCCCTTTAGTTCGAAAGCAGATATTATATTTTCTAATGCCAAATGCCCATTTGTATATAATGTAATATTTGAAGTTTTTAAATAATCTCTTAGGTTCAACTCAAGTTGTTTATGCTTTATACCCATATTAGTTAACCAATGACTATCCCACAACTCTTTTATTTCTTCACAATATTCTTCATACGAAGGCATCGAAGACCGTGTTACATTTATCATAGCTATTCACTCCTTACTATCGCTTATTTACGGGTGTTATAATAATTTCTTTATAACCGCATAACCCTATTTGAGATTCTAACAACTCGAGATTTACAGTTTCATTTTTTACCCATTTAACTATTGCGCTAGGCAAGTCACATCCTCCCATATGGCTAAACGGATAACCACCACCGAAACGCGCATTCATCTCCAATATATAAGGAACATCATTTATTAAGAAGATATCACAATCCATATTGGCAATGTGCCCTGTTTTTTCTCCAAGTCGTTCTAATATTTTTTTTATATTAGGATTATCAACAATTTCTGCAATATCTGTCTCACCTGATCGCATAGCAATTTTTTTACGTATTATTGCATTTATGTATTTTCCTTTTAAATCATTTATTAAATCAGCCCCAAATTCTTGGCCTGTTAAACATTCTTGGAAAATAATTTTATCATCAGAAAAATCTGATTCGTGTCTTAAATAAGATTTTTCAATTTGAGTTAATATCATTTTGTTTAAATAGTTTAAATCATCACTGTTTTCAGCTATTGAAACCCCAATTGAGCCACATCCAAATCGAGGTTTGACTATTAATGGAAATTTGACTTCATTATGTTCTAATGCAAAGTTAACATCTTTTAATGTCAAATATGTTTTAGGTGAATTAAAGCCATTTGAAATTAAATATTTGTATGTTTTCCATTTGTCGTTGCATATTTCAATTATATCTATAGTTGAAACTATTACTTGAGTGCCGATTTTTTCGAATTTTTCTTTGTTTTTTGAAAGAACAGGTAAATCAGCATCAAATAATGATATTAATATCTTAATTGAATTTTTTTTGCAATAATCCAAAAGAAAGTTTATATACTCGTTTGAATATATTTCTGGTGAAATTATACATTTATCTGCATACTGAAATGCGATTGAATGCTCTGAATTGCACACATGTACTTCACCATTCTCTTTTAACGCCAATTTAAAATATTTAACCATGTATGCTCTTCTTCCTACCGAAGTTAATAGTATATTCATTTTTATATCTCCTTTACCATATGGATTTTATCCTCGATACTATGAATTAGGTAATTACGCCTACTATAAAAAGAAATAGCATAGTTATTAGTTTTGTCCGTATCTAAGTGAATCGTTTTCATTCCATAATTTTTTACCATTTTTTCCATTGCATTCATAACTGAATTAGCATACCCATTACCTTCATATGATTCTAGTGTAGCCAATAAAGTTATATAAGCGTTATTATTTTCTGTGTCATTGCAATAAAAAAACACTGCAGACACTATTTCATTATTTTCCTCTATTGTTAAAACATGTCCAAACTTTAATACTTTCGCTACTAAATTAGTTAAATTTGTACGGCTACTTAGTTTAACTGGCAATCTAGAATCTATTGTTTGCAAGAAATTTAGAATTTTCGCTTCATCTTTACAGTTTATAACATTATGTATTTTATTAAATTTTTTTGTATAATCAAAAAATAGCGGAGTTCCTCCAGTATGTATAAAAAGCACTTTCTTATCTTTTATTTTATTGTGTATTAGGTAGTCTTTCATTCCATAAAATGCTTTTCCTGTGTATGTACAATCTAAAGGAATTCCATATTTATAAAACATTTCATATATTACCTTTTCAATTTCTACAGTATAGTTCCCATATCCTTCGCACAAATATTTATCTATTACATTTATTTTGTTAGAAATACTTTGTGAATCATTCCCATTGTTTAGATATAAATTAATGTAGTTATTAATTATTTTTTTTTCCTCTTCAGACTTTCTAGCTATCGATATACCAATTATTTCTTCAGTTCCACCTTCTAAAATTTTACCAATTTGTAATCCTGCTTGAGTCATTCCTGTTCCAGTTGCTAAAAAAATGTAATCAAATTTTTCTTTCATCTCTCTACTTTGTATTTGTATTTCATTATAAACTTTTTTGTAAGCATTTAATGGAGTAACTTCATTTCCTATGCCATGTTGATTCCCATAAATATAATATGGTAATAATCCTCTCGAATAACATAAATTCATTACTTTATCCACTGTTTCAGCCACTTCACTTCTTGTACAGTGATATAAAATAGCATTACTATTCTTAACAAAAATACTATTATTAGTCTCAATTCTTTTATTATCTTTATCAGCAGGTGAAATAATATAGCACGGGATTTGCTTGCAATATGCCATGCTAGCTATCACACGATTCAAATTGGAACTAGAGCTTCCATAACCAATAATACAATCTTTACTTTTTTTTTCCATTTCTTCAAAAAATTCATTAGCAATTCGTACTTTATTGCCACCAAATGAAAAAGGCAGTAAATCATCTCTTTTAATGAAAATTTTATTGTTATTTTCATCTTTAAATAAGAAATTAATAATTGTTTTATACATAAGCTTGCTGGCCAACCTTTCTTTTTTTAATGATTCAATCTAGTTCACTAATCACTATTTATTATACCAAAATATATTGAGATGCACCAAGTATTATACTATTAATTCTAAAAAACATATTGTCTCATCTATAATTATTTGAATATCATTGAAGCAAGAGTTGATAAATTAAGCAACAATATATTCTAAACTTTTATTAATTAGGTTGTTTGATTTTTTCGTAATCATATCATTTTTTTTAGTGTCATATTTTCGGAAATAACTTCCATTAATAATTCTTTCTAATACATACTTTTCCATTAGATACACAAAATCTGATACTTATTATAACAATTGAAAAGTCACGGGTTTGATCTTGTAAATTCAATTATTTCCTTCACACACCCTTCCCACATTTTTCGTGTATGATATACTTCATGAAAAGGAGACCTTCTATGAAACACACGAAAAAAAGAAGATTTAAAAACGAATTTAAAGTAATACTTGCTGTTATATTGAGTATTGTTGTTGTATATAGTTTAACTTATTTAATTTCAAACGAAAATGATACATTTCTTGGATCACCTAGCACAACACCTACATCCACTGATGACACAGTTGCTGTGGTTAATCCTGATGATATTACAACACCTACAGCTGAGCCTTATGAAGAAGAAGTGGAAGAACTTGAAACAACTTGGTATTTTCAAAGCTATCATGGAGATATGGAAAACACAAACAATCAAATTATTTTGGATTTAAGCTCTACTAAAACCGAAATAGATGAATCTTATGTCTATCATGAAAGTATGCCAATGATTCAAAATATAACCTATAGAGTTTCTTTTAAAATTAGTTCTACCCATCAACGTGATGTGCAGTTGTTTTTTAATGACACTAATTCAAGTTATAGTGCATTAAACAAAACCTATTCAGCTACACCAGAATTAACTCATCACAGTGTTGAAGTTACTATTAAAAACCCCACATCTTATGGAGGGATAATTGGATTTAATGTCGGCAACACATCGTTAGATAACTCTCATGACATCATTATTGAAGATTTCCATGTAGAAGAAGTAAACAATAAATACAGTGAACCTAACATTAAAGTTAATCACACTGGTTATTTAACTAATTCACAAAAAAGAGCTATTTTTCCTTATGAACAAGGAGATACATTTTGGATTATAGATACAAATAATAATCAAGTTGTTTATACTGGGGCAATTGTAGGAGAAAATGAAAATTCGAACACCAACGAAATTAATTTTTATGGCGATTTCAGTGCTTTAACTATACCAGGAACCTACAAAGTAGTTTCTCAGTTGATTGGTTATTCTCATGAATTTGAAATCGGAGATAATTTATTTGACAATATTTTAATTTCTGCAACTAACATGTTGTCATACCAACGCTGCGGACACCTATTAGAATCAAGTATTTATGGTAGCTTTGCCCATGATGAATGTCACAATGAACTTGCAACAATATATGGAACAGATGATCAAATTGATGTAAGTGGTGGTTGGCATGATGCCGGTGATTATGGTCGCTATGTTCAAACAGGTGTTAAAGCAACCAACGATTTATTGCTGGCTTATTTATTAAACCCTGATAACTTTAATGATGAAAATGGCACTGCAGAAAGTGGAAATGGTTTACCTGATATATTAGATGAAGTTAAGATTGAGCTAGATTGGCTATTTAAAATGCAAACTGATGATGGAAATGTTTACGATAAAGTTGTCACATCACAATTCGCAGATTTTGTCAGCCCTGATGAGGACAATCAAAACCTATATGTCATTAAAAATTCATCAACTAGTGTTGCCGGTTTTACAGGAACGATGGCTTTAGCGAGTATTATTTTTGAAGACATTGATTCTGAGTATTCGAAAAAAGCTTTAGATGCTGCAATTTTATCTTATGATTTTTTATCTGGTATAGGTTATAGAGCTTCAGAAAACCCATCAGATATTAGTGCTGGAGAATATCGTGATGATAACGACAATGATGAACGTTATTTCGCTGCAGCTGCTCTATATGCTGCAACAAACGACAAAAGCTATCTAGAAGATGCTAAAACTCGTTTCTTTGAAAACACAGATTCCTTCAAAGGTAACAGTTGGTCTAATCAATCTACCTATGCCACATTTATATTGCTTTATTCTTCAGAATTGAAAAATGAAGATGAAAATTTTTATTCTGATTTATACAATCATTTGTTTTCACAAGCTGAAAGTCTCTTAAACAAAACACGTGGCGATGGCTACTTTGTTTCTATCGAAGATGATTATTTATGGGGAAGCAACGCAGATATTGCTGATAATGCTATTATATTAGTTTTAGCTAATGCCTTATCACCAAGTGAACGATATACTAATGGTGCTTTTAATCACATTCATTACTTGTTAGGAAGAAATGCATTGAATATTTCTTTTGTTACGGATACAGGACACGATTCACCAACTGATGTACATAATCGCCATTCAGATGATGCCAATGCATTACTACCTGGTGCGCTTGTAGGTGGTCCTAATTTTGCTTATGATGACCCTATCGCTAATAGCGTTTTAGACGATAACACACCACGTGCATTATGTTATGTTGATGATGTAGGAAGTTATACTACTAATGAAATTGCAGTTTATTGGAATTCAGCATTTGTATTTTTGCTAAGTTCTTTAATTTAAGTGTAACTAAAAGGCTAATACACGAGAATTAGCCTTTTTAATTTTATTTAATATAGATGCATTGTTTAATTTATCTTATCGATTTATTTTTTATATCCTCACATAAGATAGATTTTATTACTTCATTATTTGTGTTTTCTATAATTTTCTTTAAGTTTTCAAGCAAAGTTGTATCTTCACCATCATCAAAATTATTAAACAGTACAGCTACCATATGTTCACAATACCCAGTTTTAGATTTACAACATGTGCAATTCAGTTCAATAATTTCTTCTTTTTTTATCCTCTCTTGAAATAACCACTTTCAATTTTTCTAATGCATCTACAACATAAATCATATTGTATTTATACAGTGGTTGTAACGCATCCACACATTTGGTCAATTATTTTTTTATAAATGTAAAAATAATCAACCCTAATTTAATCCTTCTTTTCAGAGTCTACGATTCATTTCAAGATTTCAAAAATTCATAACGGATTTCTATTTTGATACAACTTTAACTATTTTATGTTACTTTTGTGAACTTATTAATTTCATTTATGAAAAAATAGTTTATAATATTCATATACAGTTTTTGTATTAAACCATAAATTACTGTTAGATTTAACTATTGTTAATTCAACTTGTTTACTTTGATTTTCTTATTTGTAAAACTACAACCTGTGAAGTATAGTTGTCCAGAGAATTTCGATATAACAAACATAGACTCTTCATTTAGATATATAAATAACATTTATTGTTTAATAGAAAGAAGGAACTTATGATTAAACAAGAAGCTACAAAAAAATGCAAACAAAATATCCCAATTATTGAATCATTTAAGAAAGTAGATTATCACCCTAAAATCAACACAATCGACAATTCCTATACTCCTATAAAAAAAGGATATGTATTAGGAATTGGTGCAGCAA
This sequence comes from uncultured Holdemania sp., assembly GCA_964368495.1. Classification (GTDB taxonomy): domain Bacteria; phylum Bacillota_I; class Bacilli_A; order Erysipelotrichales; family Erysipelotrichaceae; genus CALVGQ01. Next base: position 10,074 of record CAYJAJ010000014.1, on the reverse strand, counting down.
ATTTTGATATTTGTGCTAATGCAAAAAACAAAATTCGACTTTATGATAGTAACCCTGGGCTGATTACTACATCAGTAGGAGGTGTTACTCGTAACATCTGTGAAAATCTTGCAAAACTTGGAAGCAATGTAAAATTAATTACAGCTTTTGGTGATGATTATTTTTCTCAAATAATTAAAGAAAGTTGTGACAAGGCTAACATCGATTATTCTTACAGCAAACTAGTAGAAAATTACGGTTCCTCAAGTTATGTATCGATCATTGACGATTTGGGTGATATGTATGTAGCAACATCAGATATGCATATCCTACAAAAAATTGATATTCCACATTTAAAAGAAAATGCGTCAGTTATCAAAAAGGCAAGTTGTATATCATGTGATGCATGTTTACCTTATGAGACCATTGAATATCTACTTAAAACCTACAGCAAAAAAATTCCAATTTTTATTGACCCGGTTTCATGTACCTACGCTGAGAAAATAAAACCACTTATTGGTTATTTCGATACAGTAAAGCCTAATCTGGTAGAACTTGAAATACTAAGTGATATGACAATCAAAACTGATGAAGATTTAACCATTGCGGCAAAAAAGCTTATTAAACAAGGTGTTAAACACTTATTTGTAAGTCTAGGTGATAAAGGATGTTTCTACATGGATTATCACTATAAAACCATTAAAAAAGCACTACGCCCTATGGATATCATGGTCAATGCCACAGGAGGTGGTGATGCCTTTATGGCCGCTATTATTCATGGGTTTATGTACAACTACAGCACATCACAGAAAATTGATTTTGCATTAGCTGCAGGACTTGCTGGCATCATGGCCAATGAAACAATCAATCCACACATGAGCATTGAATTACTAGAAACAATACTAAAGGAGTATAAATCATGAATTTAAAAAACTATTTATCAATCACACCAGAAATACAAAATGCACTTGACAACAATTTGCCAATTGTCGCTTTAGAAAGCACTATTTTAAGCCACGGTATGCCTTATCCTGACAATTTAAGCTTTGCCTATGAAGTAGAGAAAATCATTCGTGATGAAGGAGCAATTCCTGCTACAATTGCAGTGCTTGATGGAAAACTAAAAGTTGGATTAAATGAAGATGAATTAAAATTAATGTGCCAAGCGCAAAATGTAGGTAAAGTAAGCCGTCGTGATATTGCTGTTTATTTAGCCACAAACAAGATTGGTGCAACAACTGTAGCTACAACAATGTTGATTGCTGAATTGGCAGGCATTAAAATATTTGCAACTGGAGGAATCGGTGGTGTTCATCGTGGAGCAGAGACAACAATGGATATAAGTGCTGATTTACAAGAATTAGCTAACACTTCTGTTGCAGTTGTTGGGGCTGGAGCAAAATCGATATTAGATATCGGTTTAACACTCGAATATCTTGAAACAATGGGAGTTCCAGTAATCGGTGTTAGAACTGAAAACTTTCCTGCATTTTATTCTAGAGAAAGTGGATTTAAAGTTGATTTCAACGCTGAAAGTGAAGAGCTTATCGCAAAGATATTAAAAACAAAATGGGATTTAGGATTAAAAGGCGGTGCATTAATCGCTAATCCTATTCCTGAAGAATATGCTTTAGATTTTAACGAAATGGAACAAGTAATCTTAAAGGCTTTAAAACTTGCAGATGAAAACAACATACGTGGTAAAGAAACAACTCCATTTTTATTAAAAAACATCAAAGACATGACAGAAGGCACATCTCTTGCTTCAAATCTTCAATTAGCTTATAACAACGCAAGAGTTGCTGCAAAAATTGCAGTCAGCTACAAAAAGCTTTAGTAAAAAGACGATATTCGTGTGAATATCGTCTTTTTTTAATGTTTAACAGATGTTTGTTTTCTAAATGCTTCTTTCATCATTATCAATATCATACATTAAACTAGTATAATTGTTATATAACATTTGAGCTAATTCAAAATTCACAACATTGTATGCTAATGGATTTCTTCTTACTGATGTGTATTGATCTCTTACACTATTCCAAGTTAAACGACCAACAATACCATCGGCAGTTAACCCATTTTTAGACTGATAATACTTTACTTCATTTTCAGTATCTGCACCAAAAATACCATCCACTGCTATCCACGATAAATTTCCAACCGCTTGATTAACTACATTCATTGCATTTTGAATGACTCTTACATCTTCCCCAGTGCTACCGCGTCGAATGAGTGTTCCAGGATACTCTGGCATAACTTCTTCGTTTGGTACAGTTATGTTGAGGGTGTCCTTATACGCTATTACAAGTGTATTCCATGTTTGTTGCCCCACAATACCATCAGGAGTTAATCCCGCAAGCTGTTGAAATGCAACAACTGCAGCTTTTGTCCCAGAACCAAAGCTACTATCGATTTTTACCGATGGAACTTTTGAAGTAAATAATGCGATTTTTTGTATAAAAAATTGAATTTCTTGTACATAAACATTTTTATCCCCTTGTCGAATTGACTCTCCTGGATATTCAAAATCAATACGATCTTCAACGCCTTCTGCTCCTAGTTCAGCTAATTTTTTAACCGCAACATAAATGTAAGAAATTTTATACCATGTTGCTGTTCCTACAATACCATCTACCGTTAAGCTGAATTGTTTTTGAAACACTTCCACCGCTTCTTTGGTCATATCACCAAATATTCCATCCACTGGATATATTTTTGGTATAAGTGGATAATTTACAGCGATGCGATTTAACTGATTTTGAATTGTTGCCACTGCATCACTGCGAACACCATTACTTAAACTAAACCCTGGATATGAACCTGATACACCCTCAATTCGATCTGTTGTTACTATTTCAATGTCATCTCCATAATAATATTCTAATATTTCAAAAGCATTATAACCTTGCTCTGCCAGTGTCACTGTTCCCCATTGTTTCATTCCATTACACCAAGCAATTTTTCCATCACAATATTCAGCATAATACGGATTGACTGTGTTGATTTTTCGAATATATTGATTAAATATTCCATCAACAACTTCACTAACACTATCGAAAATATTTCTTCCTTCAACAAAATACTGATCATATGCTGTTGAATTAGTAATATCAAAATCATACCCTTTGCTTCGATACCACTCTGTATAGACACGATTTAGTATTATAGACATCTGAGCTAAAATATTTGCCTTTAAGCTCTCTACTGGCCATGTCGGATATATTTCAGATGAAGCAACATTTTTGACATAATCTTTAAATGTTACAGTTACATTTCTTGCATATTCTGATGGTCTACCTAAATGTACTGTTACTGTTTTAGGAATAATTGGATAATCTAGTACAATTGGTGCAACTAAATTATCACTATTACTTATCGCTGTTGTACTGCATGATCTTTTTACTGGTTTCATCAAAATACTTGTTTCGATTGTGTCTTCACTAATTGTTCTCACATCTTCTAAAGGGGCCATGTCTAGTTCCATTATTGCTTTTTGCTGTGCAAAAATTTGAATCCCATTCACAATTCTTTCTACATATCCTGGAATTGTTGCTTTTAAATTCACTGTTGAATATGTTTTTCCATCGTAATTGATATCCAATGACAATGCTTTATCAGGTGCTTCAATTTCAATAAGTGGTGCAAACCCATTCTCATCACTTACAAGATTTATCACTTTTCCACTATCCACAATATAAACCACTAAATCAACATTTCTTAATGGCAGTGCTTGACTTGCTGTCGTTGTAATAATTTGTAACATACCTAATTCCATACTTCTCACCTCCACTATATCTTATTCTTTAGTTGTTTGAAGATTTAGGCTTAATTATTACTTAAGTTTAAAGTTTGCATATTTAATTTCATTATTTATAATTTTTTCTTTACAAATTTCTTTTTATCTGATTTAATTAGATTTATATAAAAATAAAAAACTAAGAGGTAGCAATGTAAATTAGTAATTTGTGGAGTTGGCAAACTTTGAAGCAAATGAAAGGTAGTCATTGCCGAACAGCTATTAAAGGCATTTAATAACTGTGAAGTTATATGGAAACACCTATAACTTTCCTACATCGTTCAATGTAGAGGCGCTTGTTTTTGTTAAAAATTCTATTTTTAATAAAAGCGCTGAATAGCGTTTTTTATTTTTAATAGAAAGAGGATAAAATTATGAGAAATCTTAGAAACTTATTTACTACAGCTTTATGTCTATTCATGTTAATTAGCTTATCTGCATGTGCAGTTGGAGGAGAGCCAACAACTGCAACTCCTACTCCTAGCACAACTCCTGAAACTATGGAGTACGAAGTATTACGAGTTGGTATGGAAGCAGGTTACCCTCCATACAATTGGCAAGAGGATACCGCATCAGATTCAAATATGCCAATCAGCAATGTCCCTGGTGCTTATGTTGATGGATACGATATTCGTATCGTCCAAACAATTCAAGAACAAATGGATGTTGAAATTGAAATTGTTAAACTTTCTTGGGAAGGATTAATTGAAGCTTTAAACAACGATCAAATTGACTTAATTATTGCTGGTATGGCTGATACTGCCGAAAGAAAAGAAAGCATTAATTTCTCTGATGCTTATACAATCCCTGGAGAATATTGCATCTTAGTACAAGCAGATAGTGATTATATCTCTGCAACGACTTTAAATGACTTTAGTGGTGCAGCTATTCTTGGTCAACAAAATACACAATATGATGTTGTTATTGATCAAATTGAAGGTGTTAACCACATGCCTGCTGTTGGAGATGTTGCCAACATGATTCTTCGTTTAAGAGAAGGAACAGTTGATGGATTAGTCTTTGACGAAAGTATTGCTGATGCATATATGCTTGCTTACCCTGGCGAATTTGAAGTTGTATTCTTTGAAGAAGGTCAAGGTTTTGATAAAGGATTCAGCGGTGGATGTGTTGGTTTAAGAAAAGAAGATACACAGCTTCAAGCTGATATCAATGCAGTTCTTGAAACAATCGATAGTGAACAACGTTATGAATGGAATGATTGGGCAGAAGCAAACATGCCTAGCTAAGGGTTAAAATTATGAAAATGACTACAAGTTTCTTATTATTCATTTTTAGCTATTTACGCGACTTAATCTTTGCATTTACTTCAATGATTAATAGAATAGTTAAAAATTGGATTACATTTATTAAAGAAGATCACACATATGTATATTTAGGAGGCAGTATTCTTGTACTGCTTTCTATATTATTATCAATACCTTATTTTGGGGCTTTTCCCCAAGAGTTAACATTTAGTATCTTCTATACAATACCTGATACGATATTGTTTGCATTGTTAGCGATTGACTGCGTCTTTGTAGTTATTTCGCTATTTGCCTTTTTAAGTAAATACAAGCTGAAAGAAAATTACCAAAGTCGCTCAGCATTTACAACTTTAAAAGCAAAAAAACTTATCAGATACTTCTCTTACTATGTAGGTACACTTTTTATATTTGTAGTATTTGATAGCCTTGTTTTAGGGTGGTTCATCTCTTCTGGTTATCGTGGGGTAATTGCTGATACTAGACCTTCTGGAGATTTAGAGTCCATGTTTTATATTGTTTCTCGCTCTTTACCTTCTTTGAAACTAGGAATTGAAACGACAATTCAAATCGCCTTAGTAGGGACTATCTTAGGATTTGTATTTGGTTGTTTATTAGTTTTTATGCGTATCCAAAAAATTGATAAACGTGACAATGATTTTATTAAATTAATCAAAGTAATTTTAGTTAAAATTTCTAAGTTCTACATTAATATCATTCGCTCCACACCAATGATGGTTCAAGCTATTATCATCTACTATTTTGGAATGGATGTGTTTAAAGCTATTTATCCAGGCTTATCGGCAAGTGAATTAGCTGTAATATGGCCACTTATTTTATCTGGTATGGTTACAGTCACGATTAATTCTACTGCTTATATTGCCGAAGTACTACGTGGAGCAGTTGAATCCATTGATAAAGGTCAAACCGAAGCAGCAAGATCTCTTGGAATGAATCAATGGATGACAATGATGAATGTATTGTTTCCTCAAGCTGTAAAAAATTCGATTCCAGCTATAGGTAATGAATTTATTATTAACATCAAAGATTCATCTGTATTACGTGTTATTGGGGTCTTTGATTTAATGTATGCTGCAAGCACAATTTCAGGTAATTATGTTGCAGTGCTTGAAATTTATATTCCAGTTGCAATCATTTACTTTATCATCACAATGACTCTAACATCTTGCTTAAATGTTTTAGCGAAAAAATTAGATATGCCAGATACTCGTGTACCGAGCAGTAACTAAGGAGGTTTTATGGAAGAAATTATTAAAATAGAAAATTTGACTAAATCCTTTGGTTCTCTTGAAGTTTTAAAAGGAATCAACATGAGTATTTCAAAAGGAGAAGTAGTCTCTATCATTGGCGCATCTGGGAGTGGCAAAAGCACACTTCTTCGCTGCATTAACTTACTTGAAGAACCTGATAGTGGTCATATTATTTTTAACAACAAAGATTTATGTGACATAAAAACAAACTTAGATAGCCTACGAGAACATATTGGTATGGTATTTCAAAGTTTTAACTTGTTCAATAATAAAAACGTAATTGATAACTGCACTCTTGCTTTGCTAAAGGTAAAAAAAATGGACAAAGCTTCAGCAGAGGAGATTGCAATTAAGCATCTTACACGCGTTGGATTAAAGGATTTTATCTACTCTGATAGTACAAAGTTATCTGGTGGGCAAAAACAACGTGTAGCCATTGCTAGAGCACTTTGTATGAATCCTGATATTATGCTCTTTGATGAACCAACTTCTGCACTAGATCCTGAAATTGTTGGAGAGGTACTTGATGTCATTACACAACTTGCAAAAGAAGGAATGACAATGGTTGTTGTTACTCATGAAATGGCATTTGCTAAAGAAGTTAGCAATCGTGTTGTATTCATGGATCAAGGCGTAATTCTAGAAGAGTCTTCACCACAAGAAATGTTTAGTAATCCAAAAAATATTCGAACTAGAGAATTCCTAGCGCGCTATTTAAATGATTAAGTATTAAAAAACTCCTTGAAGGAGTTTTTTAAATTATTATTTATGAAGCTCCATAAATATGTTACACTATATTTGGTGATTATATATGAAAGTAAACTGTATCCATTGTGAAAAAGAAATAACTAAGCAAGTTGATAATCAAATTGAGCAATTTCAATGTGGTCAAATTGAATGTGAACATTGCAAGAAAAAACAAAAGCGTTATATTAGTGAATCAGATTTATTAATCTACTTCGCAATCTCTAGCATCTTCTACGCAGTAGCCTGCGTTATTGCATTTGTATTATTTGAATTAATTCTTAGCATGGCTTTTGTTTTTATCGCAGTCATTGTTATGGCAATGTATTCTGTTTTAAAATACGCCAATAGAGCTATCTACAAAAATGCTTATTTCAAAAAAGACATTCAAGACAAAGTAATCGAAGAAGATGCAAAAACTGTCCAAGGACAGATGAAAACACAACTCATTATATTTTTAATCATTGCAATTTGGTTTGGAACTCAGATTGAGTACACAGCACTATTCTTTATTTTAGTTATACTCTTTTTAGTTTTTATAGCATTCAAAATAAATTCTACAATCAAAAAAGAACGTGCTCAATAAACGTCATTTAAACTTAATATATTATTAGATTTCTATCATTTATAGAAATCTTTTTTATAATAAAAAACACAAAAGTCAAAGATGCACTTTATGTGTTTTCTTTTTTATAACGATTCAAATAAGTTTGATAATAACTTTCAATGCAGTGATTATCAAATGGTTCTTTTTTTGATTTAATTAACTCAATTAAATTTTCCATCTCTGTTTCTACTATATGGCAAATATCACTACCGTAATTCATCCTCTTTGAATGCACTTCATATTCGTCTTCATCTAATATATCTATTTTCCCATCAGGATAAACTTTCACATCCAAATCATAGTCTATATTTTTAATAGCTTCTCCATCATATAAACTTGGTGATGCTAAATTACAATAATAATAAATTCCCGTTTTTCTAATCATGGTAATAACATTAAACCATTTATCAGGATAGAAAAAACAAATTGCTGGTTCCCTTGTAAACCATCTGCGTCCATCAGATTCAATTACCCATGTTTTATTTGTTACGACTACAAACTTCTCATCATCAGCTTCAAGTACATATCCTTTAGACCAAACACGATGAAGTGAACCATCATGCTTATAACTTTGTATGTAGACCATCTCATTACTAGTTGGTTTCATTTCAATCACTTCTTTCTTTGATATTATACACAAAAAACTCTTCTTTGAAAATGCATAAATATTAAATCTGAATTCATAATAAAAATGAAAGGAGGAATTAACAATGAAAACTCCACCAGAAATGTTGTCACCTAAGGACTGTTCATATTTAGCTGATTTACTTGAGACAACTATTACTGTTGCTAAAAAAGCTAAAGATTTCAGCAGTCACATTGAGGACAAGCAATTAAAAAGTGCTGCAACTAAACAAGTAAGTGCACTTGAAAAACAAGCTTCAACATTATTGAATTTACTAAACTAGGAGGAAATATGGCATCAAATAAAGTCGCAAACCCAAAAGCAAGTATAAAACCAAACGACAACGCATTTAACGATCGTGATAGAATTAATGACTTATTAATTAGTTATAAACACTTATCGTATATGTACTCATTAGCTTGTCAAGAAGCTAGTAATCCAAAGCTATACAAAGCATTCTTAGCATTATTTCATGAAGTTAGTGAAATGCAACGTGCTACATACTACCTTATGTTCGAAAAAGGTTGGAATGCACTTGAGAAACAATCGCAAGAAAAAATCAAACAATCGCATAAAATGTTCAAACAACAAGAATCTCAGCTTCATTAAGCTTAAAAAGGATCACTCAATGAGTGAGCCTTTTTATTGAATACATTGCATATTAACATTGACACATTTATAAAATAATCATACGATTTATTTAAAGGAGAAATTCATGAAAGAAATATATTTAGCAGCAGGATGTTTTTGGGGAACGCAGGCCTATTTTGATTTAAAAGAAGGTATATTAAAAACAACAGTAGGCTTTGCAAACGGAAATTGTCAAAATCCAACATATGAACAAGTATGCAAAACTGAGACTAATCACGCAGAAGCAGTACATATTGTTTATGACGAAAATATCATTTCTCTGTGTAAAATTCTTGATTACTTTTGGGGAGTTGTCGATCCTACTCTATTGAATAGGCAAGGAAATGACATTGGAACACAATATAGAACTGGTATTTATTATGTTGATGAAAATGATTTAAATTGC
>CAYJAJ010000014.1:0-744 GCA_964368495.1 uncultured Holdemania sp. | reverse complement strand
ATAGGTGAAGTTTCAAAAAAATATGATAAACCAATAGTAACAGAAGTAAAACCACTACAATACTTCTATCCTGCAGAAGAATACCACCAAAAATATTTAGAGAAAAATCCAAATGGATATTGTCACATTAAACTATAACTACATAATAAAACCAGCTAATTAGCTGGTTTTATTATTATACTATTTATTTCGCACCGTTCTAGAAGTGTTTGTATACTTTCTAATCTTAAGTTTATTGGATAATTTTCTATTTTCTTATATTCGATTGCTAAGTTATCGCTTGGTAATTCAATGCACAACAACTGCAATAACCGATCAATCTCTAATAATATTTTTTTTCTTTCCGATTTATTTTTAAACTGAACTATCTCTTTAAGCTCTTCAACAGTTAAATCCTTGCCTGAACTTAGCATATTATTACCCTTTCTTATAATTTTCGCATTGTTAGTACGATAATTATACAACTAATAATGCGTTTTAATCAACAGCAATATTACTTAAACTAATACTAGGAGTGTGACTTATGACTAATAAAAAACAAATAAACATCGAAATCGGACTTCGTATTAAAAAATATAGAGAAGAGTTAAATATGACTCAAGAACGTCTGTCTGAAGCACTTGGAATTGCACCAAAAACTGTATCTGCTATGGAAAGAGGAGTAATCGGAATTTCTTTAACTACCTTAACAAAACTATGTGTGGTTTTATCCATTTCAGCAGATAAATTATTGTTTGAGAATTC
>CAYJAJ010000013.1:0-43763 GCA_964368495.1 uncultured Holdemania sp. | reverse complement strand
AGATTTTCTTGCAACAATAAGCCTTGTTGCTTATAATTTAAAAAACAGGAGAACATCATATGGAATACAAATCAGTAATTTTTGATTTCAATGGAACATTATTTAAAGACTCTCACTATCACACTTTGGCTTGGCTAAAAATCGCATACGAAGTAACTGGCATTAAATTTACTGAAGAGTACATTGAAAATTACGCCCATGGATCACGTAATATAGATACATTAAGAAATTTATTTAAGCTTGACTTACCTGATGAAGAGCTTGAAAAGTTATCTCAAAAAAAGGAAGCATATTATCGTCAACTCGTGAATGAAGATAATAAAAATGCAAAGCTTGTTAAAGGGGCAACTGATTTATTTGATAAGCTTAAAAATAACAATATTCCATTCACTATTGCTAGTGCATCTATTCCTGAAAACATTGATTTCTTCTTTCATTTTTTTAGTTTAGATAGATGGTTCAATCGTGATTATATTATTTGTGATGATGGTACTTTTAATAGTAAAGTTGATATGTATCATGCTGCTTCAAAGCTGCTGAATTTAAATAAAGAAGAAACAACTGTTTTTGAAGATACTTCAATTGGCTATCAATGTGCTATTGATGCGGGATTTACCAAAATAATATTAATCAATGATACGATAGAAAAAATGCAAGAAAGATGCTCCTGGGAATATGTATGTGCAAGCATTTTGGATTTCACTGAAATTTGATTATGTTATTCTTAATTAAAAGATGAGATTAACTCATCTTTTAATTTTCCTTTAGTTTTTTCTTATAGAAATTGTAAAATAATGTAGTTGTTGTGATTGCAGCTAAGATATCAGAAATCGGCTCCGCAAACAATACCGCAAATGTTTTTGCACCATCATTTGTGTATTGCATAATTGGCTCAGCCATAGCATGTGCAAATTGTGAATCCCCTAAGACTGTTGGTAAAATATATAATAGTGGAATCAGTAATATTACTTTTCTAAACAGTGCCATTGATAAAGATTTTTTTGCCTGCCCTAGCGCCATGAATGATTGTTGACACGCTAACTGTGCACCAAACAATAAGCTTCCTACAAGATAAACGCGTAGTGCCCATCCTGCGAACTCAATTGTCAACGGGTCAGAAGAAAATATGCGTGCAAATGTTGGTGCAAATAACAGCATACATGTTCCTGCTATAATCGAATAACTAACACACAATTTGAATAAAAACTTAAAGCTCTCACGAACTCGTGCATAATTTTTTGCTCCATAATTGTAGCTCATTATTGGTTGTGCCCCCATAGACAGTCCCACAATTGGTAAGGTTATCATTTGATACATGCTTAATAATATGGCCATTGTTCCAACTGCCATGCTTCCACCATAAATGGATAATTGGTTATTAAATGATACTTGAAGCAAACTTTCTGTTGATGACATGATAAAAGGAGATACTCCTAATGCCATTGTTCCTAATACAATTTTAAAATCAGGTTTAAAATATTCTTTCCTTATTTTTAAATTGCTTGAATGCATAAAAAAGTAAAGTACCCAAATTGCAGAAACACCCTGTGATATTATTGTTGCAAGCGCAGCTCCACTCACTCCCATCTCTAACACAAAGATAAATATAGGATCTAATATAATATTTAATATAGCTCCAATTAGAACTGTATACATCCCAAATTTTGCATACCCTTGAGTATTAATATAAGCATTCATCCCTATTGATATTTGCACAAAAATGGTACCATAAGCATAGATAGAAATATATTGTAAAGCAGGAACTACAGTTACTTCATCAGCTCCAAATAAGTACAACATTGGCTCCTTGAACAACAAGATACTAACCGTAATAAGAATACCCGATAAGATTAACATCACAAAAGAATTTGTCATTATTTTCTCTGCGCCATCTTTGTTATCTTCACCTAATTTAATAGCTGCTAGCGGAGCTCCTCCAGTACCTATTAACTGAGTGAACGCATTAATTATAGTAATAACCGGAAGTGCAACTGCTAATCCTGCCATCGCTGTTGTTCCATCAGCCATATTACCGATATAGATTCGATCTACCATATTGTAAACCAAATTAACTAGTTGTGCGATAATCGCAGGAACTGCTAAACTTATTAATAAAGGTTTTATTTTTTTTGTCCCAAGTTCATTACGAGTTGCCATCTCATTCTCCTTTTAACTTATTCAATATGTAATTTTAACACTAAATCAAAAAAAATACATATTTTTATTTATTATTTTGGTAAAATAATAAATATGAAAGATGTGATGTCATGAAAAAAATTGTCTTAGGTACATTAGCCCATGTGGATGCTGGAAAAACAACCTTATCTGAAAGCTTATTATTTCAAACAAGTACAATAAGAAATTTAGGAAGAGTTGACCACCAAAATAGCTTTCTTGACTTTAATAACCAAGAAAGAAAACGTGGTATTACCATTTATTTAAAACAAGCTATGTTTGTTCATCATAATACAGAGTTTACTTTGCTTGATACACCAGGTCATGTGGATTTTTCTGCAGAAATGGAGCGAACACTTAAAGTGCTTGATTATGCAATACTAGTAATTAGCGCCACTGATAAAGTTCAAGCACACACTAAAACAATTTGGAAGTTGCTTAAGAATTATCATATTCCTACATTTATATTTATCAATAAAATGGATTTATCATATCAAACAAAAGATGAAATTCATGAGATTTTAAAAACACAATTAGATGAGAGATGCATTGACTTTTCTTCTCTAGATTCTGAGGTTGAAAACATTGCGATACAAGATGAGTCTTTACTTAATCACTATCTAAGCACATCTACACTTGAGATACCGCATATTCAAGACGCCATTAATAGACGTCTAATCTTTCCATGCTTTTATGGTTCTGCTTTAAAAAATGAGGGTATTTCTGATTTATTGGATGCACTGGATATTTATACCACTGCTGTTAAATATAGCAGTGACTTCAAAGCCCGTGTTTTTAAAATTACTCGTGATAATCTAGGTAATCGATTGGCTCACCTTAAAATAACAGGTGGCGTTTTAAAATCAAAAACAAAAGTTAACAACGAAAAAGTTGACCAAATTAGATTATATAATGGCGATAAATTTACTATGGTTAACGAGATTAGTGCAGGCAGCATTTGTTGTGTAAAAGGGTTAAACAATGTACATGTTGATGATGGCCTAGGTTTTGAACAGACCCTTGAGAAAACATATTTAGAACCGTGTTTAAATTATACACTCAAATTTGAAGATCATAGTGATCCTTTTATGGCATATCGACTTTTAATGCAACTTCAAGAGGAAGACCCACAACTAAAGATTAACTATCATTATTCTACAAATGAAATTACAGTTTTATTGATGGGTGAAATACAAATTGAAATATTAACACAAACAATTTTAGAACGATTTCAAATGAGAGTTTCTTTTATAAATGGAAAAATCAATTACAAAGAAACATTACTCAAGCCTGTAGAAGGCATTGGGCATTTTGAACCATTACGTCATTATGCAGAGGTTCATTTATATCTTGAACCTTTAGCGAGAAACAGTGGGATTGTCATAGAATCTACCTGTCCTTATGATGTACTTAACGCTAACTTTCAAAGTCAAATTTTAAATACCCTTGATCATAACGAATTGCTTGGTATATTAACTAATTCACCTATTACCGATATAAAAATTACTTTATTGAGTGGAAAATCACACTTGAAGCATACTGACCAAAATGATTTTAAAGAAGCTACCCTTCGTGCTTTTAGACAAGGTTTACGAAAGAGTGAATGCCTTCTTTTAGAACCTATGTTCGAATTTGAAATATTGCTTGACTCAAAGCATACGAGTAGAGCTATGGTTGATTTAGATACAATGAATGCAACTTACCGAATTGAGCAAGAAAACAATTTCACTAAATTAGTTGGTACTGCTGCTGTATCGAAGCTACAAAACTATCAAAGCATACTCAACACATACACGAAGGGTACCGGAATGATCACTACTATCTTAGGCGGATATGATGAATGTCATAATGCTCAAGAAGTTATTGAAAGTATCAATTATAATATTGATTCTGACATTCATAATTCAGCAGATTCTGTTTTTTGCACACATGGAAGCAGCTTTATTGTTCGATGGAATGAAGTAGAAAATCACATGCATATTCCTTATCAAGTTATGCAAAAAGAAGCTCGTGTAGAAAATGCTCCTACTTTAATTAAACGTTATCAAGTGAGTGATGATGAATTAAAATCTGTCATGAACAGAACCTATAAACAAAAAGAGAAACCACAAGAACGAATTAAAGTACAAATAAAAGAAATGCCAGAATTTATTGAAGTAATAAAACAAGAGAAATTAGAGTCATGTCTATTGGTTGATGGCTATAACATGATTCATTCATGGGATAGTTTAAAAGAATTGGCGAAAGATGACCTAGGTGCTGCAAGAGATAAGCTTATTCATTTATTGGCTAATTACCACGGAACAAAAAAGAGTCCACTATTGCTTGTGTTTGACGCATATAAGGTATTAGACAACAGTGGTGAAACCATCAAAAATGGAAACATCCATATCATTTACACGAAAACTGCACAAACTGCAGATAGTTATATTGAAGCAGCTACAAAGAAGCTTGCTAAACAGTTTACAGTTACTGTCGCTACATCTGATGCTTTAGAACAATTAATTATATTAGGGCAAGGAGCTCTTAGGCTATCTTCTAAAGAGCTTGAAAACAAAGTTAAACTAACATCTAAAAATCATAGAGAATTCCAGAAAATCACTGAAAAAAACTTGCCACTAAAACAGTTAAAAGATTATTTTAATGAAGATAAATAAAATCCCACTTATTGAGTGGGATTTTATCTTTATCTAATAATTTGATATTTTTTCACTTATTATTTCGTAATAGCTTTTGTCGCTATATACTTCATTGTTTTCAATTATTTCTTTTACCAAATCAAGATATTCAGGATTAACTAAATATTTTGTCATTAAATCTTCAATTCCATCATTTATTACCACTATATAGGTTTGCACATCACTAACTCCACGTGGTATTAAATATGGTCTAATTTCATTTATTTGTTCACTAGATAAATCAGAGTATTTTATGTTTCCATAGATGCCCTCATACTCTGGTGGAAGCAAATAATATTGACTGTCTTGTTTGTCATTTTCATCTGGATAAAAGATTACACCTTTTATTTCTTCATTTATTGGTCTATTTATCTCAATATTACATTGTTCTAAATAATCTACTGTGTTAACAAAACGATTGTCCAGGGGCATTGATACTCTTTCAGCATGAATACTTTTTGTGCTTTTTCCCAATTCGAAATTATCTGTAGGCATTTCTATCCAAAATACGATTTCACCTAAATACTCATAATTTGTATCATAATAACTCGTTCCATTTAAACTCAAATAATCATTTTTATACCTCTCAATAAACTCTGTGTAACTAATTGATTCATTTATATCTATAGATTCAGAAAAGGCATCCTGAAATACTGCTGAATTTATATACTCATCTTTTATTTCATTTCCTACAACAAACTTATATCTAGCATTAAACATTTCTTCTGTATAACTTATTTTATCAAAATATTTGACCCATGTTGATGGAATTTTATAGCTGTATCTTACTAAATTATTATCTTTATAATAATATTCAATATTGAATCCTGATACAGATGTTGGAGAATCAAATTCATTGAAACTCAAGCTTTCATATTTGTAGTCACTTATTTTTTCTTCCTCATATCCTACTTCCTCATAGGCATCCAAAATTAGTTGATGAAATTCTTGAACCAATTGAAGCTCTTCACCTTCAAATTCTAGATTTGAATAATCTGAATCCAACAATTGGTATTCATTTCTTGTATTTATAACAACTTTAGTCACATTTTGTGGTACCTTTAATGAGATATTAAAGTAATTCATTTGATCTGCTCCCCATATAACACCATATATAACTACCGCAACTACAAGTGATTGTGCTAATGATGAATATATTTTGTTTAAAGTGCGCTTAGCAATTCCTTGAATAATAATATTGTAAATGACCACTGAAAGAACAGATAATGAAAACAACATAACATTACTTAAATTAATCTCATAACTTGGTGCTACCATTATATTAATAACTAACAACTCAATCACAATTGATATTATTATATGAATCACAATGGAAAATACTTTATTTGAGAATACTGTACCTGCAACTTCTGATTTCATTTTTTTGTATAAATACCCATTAAAAAGCGATATTACAACAAACATAAATAACCAATATATCGTATTGTTTCCTGAATTACTTCCAACAACATAACTTATACACTGTCTAAAAATATCGGCAAAGGGTGAAATCATGTAAACAATATCTTCTGCATACCCACTAATACCAAATACAAAATTAGTGATGTGCAGATGAATTGATGACACAAACATCAATGGTAAAACGACAAGCACAATACCATACAATAACCCATCAACTGAAGTTCCTGTATTCATTTGAGCAAATACTACAATACCATATATCATTAAAGTAATAGGTATTAGCCTTAGCATAAATGATAAGGATGTAATTAAACTATATTCCAATACTACATAATTAAATATCGATGATAAAATAAAACTGAATATATAAGGTAGTATCAATAAAATTAAACCACTGATATAATTTGCTGTGAATAGTTTTACTCTGCTTATTGGCAAAGCATGATATACATCGACACCTTTTTTTGATGTTTTATATGAAAATAATAAATTCCCAACAATGAATGGAGAAACTGTAAAGACTATTGTATTAAATACTATTCCAAAGTAGCCACTTGTGTAATAGTTGTCGTTAAAATTCATTAGAATTACTGTAATGACAGGGTTTGACACGATATATAGCAACACCATTATTGTTAAATATCGTGCATTGCTTTTTATTAAGTATTGAACATAATTTGTTTGAGAGCCAACTTTATCACTTAATTTCATTTTGCTTCCCTCCTAATTCATAAACAAATACTTCTTCTAAATTGATACTAATTTCATCAATTAATACAGGATTTGTTTCTTTGATAAAATGCATTATTTCTTTATGATTTCCTTTCACGATTAAAGTAATTAACTTACCTCGTTGTTGAATATGTATTGGATGGAGTTCATTGAACCTATTAATATCAGTAATTTCACTAAAGCCAAGCTGGAATTTGAAATAGTTTTGTTTAACATCATCAATATCCCCATCAATCGCAACTTTTCCATCGTTTAAAATACATATTTTATCACATATGTCTTCTAATTCACGCAAGTTATGCGAAGAAATTATTACTGTTAAGCTTCTGTTTAATATTTCATCTGTTAATATTCTTTTTAATGACAACCTCATAACAGGATCTAAACCATCAAATGCTTCATCTAATAACAAATAATCAGGAGATAATGATAAAGCGATTATTAGTAAAACCTGTCTTTTCATCCCCTTAGAGAATGATTCAATCTTTTCTGTTTCGTTTAGTTTGAATTCATTTAATAAGTACTCATACATTTCTTCATTAAATGTTGAGTAAAAAATTTTGTAGAAATTTTTCATTTCTTTCATTGTCGATTGCGAAAGAAAATAAGGATCATCACTTACAAAAATTATTCTTTTCTTAACACTATCATTGTCATATACAGGTTGTTTATCAACTAAGATTTCTCCTTCATCTGCTTGATAAACACCAGACAACAAACGAAGCAAAGTGGATTTCCCTACACCATTTGGTCCTACAAGCCCACATATTGTATTATCATTTATTGTCCAAGTAATATCTTTGAGCACTTTATTTGTAAATAGTGTTTTAGATACATTTTTAATTTCAATCATTAGAGTCCTCCTTATCTAATTTTTCTAGCATTTTTATTATTTCTTCTTTTGCTATTCCAATTTTCAATGCTTCTTTCATTGATTTATTTAACTCATTTTTTTTAGATTGATGATGCATTTCAACTAATTTCTTTGAATCTACGACAAACGATCCTTTTGCTTGAACTGAGTAAATATATCCTAATTTCTCAAGTTCATTATATGATTTCTGAACAGTATTTGGATTAATTCCTAATTCTTTAGCTAATGTTCTTACAGATTGCATTTGCTGATTAGGTTCTAAAAATCCCATCAAAATGTATTCAATCAATTGATCTCTAATTTGCTCAAAAATCTTTTTGTTGCTATTTGAATCAATACTAACCATTTGAATTCCTCCAATCTATACTGTACTATTTATACTAGTACAGTAGTATAATTTTAGTTATTTGTCAACAGTTACTGTATTACTTTATACAGTACAGTATGATTGTCTTTTACTAGCTAATATTTATTATGCTCTTAGTTGATGACATTTGTCATTTTAAGCATAATAAAAAAAGAGGATTTCTCCTCCTTTTTAGCACTAATTATTGATTTTCCTCTTCACTTTTTTCGATTTGTGATTGGCTTTCTTCACCTAATACTTCATTATTTGAATCATCCTTAGTGTTTTTAACAACAGTAGGATTTAAAACTGCCTCGATTTCTTCCGCAGTTAATGTTTCTTGTTCAAGTAATGCAGCTGCAATTTTTTCTAATTCCACTTTATGTGCTTGAATTATTTCTTTTGCTTTTGTATAACAAGAATCCATGATTTTTCTAACTTCTTGATCAATTTCAAATGCAACTTGTCCTGATACATTACTACTTGAAGCATAGTCACGTCCCAAGAACACAGATTGTTGACTGTGATCATATTTAACTGGTCCCAAATCACTCATACCGTATACAGTAACCATATCTCTTGCGATTCGAGTTGCATTTTCAATATCATTACTAGCACCCGTAGTAACATCTTCAAAGAATAATTCTTCTGCTACACGACCACCCATATATCCTGTAATAATTGCCAGCAAGTCATTTTTACTTGTCAGCATTTTTTCTTCTTTTGGTGTCATCAAATTGTACCCACCAGCTTGCCCACGTGGAATAATTGTAACTTTTTGCACTTTGTTAGAATCTTCTAAAAAGATCCCAATAATGGCATGACCTGATTCATGATAAGCCACCATACGTTTTGTTTTTTCATCGTATTTACGAGATTTTTTTGCAGGTCCCATCATGACACGGTCAATTGCTTCATCAAGATTGTCCATATCAATCTGGTCTTTATTTTCACGAACTGCTAAAATTGCTGCTTCGTTTAACACATTTTCAAGATCTGCTCCACTAAACCCTGGAGTACGTTTTGCAAGTGCCTCAAGATTTATTTCATTTGCTAAAATTTTATTGCGAGCATGAACTTGTAATATTGCTTCACGTCCTTTTTTATCAGGTAATGAAACAGTAATTTGTCTATCGAAACGTCCTGGACGAAGCAATGCAGGATCTAGAACATCTGGCCTGTTTGTAGCCGCTATGATTACAATTCCAGCATTTTCACCAATTCCATCCATTTCAACAAGTAATTGATTTAATGTCTGTTCACGTTCATCATGTCCACCGCCTAATCCAGCTCCACGTTGACGACCTACCGCATCAATTTCATCTATGAAAATCATACAAGGTGCAGTTTGAGCTGCTTTCTTGAACATATCACGAACACGACTAGCTCCAACTCCAACAAACATTTCCACGAAATCGGAACCTGAAATTGAGTAAAATGGGACATCAGCCTCACCTGCCACTGCTTTAGCAAGCAATGTTTTCCCCGTCCCTGGAGAACCTACCATTAAAATCCCTTTTGGTATTCTAGCACCCATTTTTGCAAATTTCTTAGGTGACTTTAGGTAATCAATCAACTCTGCCATTTCTTCTTTTTCTTCATCACATCCCGCCACATCACTGAAGCGAACTTTAATATCGCCTTCAAGTCTAGCACGTGATTTTGAAAATTCAAATGCTTTCTGATTTCCACCAGCACCATTCATTTTAGTCAGCATATATATCGCAAAACCGCCAATGATTAAAAAAGGCACTAATGATACGATCATATCTACAAATATATTTGACTCATTTTGATCCTTAATTTCAGTTTCATTTAGTAAACCACTCATTAAGCCATCAATTTCTGCTTCTGTTCTTGGTAACTTCGCTGAGAAGCGTACTTCTTGATTAGCTTCCTCATCCATGTAAATACCATTAACACTTACAATGTTTACTCCAACAGTAACTGTAGATTCAACGATAGAGTCACTTTCTACAACTGTTTCAAACTCTTCGTAAGTTAATGTTTCAACAGGGCTACCTGGATCCATATACAACAATGCAAATAATGTTAATGCAACAATTAAATATGGAAAATAATTTATTAATTTATTATTTCTCATTTATTTACTCCTCTTTTATCTATAAATAATACTCATCTTTTAAAACACCAATATAAGGTAAGCTACGGAATTTTTGATTAAAATCAAGTCCATACCCAACCACAAACTCATCAGGAATAGTAAATCCAATATATTCAGCCTCTAAATCAACTACTCTACGTGATGGTTTATCTAATAACGTAACTACTTTCACATTATTTGCACCTTTACTATACAGCAATTCCTTTACAGTTTTTAATGTTTTTCCTGTATCGACGATATCTTCAACGATTAAAATATCAATGCCTTTAATTGAGCGATCCAAATCCTTTAGTACTTTAATTTCACCTGTAGAATTCGTTCCAGCATAACTGCTTACATCCATGAATTCTATTTCCATTTCTTTTTTAATATTTTTAATTAAATCTGACATAAATAAAACTGAACCTTTTAACAATCCTACAAGAACAAGCTCCTTCGAGTCTTTGTAGTCTTCATCAATTTTTTTAGCTATTTCTTTACAACAAGCTAAAATCTCCTCTTCCGTTACTAAGATTTTTTTTATGTTTGAATTCATAACATTCCTCCATTGTAATATTATTATTTTAACATAAAACATGTTGGATTGTTAGAATAATGTTTACAATCACTTCCAATTTTGGCTACAAATATTACTTCATTTTTGCAATTTACCATAACTGGCCAAGTTTTTCTTTGCATTTGGGGAATTTTTCTGTCTATGAACCATCTTGAGAGCTTTTTCTTTCCAAAGTGTAACATAATAAAATCACCATGTTTTGCATTTCTTATTGTTATTGGAAAATCACTTTCATTTAAAGTAATTGCTTCTATCCCACTTCCTTTGTCAGTAATTTCAAAATAAGGTGTTTTCAACATTTCTATTTTATCCAAAACATAAGAATAAGATACATCTTTTATTTCATGCATTTCAAGTACATTATAACTTTTTGACAACTTCACATATTTACTAAGTAAAATTTCGATATTTCTAGATGTTTGAAGTTGCTTAATTAATTCTTTGCTCATTTTATTTGATATTTGTAAATCTGAAAATTTTTTTATCCATAGAACCAACAACATTTCCCTATTATCGCTTTCCATCAATTGATTTAATGAAAGCTGTTTTGAGAGTGATGCTAGTAACCTTGTTCTTAAATGACTGTACTCAATATTTTTTTGTTTTATCTCATTGAAGATTACTTCTTTTTCTTCAAAACTCAATTGTTCTAGTTCTTTCCTGATGCTATTTCTTTTGTAGATTAATTGATCGTTTGTCTCATCGATTCCATATTCAACATTATTAATAGCACAATATTCAATCAATTCTTTTTTTGTATAATTTAATATTGGACGAATAACTTTCATCCCCTCGATGACATTATTTTCTAAAATACCCCAGAAACTTGGAATACTGTTTCTTCTTTTTTGCATTATATATGTTTCCAAAACATCATCAAACTGATGAGCCACCAACAAACACTCACCTTTTTCTTTTTCCACAATTTCTTTAAAAAAACGATACCGTACTTTTCTTGCCCAGTCTTGAAAATTTCCTTTGCTAAATCCACATGCATCATGGACATACAAAGGAATCTTTTTCTTTTCACAATAATTTTCTACTATTTTTTGATCACGCAATGCAGTTTCTCTTTTGTGATAATTCACATGGGCTACAACCACAGTGCATCCATGTTTAATTGCCATATCAAGAAGAGCCATTGAATCCGGACCACCTGAACATCCAACAATACATTTTTTGTTTTTTAATTTATTAAACATATTATCACCGTATTTATTTTATCACAAATACGAATAAAATGCTTTTATTAAGCACCAGTGACTTCTGCCAAAAGAACAGAAACATCATCATTTGATTGATAAGAAGATAGTGCATTTTCAAGTTTAGTTCTTATTTCTGTAACGCTTGTATACTTAAGCCATTCTTCTAATACTTTCTCTTCAATTCCATCACTAATCATTATAAATAAGTCATTGTTCTTGCATTCAAGTCTAAAACAATCAGCCTCTACTTCCTCAATGATTCCCAAAGGCAGTGATTCGCCTTGTATTTTTATCATTTCATTGTTTCTGAACAAATATGTAGCACAAGCACCTGATTTACTTAGAAATACTTGGTGATGATAAGCATCAAATACCATAACATCAAGGGTTGCAAAAGTTTCACCATGTTGTAGTTGCAGTAATGAATTCAACGATTTAACTGCCATTTCTACTGGAATCCCTACAGAAAGTAACCTTTGTGTTAGCTGCGTGATAAATTTAGAAAATTGCTTGGCTTTCTTACCACTTCCCATTCCATCACTTAGTGTACAAATTGTGTTTTGTTTAATTTTATACATGGAGCAAGTATCCCCACTTTGTTGTTTTTCTTTTTCACTAAGTATAATATGTCCTTTAACTTGAAGTGGTTTAATGCCATTAAATTCTACCTTTACACTTGACTTTAATAATGGATTGCTTTCATATTCCACCAAGCTTAAATTGCGATCAATAACCATCTGTAGTAATGGCAACAACACTTCGTATACATCTTCTTTACTGCAGTTATCAAAATATAGGCTTATGTGTTTTTGTCCTAATTCTCCTTCACTAACATAAACACGATTAATCGTAAAATGATATCCTTTTAATAAATTATATATTTTTATTGATTCATTTTGAGTTGAAGTTGCAGTTTGTTTCAGTTGCAATGACAGTAACTCCATTGACTTTGCCATTCCATATAAAAATTTGCTTTCCGTTTTATTAGAAGTTGAAAAAAATTGGGCAATACTTAAAAAAATCTGAGAAAATTGATTCAATTGATGCTGAAGTAATCTTTCTCTGCTTGCCATTTGTTGTCTTTCAAATTTTTCATCTACTGTACTTTCAATTACTTCATTTATTTTTGTATATGATAATGCATTAGCTACAAAGTAAATGAATACTGCAACCATAAGAATATCAAACCTCATAGAAACTAAAAATACTGGCAGAACAAACCCAAAAGACTGTGCTCCTCTACCGCAATCTTTAAGTATGTTTGAGAACACTAAACCTATCGCCCATCCTAAAGCATATTCTGGTGGGCTCATAATGCCGTATGAAAGAATCATTAGTAAAATTAAAGATGTCATATCTAATATTATTGATAAAAGCGCAAATAACGTAATTACGATAATTAATGTCATTTGCGATGGTAGTATTACTTTAAATCCCATGACAAGAGACAAACATAAAATCCCTAAAATTAATCCATTTATTTTGAATACATCTGCCGATACATTCATATACTTTAATGCAACCAGTGAAACAACATATGTTATCATTGCAATTCCATAACCAAAAAACAGATCTTGCTCAAATATTAAACTGGCGACAAAAGATACAAATGAAACGATGGCAGGAAAAAAAACATAGAGATTTCCTCTTATAATCTTTATAAACCCCACTAAAATTGTAAAAATCATTAAAATTAAAATATGTTGATAAAAAACAAATGTGCCTAGCAAAAGACTTCCAAATAAAAATCCCACTAAACCAAGCACCGCTTTGTTTGTATAGCGATGATAAAAATAGCTTATTAAAATATAATTTAAACATGTGCTTGCAGAGCTATTTGCCATTAACCCTAAAAAGAAAGTCCCCATAAATATACACAAATCAACTGTGCTTATTTTAAATTTTGATGTCTTATTTAAATCTAATGTTGTACTTTGTATTTTCACATTCCTCACCTCTTTTTCAATTTTAATTAAAATAGTGTAAGAAAAATGTCGAACTTTGTTTAACTTTCAACTAAGCATTCAAGAACTCTTTTTTTTATAGAGATAAATAAATCCTCTTCTATGTTTAAATGAGCTTTAACATCTATAATTCTAGCCGTGTTTATGTATTTACAGTCATTTAGAAATAAAACTGATTCCTTTTTTAATCCTTCTATTAACCCTAATCGCATTAGGTGTTTTTTTCCACATGGAAATAAAATAGGATCATACGCTTGATTATATGTTCCAGAATTGCTTGTCATCGGCACAACAAATGCCTTTGAATTCATAATTGATAATACTAGTCCAAAATGCTGAAACCCTGCTTCATTTAAATAAGCTGGTCCAAAATCAATGTAGCAAACATCTCCAATTCGTATTTTAACTTTAAACTGTTCACATGATTTTGCTTTATATCGAATCATCCAATTCGCTTCTGAAATTAAGTGTGCAATAAGTTCTTTACTATTTAAATTATGATAGGCTTGTTTTTTCAAATCCATATAACGACCCCACTGTAGTTCGGTATTGTTTTTTCCTTGGGTACTCAATAATGGATTAATTAGTTCTTGTATATTATTTTTATTAGACATAATTTCCCTCCTACTATTATGTTGTCCAAAAAAATTGAAATCCTACACAAAACTTAATAAAAAAATAAAAACTGACTTAATTGTCAGTTTTATCAGCTATTTTCCTCTTTCTTGAATAACCTGTAATTCTTCTATATAATCCAATAAGCGGATGAAATTTATAATTAATCATTCCTGTTGTTTCAATAAATAGTTCAGCAAATATTAGCATAATAAATAATGCCCAAATCCCTATTTCAGGGCTAAAGAAATTTAACACTGCCACAAATGAGAATGCTAGTGTTACTGAATACAGTGTAAGAACAGTTTTTCTATGTCCTAAATTTAGCTTGTACATCAAAATGTGATGTAAATGCGATCTATCTGCTTCAGAAAATCTTTTCCCAGATAATTTTCTTCGTACAATTGCAACAAGTGTATCAGAAATAGGAACAAATAAAATAATTATCGGAATCCCTAATGAAATAAATGCGGTTGACTTAAATCCAAGTAATGATATACATGCAATTAAGTATCCCAAAAATAGTGCTCCGCAATCTCCCATAAACACTGAAGCTGGTTGAAAATTATATCGGAGAAAACCTAGATTTGCCCCAGCTAATATGAGTGTTACAATACAAATATCTCTTCTTCCTTGTAGAAACCCAATGATCCCTATGGTACATAATACAATAAAGCTAATACCACTCGCAAGACCATCCAGCCCATCTAATAAATTGATTGCATTGGTAATTCCAACTATCCAAATAAACGTTACAAACATTGAAACAATGGATGTATCTATTGTGATACCGAATGGCAAATTTAAAAAATCCAATGAAATTCCACCAACCGTAATTGCTATAATGGCACCTATTCCTTGTCCTAGTAACTTAAAAATTGGTCGAATATCTAGACAATCATCGATAAGTCCCGTAAAAAAAACTACAGTTCCCCCAATAATAATTCCATTCCAAGTATTATCTGCTTCAACAAAAAAAGCCATCGCTATCATAAAAGCCAAATAAATCGCAAGTCCACCAATTCTTACAATTTTTCCTTGATGAACCGTGCGACTATTTTCAACAGCATATATATTTAATTTTAATCCAAACCATTTGCAGAGGGGAACTAATGCAAAACTCAAAATGAGCGGAAAAACAAAATACGGCATTGCCCCTAATATAGTGTTTCCCATGCAATCACCTCCAAACACATTACAAAATTACATTATCTAACTTTATCTAAGTTTTCTAACATAACTCCGGTTCCGATAGCTACGCATGATAATGCGTTCTCTGCAACGTACACAGGAACATTAAGTTCATTCATTAATAATTGATCTAAATTATTTAATAGTGCTCCACCGCCTGTTAAAACCATTCCACGTGATACAATATCGCTTGATAATTCAGGCAACGTTTGTTCAAGAACTGTACGACAAGCACGCACTATATCCTGAAGACTTTCACGCATCGCTAATTCAGTTTCTTCAGCATTAATTGTGATAGTATGTGGAAGTCCATTCACTAAGTCACGTCCAGATACATCAAGTGTATTATTTGGGTCACCTTTCCAAGCACTTCCGATTTTTGTTTTAATTTCTTCAGCAGTACGATCACCGATTAATAACTTATATGAATTTTTCATATAATTGATAATATCTCTATCTAATTTATCGCCTGCAACTTTTAATGAAGTACTTGTAACTATATCACCTAGTGAAAGTACTGCAACATCTGTAGTACCCCCACCTATATCAAGCACCATGCTTCCTGATGCTTTTGAAATATCAATTCCAGCACCAATTGCTGCAACTTTAGGCTCTTCTTCAATAAATACTTTTTTTGCACCACATCGATACGCTGCATCACGTATCGCATTTCTTTCAACTGAGGTAATATTTGATGGGCAACAAATTAGAATTGTAGGGCGTTTAAACATGCCTTTTAATTTTAACTTACGGATGAATTTACTTAACATTATTTCTGTTACTTCAAAATCTGCAATAACACCATCTTTTAAGGGTCTAATCGCAACAATTCTTCCTGGTGTTCTTCCTAGCATATCTTTAGCTTCTTGACCTACAGCTAAACAACGTTTAGTTTCCACATCAAGTGAAACTACTGATGGCTCATCTAAAACAATTCCTTCACCACGAACATATATCAACGTATTTGCAGTACCTAAATCTATACCAATTTCTTTAGAAAATAACATAACCAACCTCCAATTATTCAATCATTATTTATTATAACACATATTATAATTATTACACTTGTTTTTTAGTAAAACAACTTTTTTATAAGCACAGTTTTTTCTTCTTTAAGTTTTAAATACCTTCCCTTTAATCTTTGCATAATACATGATTACAAGATTGATTTATTGTTTAAAAAAAATAGCTCTTTATTAAGAACTATTCTATTTCAGCAACAGTACTACCAATAATACTTTCAGGATCAATTAACTTATCATCTTTTACACATACCAAGTGTAGATGAATCCCTAAAGCCTGATTATATAGATTTTCTCCTGCATAACCTATCAGCATTCCTTGAGATACAACATCTCCAATTTGCACAAATTGTGCCGATAAACTTTGATAAGTGATAATCAAATTATCTGCGCTTTCAACTGTGATACTTTGTCCCATCAAGTTATCATCAGCAACTTCAATGACTGTACCACTTACCATAGCAACTACTTCGAAGACTTTATTGTTGAAACTGTAATCCACTCCTTGTGATGGGCGATACACACCCTCAAATTCAACAACCGAATTTTCCAAAACACTGGCTTCTTTTGTTATATCAAAGAAGTGTGTTTGTGTACTTGCATTGATGTTGAATGGAAGTCCTACAATTTCATCTGTTTCAATTCTTGGTAATTGCAATCTTTTAACCGGAAGCGACTCCTGATTACTTACTGTACTAGTTTGATTTTGATCATAAATAAAAATAAGACTTGCCAATCCAACTAAGACCGCAAATGACGCTACAATTGTTATTTTTGCTTTATTCACTTTCTTTTCATAAATATACATATTCTCACCTCTTGTAGTGAGTATAGGCAAATAATTATGAAATATACTTATGAGAAAAAGAAATTATTATATAAAATCCCTAATAAGAATTGCGCTACTAAATATGCACAAGCCATAGAGAGTAAAAACAACGTCATTTGAGCTTGCCGTGTTCTACCTTTTCTAATAACTTTTTCAAAGTCAATACCCATAAATGCCCAAAAACATATACAAAAACAACCTGCATACAATCCGCTTCTAAATAAAAATTCTACCATTTTTTATCACCTAACATTAGTATAACTGATTTTGCAAATGAATTAAATTAATTTATTGTGAACAACTCCTCTTTTAAATTATATAAATAGCATATTTTTTGATTTATATAATTCAAATCTAAAATTGATTTCAACTTAAGATCACTCTCTAATTTTTTTAAGTCATTGATTCTAATATCTAATAATGTCATATCTTCCCTTAGTTTAAACTGATTGTGTTGATTCACTGTAATTTCAGCTCTTTTATTAATGTAGTCATTAAGGTATTCCTTCGCTAGAGTTTCATTTCCGCATAATAACCATTCATAACAAAGTTTCAGTGGTGCAGTTTTATCACTCAACTCAAACTCTTCTTCTAATAAATACAGTTTCTTTAATAGCTTTATTCTTTCATCACTTTCATTTAAGCAATCACATAAATTAATTAATAATATAGAAACCCGATATAAATTCTCTTGCAACATTTTTTCTACTAAAGCTTTCACTTCATCGTTTTTGCCTTGCTTTTGATAGATTTGTACATATAGATCACTTGGATCACTCAAATTCCATTGATGATTATCAAGAACGATTTCTGATTCGTCTGGATCATCAATCATTAATAAAATTGTTGCTTTGGTAAATGCTGCTGCTTTTTGCGCTTCACAACTTCCGTTACTTATTACCTCATTTAATAGCTTCAAACAATAATCTTTCGCTTCAGTTAGATTTTCACTTTCTATATTAAATAATCCAAAAAACAACGTTGCCGACACAACAATTTTATACTGTTCATCATCAGGATACTTATAGACTACTTCAGCAATGCTATTTTGAAGTTCCCTATAGTTAAGCAAAGTTATCTCCTTCGCCGCTTTGTTAATGTATGCTTGTCTTTGCTTTTCATCCATAATTGATTTTTGACTTATCACATCTTCGACAGAGCATCTCAGCGCTTTAGAAATCGGAATTAGTTTCTCTATCGGTACTTCAGTAGTTCCATCTTCCCATTTTTCTATCGTTTCTTCACTACAATTTAATGTCTTAGCTAGATTTTTCTTAGTTACTCCTATTTTTTTTCTAAGCAAAATCAAATTATTTGATATTTTTTTCATTGTGTTCCCCTCAATTTTACTTTATAATCATTCATACTATTATAGTCCAATATTTTTTTACTTTTGTCAAATTGAAAAGTACTTTTATCCATTTTTTTTGTACTTGTTTCTTTAATATATACAAAAAAAGTTTGTAGTTTCCTACAAACTTTTTAATTATTATTCACTCAAAGACTTCAAATATTTTGTTCCTCTAAAACCTTGCGCCATTTTCCTTTTCTATAACTGTAGTAAGCTATAATAGCACCAATCGTCCAGGAAACTGCCAACGATAAATGCACACTTTCATATCGTCCTGTCGGATGAGTAGCACTCATTGTAAAAAAAGCGATGATATAGGCTAGTGGAACACGTATCAATATTGTTGTTATAATTGATAAATACATTGGGGTTACTGTATCCCCAGCTCCTCTCATTACACCAAATAAGCACTGTATAATAGCTAATGAGACATAAGCGGGAGATAGAATGTATAATATTTTCATACTTAAGTCAATTAGATCCGGCGTTTTTGTGAACAAGCGAATTAGAATTGGTCCAAACACTAACAACGCTACAGTTATCCCTAATGACACAACCACGCACATCAGTGTTCCTTGTTTTGCACCGATTTTAATTCTATCATATTTCTTAGCCCCTAAATTTTGTCCTGTAAATGTTGTTAAAGCATTTCCAAAACTTAAAATCGGCATTATGGCAAATCCATCAACGCGCATTACAATAACATTTGCACTAATAAACATTTCTCCATAACTGTTTGATAATGATTGAATAACTACCATGGCAAGTGAAAAAATTGCTTGTGTAAGTCCTGATGGAATTCCTAGTCGAATAATATCGCCTGTATGTTTTTTATTTATTTTCAAATGTGACTTTTTTAAATCAAACACATCAGCTAATTTCGTCAGTTTATAAAAACAAAGTATTGCAGAAACCGATTGTGCAATAACTGTTGCATAAGCAACACCTGCAACACCTAAGTTAAGCTCAGTAACAAAATAAATATCCAAAACAATATTTATTACCGTAGAAATTAGAAGATACACCAATGCCGAAATTGAATCTCCTAATCCTCTTAATATCCCACTTAAAATATTATAATATGCTAATCCGATAACTCCCATCATCATGACAAACAGATAATCATTGCACCAATAAATAATGCTTTCAGGCGTTTTTAACAATTCTAATATTGGCATAATAACAAATGGTGTGACTGCCATGATAATAATTGATGCAATGAATGTCAAAGTAATGCAATTTCCTATAACAAATGAAAGATTTTCTCTTTCTTTTGCACCAAAATATTGGGAAACTAAAATTCCAGCACCTACAGAAATCCCAATAAATAACACCAACAACATATTAAAAATGGGTCCCGCACTTCCTACAGCAGCAAGTGCGTTATCACCAATCGTTTGCCCTACAACGATGCTATCAACTGTATTATAAAGTTGTTGTGCAATATTTCCGATTAACATTGGAATTGCAAAAGATGCAATTTGTTTATACGGAACCCCTTCAGTCATATCTGTAGGTGTAAACAATTTTTTTAAGTCCACTTAAAATCCCCCTTTATTTCTCTTAACAATTTCGAGTATACTTTCATCATCGGTTTTTCTTCAACCATGTCTTGTAAATCTTTAATTTTTATCCACTTTACTCCACTGTTCTCATCTTCTTTTGGTTGAATTTTTTGGTTTTCATCAGCTACAAGTAAATATGTAAAATTACAATGTATGTGTGTGCTGACATATTCACCGTTTTTGTAATGCCCCCATACAGGTAAATTGTCTATAGCAAACAGACCGTCACTATATAGTTTCACATTTGTAATACCTGTTTCTTCTCTTGCTTCATTCATCGCAACTTTTAACATATCGGTTTCTTCATCTGCATGACCACCAGTCCATGACCACGACTGATAGATGTTGTGATAAATCATTAAGACTTTATCTAAATTCTCATTTAATATTAAACTACTTGCTGAAAAATGAGCTGTTTCATTTTTTCTACTTAAAATATCGTATCCTTTTTCATCGATTAACCTTAGCATCATTTTTTTGTCACTAGCTTCTTGATCATTGAACGGCACATAATTTCTCAATTCTTGTATAAAATCCATCTAATCCTCCTATACAACTTCATTTTTTACATATTCATTATAAAATTTCTTGATTTCTTGGTTTTCAAAATTATTTTTTGGATAAATAAAAACCATATTTCTAACACAACTTCCATTTTTAATGTCAAGTACTCTAAGTATACCATTTTTTATTTCTTCTTTAACTACATTCTCATACAAAAATGTAATCGCATGAGTTTCCTTTACAAATTCTTTTATTAATCTAAAACTTCCCATTTCTATTTGTTGAATAAAGCAATCCTCATTATAATTATTGTCATGTAATAAATTAATTAAGATTCCTCTTGTTCCAGATCCCTTTTCTCTTAACACAATTGGATAGTTAAACAAATCTTCAAATGTACAGTTTTTACTATGCAGTAATGGATGCGAGTGATTAACAACGCAAATAAATTTTGCTGAATGAACTATATGCGAATAAAACAAGCTCGGATTAACTAACCCCTCAACAATAGCACAATCCATTGATCCTGAAATCAGCCGCTCACATATCTTCTCAGTGTTCATCACTTCAATACTGCAGTTATATTCTTTTTTGTACAGTTTAACAAATAATGCAGGATTTACATAATAGTCAGAGATAGATAAGGTCATGCCAAATGTTAATGGTTTTAAAGTATTTCTTAATCTTTGATCTAATTTATTATTTAGTATAGTTAATACCTTTGCATGATCAAAAATCATTTTACCTTGCACTGTTAAGCTTAGACCCTTTTTAGTAGAATCAAATATTTCACATTGATACTCTTGCTCTAGTTTTTTAATGTGCTGTGTTAGTGCAGGTTGAGTTAAATGTAATTTAACAGCAGCCTTTGTATAACTTTGGCATTCTACCACTTGTATTAGTGTTAAGTATTTATTATCCATATTTATCTCCCATAACAATTTGTTATATATTATAACATATCATAATTAGTTCTTATTAAGCAATAGTGATATACTTTTATGGAAAGTGTGGTTTATTTATGAAAAATATTTTATCAGGTTTCATCCTATCTTTATTCATTGCCTTTGTTGCAATTCTAATAGAGAATAGTTTTTCAGTTCATCTAATAAGCGGTTCTGTTATTGCTTTATTTATCGGAATGGGCATTAATCATTTTATTAAGATTCCTTCGAATTTTAAACCAGGCATTAAATTCACATCAAAAAAGATATTGCGCTATGCTATCATTTTACTAGGGGCCTCATTAAGCATTCAAACCGTTCTTGAAATTGGAAAATTCTCTTTATCAGTTATGGTATTTACATTGTTAACCTGTTTTGGAGGCGGATATATAAGTGGAAAATTACTGGGACTGAATTGGAAGTTATCTAATCTAATTTCTGCAGGAACTGGAATATGTGGGGGTTCTGCTATTGCAGCAATTGCTCCTACAATTGATGCCGACAACAAAGATATTGCTTATGCAATGAGTGCTACATTTATTTTTGATATGGCTATGATTTTGCTTTTCCCAATTATGGGCGAATACCTTGGTTTATCTGATGTCGCTTATGGGTTATGGGCAGGTACAGCCGTAAATGATACATCCAGCGTTGTTGCGGCTGGATATGCTTACTCAGAGGCTGCCGGTGACTTTGCAACAATGGTTAAACTTACTAGAACTTTATCCATTATTCCAACAGTTATTATCTTCTCACTCATTCATGCAAGACTCATGAGAAAAGAGAATCCTAATTCAAAGTCATCAAAAATCAAATTCAGCACGTTAATTCCTTGGTTTATTGTTGGATTTATTTGTATGTCTATATTAAATAGCATCAATTTGATTCCAGTTGAACTTGGCATAGCTTTAAAAACATTAAGCAAGTTTATGATGGTTGCTTCATTAGCTGCAATCGGGTTAAACACAAGTTTTAACGAAATGAAACAATCTGGAATCAACCCTATGATACATGGTTTTATTATTTCTTTAGCAGTAGTCGTTGTTGCTATTGGTGTTATTTACTTCATAGGCTTAGTATAGAAAATAACACATTTTTACATAATTGCTCGATATTTCACTGTTAAAGTATTGATATATTTATATTAGCAAGTGGAAATCTTGCCTGTAGCATATTACTATAATTTATCCCCTTAAATTTATGCTACAGAAATTCTATCCCCTTATAAATAATGAAAAGAAGACCAACCCCTGGCCTTCTTTTCTATTTATTAAGATGTAATTATTACTATTTACTCATTCTTATCATATATTTTTTTCATATGCCAAATGTTCTGCATTATTTCGTGCTAAGATTACTTTCCCACAACACTTAAACCCCAGTTTTTCTAGAGCTTTTTGCATTTGTATATTATCTGGATGTGTATCAACTCGTATGTTTTTAGTTTCTTTTAATATCCAATTCACACACTTTTCTGTTACACCTTTTACTTCTCCACGACTTGCAATTCTGCTAAATGTGGTGTATGTATCATTATTTAACCATTTCCCCTTTATCGTATTGAAGTACTCACAATTACCATGGTAATAAGAAAATACGGCTTGAGTTTTATTCTCAACTATATAAAGATAGAAATTACCTTTTTGAATATCTTTTTTTACATCGTCTACAGGTGGGTAGGTATCTCCCCATTGCTCGTTATTATTTGCTTTCATAAATTTTCTTGCAATCATGAAAATTTCTAAAATATCATCGTAATCACTCATCAATGCTTTTCTAATCATTTTGTTTCCTCCTCAAACAGTTCTGCTTTAATAAATATTCTGACTTTATATCTTCAGGTATCAATTTACCCCCTGTCGCCCATGCTATGTGAGTTGCCTGATTCTCGTATTTAAATACATTTTTTTCCATTTGATAGTCAATGCAATCCTTTTTAGTATTTATTTTTTTCACTCCATCAAACGATGCACATGCACTAATTTCAATAAATATATTTTCGCTACTTACTAGATCTAATAAATATTGATGCATCATTTCATCATTTACTGTAAATATTCCTGATAGTATTTTTTCCATAACCTCACACACTAACGGTGATGCTCTTCCTACTGCTAATCCATCCGCATCTGTGATTCCACTTAATCCAATATCCTGTATACAGATTTTGTCTTTCAGCTTTGTAATCATACTTAGTGCCATACAACATGATTCTGTTGGTTCTACAAAGAACACATTTACATTGTCTTTAAAAATATGCTTTAATCCAAATGCAATTCCTCCTGGAGCACCTCCTACGCCACATGGTAAATAGACATATAGCGGATGAGTTTTATCTACAATTACTTTTAATTGATTTAGTTGTTTTTGAAGACGCAAAGCTGCTACTGCATAACCCAAAAATAGATTTTTTGATTTTTCATCATCAATAAAATAGGCCATCAAATCTTTTTTTGCTAACTCTCTTCCGCTACTTACTGCTTTACTATAATCTCCACTATATTCTATTACATTGACACCTTTGCTTCGCAAAAGATTTTTTTTCCATTCTTTTGCATCGTTTGACATATGAACACTTACTCTAAATCCAATTACAGTACTAATGATTCCGATTGCTAATCCCAGGTTTCCTGTTGATCCTACATGAATTGTGTAATTTGAAAAAAATTGTTTCATACTAGGTTGCAAAAAAGCACTGTAATCATCTTCTTGTTTAATTAAATTATTTGATAACGCTAATTCTTCTGCGTATTTTAATATTTCGTATACACCACCTCTTGCTTTAACAGACCCAGCCACCGGTAAGTGACTATCCATTTTTAAAAGAAGATTACCTTTGATATTTGCACCATATATATCATTCATTCTACACTTCATTTTTTCTATTTCAATTAACGGTGACTCGATAAGACCTCCGTGATTTTTCGTATCTGGAAAACACTTTAAAATAAAAGGTGCAAATCTCTTTAATCTTTCCTCCGCATCTAAAACTTCATCGAAGGTAATTTTCATATCTTGTATACTACTTTCAAATTTACCGAGTTC
The DNA here is from genome assembly GCA_964368495.1 of uncultured Holdemania sp. Taxonomy (GTDB): domain Bacteria; phylum Bacillota_I; class Bacilli_A; order Erysipelotrichales; family Erysipelotrichaceae; genus CALVGQ01. The sequence goes on along the minus strand of CAYJAJ010000013.1, from coordinate 18,620 downwards.
TGTATTTAACCAAATGATTTCTTTCTTCTTAGACATGTTTTTGATAAATTTATTATTTATGTCAAATTCAACACTATTTTTCATATCTTCACCATCCTAAATTAAATTTAATATTATATATAAAAGATGAGAGAAAGTGAATACTTGCTTCTCATCTTTATTGTGATATATATTTACTTCTTAAATTAATTTTTTATTACAGGTACAAACTTTTGTATTGCAACATCAACAAGCCCCATATCAGTAGGTGCAAGTTGTGGAACTGCTGGATGTGCAATAAAACTTAATGTCATGAACGGTGCAGGCAATTTACAACCTGTTAGTTTTGCTGACTCATTCATAGCAATCAATTGTTCAGCTATTACATCCGCATTTGTTTCTTCGCTTATTAATCCACCGATTGCTAATTTCATTGTACAAATTACTTTTCCATCAATTACTGTTACAAGTCCACCTTTCATTTTTTGCACTTCATTTGCTGCTAATGCCATGTCTTCATCATTAGCACCTAAGATACAAATATTTTGATGATTGTGTGACATAGAATATGCAACAGCCCCTTTTTCAAGTGTAAACCCTTTTACAAAATACACTCCTACATTTCCATTTTTACCATAACGTTCTACAACTGCAAACTTCATTATATCATTTTTAGGATCTCTCATTACTAAACCATTTTCAACTGGGAGATCAGCAGTTTGTTTTGTATTTATAATTTGGTCATCAACTAATTGAGGAAGATTAACAGTTACTGAAGTTTTACCTGCAGGTGCAGCTAGTTCAAATAAGTCTGCTGTAATAGGTCTTTTAAAATGAACTGTATCTCGAATCCATTTAGGATATTCTCTTTCAATTTTTACAACAGGAAGCACATCTTTTTCAAACACTAGTTTCCCTTCAAAATATACTTTTTGAGGTTGAATATTCTCAATTGATGGACACAATATAATATCTGCATAACGGCCTGGAGTAATACTTCCATAATCTGCATCAACACGGAAATGTTTTGCAGCATTGATTGTTGCAATACTAATTGCAGTAATTGGATCAACACCTAGCTTAATTGATAAGTTAACATTATGATTGATGTGACCTTCAGCTTTAATATCATGAACATGTTTATCATCAGTACAATAACATGTGTTTTCAAAACTGTATCCTAATTTTAATGCATTTTCTACAAACATTGGTAGATTTCTTTCTGCACTACCTTCACGGATAAATACATGCATACCTAATCGCAAGCGGTCTAATGCTTCTTCCCACTCAACACACTCATGATCATCAGTAACTCCAGCTGATGCATAAACATTCAGCTCTTGATAATTACAACCTACTGCATGACCATTTACTACTTTACCTAAATTAATAGCATCACATATTTTTTGTATATTATCATCTGTTCTTTGTAAAATTTTTGCAGGTGCCATTTCGCCTAATGTAATAGTTGCATCACGTGATAATAATTCCTTTGTTTCTTCAACAGTTATAATATTACCGGTTGTCTCTAGACCTGGAGCAGTAGGAACGCGTGTTGGAACTTCAATAGCAATACGATATGGTAGCTTATCTGCATTTTCTAACATCACATCAACAACTTTTGCTCCAGTGACATTTGCAATTTCCATAAAATCCGCACAAACTGTTGTTGTTCCTTGTGGTACAAGAGCTTGAGCCATCGCTTCTGGATTAATCATTGATGATGAAAAGTGCATATGACCATCTATAAACCCTGGAACTGCATAAAGTCCTTTACAATCAATTTCCTTCTCTGCAACTAGTTTTGAATCCGGGTCAATAGAAACTATTCGTTTGTCTTTAATATAAATTTTAGATTCATAAACTTCTTTCGAACAGACATTTACAAGTTTTAAATTTGTTAGTACCACATCACATGGTATTTTCCCTAGACCACAATCAATTAATAAATTTGTTTCTTTTACAGTACGCATAAATAATCCTCCTTTTGATTACGTTAACTGACAAACTTTTTATTATTCATTTTCTGTTTTAAAATCCTTTTTTATTGTTTCTGGAACTCCCCAGTTTGCTGGTGCTACATAAGTAAAGTTTTTAAATTTATCTCTACCTAAGAAAATTGCTATGCATGTCAATGCATATGGCCATGCAGCAAATGATCCAATTCCAGTTGCCGAGAAGATAACTCTTAGTCCTGCTGCTAAAATAGGTGTAAATGCTGCAGCACAAATTGCTAACATCCATGTTCTCGCATTCAATACAAAACCTCTTGTAATTACTTTCATAAGTAATACAGAATTATATCCAAATAATCCAATCATGATTAAGTCTTTGGATAAACCTAATGCAATAGCAACACCTGTACCTACAACAGTTCCAATTATTGTTGAAATTACATCAATTCTAGATGCAAATAAAACAGCAATTAAGTAAAGAATTCCTGCTATCGGTACTTCTACCCATAATACTTGTGCTATCCCCGCTAGCGAAGCATGGATAAACTCTGTGACATTCCACCCTGCTTGTGCTGTCGCAAGTGTCGCAAGTGCAGGTGCACCACGAGTTACATCCATTGTTCCAATTAGGACGCTTGCTGGAACAAGAAAAAACAAAGTGACACAGTAAGGTAACGCAAGCGATGAAACACTATACTTTGAAAAGATTGCACCAAGGGCCCCAAATAAAATCACAGAAATTATTGCCCCTAATCCTGAATACAGAAGCATCGCTAGTGTTACTTCAGAACCTGGAAAAGCCACTACAGGAACAGCAACTCCTACTAGTGCAGCATTAAATCCATATAAGCCACACCTAATTAACCCTCTCGGTGCTCCTATAAAATAAGCCATCAAAGTAGCAACTAGCGTAGCCCAAACACCTGAAATAGCTTGTACAGGTGATGCAACATAAGTTGCGATAATCATCAATATTCCTGAAAATGTATTGTCGTTGAAGGCAATTTGTGCATAACCTGAAAGTACTGAATCAATGACTTCGCAAAACTTGTTTTTCTCACAAATTTGTTTCCATTCTTCTAGAAATGGAAATTTGCATGAAGCAGTAGTTAACAAAAAAATCCCTCCTTCTAACCAATAACATAGAAAAGAAAATTCATTAAAAATTAACTACTAAATATATTTACCTTTACAAATTCACTCAGTACTTTTAATAACCTCCTTCCTTAATATATGTAGGGTTAAAGTTTTATAAATAAACTTTTCCTTTATTGTTATACTTATTTAATTATGTTACTCTTCATGTTTTACTTTGGTTTTACTTTGATTTTACTTTGGTTTTACTTTGGTTTTACTTATGTTTTATATTACTTATCTATGCATGTAAAATTTATATCATGAATAAATAATAGCACAAAGTTATTTAGTTAACAAGTGAAAGCGCATACATTTTTTTTGTTTTGCAATAAAAAATCTCTATTCTTTATGAATAGAGATCATTTTTTTATTTATCTAAGCGATTAACTGCTCGTTTAAATGCTATTTCAGCACGCACCATATCCAAATCGTCTCTAGAACTATTTAATCTATCTTGAGCTCTTTGTTTTGCATTTTGTGCTCTTTCGATGTCAATATCTTTGACATTTTCAACTGCTTGTACAAGAATTGTCGCCTCATCATCTTTAAAGTAAAGCATTCCGCCGGCTATTGCATACTCTTCTCTAGAATTTTCTTCTTCGATAGTCATATGTGAGATTTTAAGCATCGTCACTACTGGCACGTGTTTTGGTAAAATACCCATTTCACCTGAGATAGCTACAATATTTAAAATACTTCCAGTACATTCTTTGTATAAGCCGTTGGGAGTAATTATTCGACAACGGATCATTGTCTTACGCTCCTAAAGATTCAGCTTTTGCAACTGCTTCTTCGATAGTTCCAACAAACATAAATGCTTGTTCTGGTAAATGATCATATTTACCTGCTAATAATTCTTTAAAGCTGCGAATTGTATCAGCAACAGGAACATAAAGTCCTTTAATTCCCACGAATTGTTCAGCAACATGGAATGGTTGTGATAAGAAGTTTCTTGCACGACGTGCTCTAGCTACAACAACTTTATCTTCATCAGATAATTCATCCATACCTAAGATTGCGATAATATCTTGTAATTCTTTGTAACGTTGAAGTAATTGTTGTACTCCACGAGCTACTTCGTAATGTTCTTCACCAACTACAAGTGGGTCTAACATACGACTTGTCGAATCAAGTGGATCAATCGCAGGGTAAATACCTAATGCAGCAATGCTACGATCAAGTACTGTTTTTGCATCCAAGTGAGTAAACGTTGTTGCTGGAGCAGGGTCAGTTAAATCATCCGCAGGCACATAGATTGCTTGCACTGATGTAATTGATCCATTTTTAGTTGAAGTGATACGTTCTTGTAATTGTCCCATTTCAGTAGCTAAAGTTGGTTGGTATCCAGCAGCACTTGGCATACGTCCAAGTAACGCTGATACTTCTGAACCCGCTTGAGTGAAACGGAAGATGTTATCAATAAACAATAATACGTCAGAGTTCATTTGATCACGGTAATATTCTGCCATTGTAAGCCCAGATAGAGCTACACGCATTCTTGCTCCAGGAGATTCATTCATTTGACCGTACACAAGCACAGTTTTATCAAGAACACCTGAATCCTTCATTTCGTGATACATGTCATTACCCTCACGAGTACGTTCTCCAACACCAGCTACAACAGACATACCACCATGTTCTTTAGCGATGTTGTGAATAAGTTCTTGCATTAGTACGGTTTTACCAACTCCGGCACCACCAAATAATCCAATTTTACCACCACGAGCATATGGAGAAATAAGGTCAATAACCTTGATTCCTGTTTCCAAAATTTCTGCAGTAGTTTGTTGCTCATCGAATGATGGAGCTGCACGATGAATCGGCATACGTTTTACTGAAGCATCAACATTTTCTTGACCATCAATGCTTTCACCTAAAACGTTGAACATACGTCCTAAAATTTCTGTTCCTACAGGCACACTAATTGGTGCTTCTGTATCCACACACGGCATACCACGTACTAATCCATCTGTAGAACCCATCGCGATACAACGAACACAATCATCACCGATGTGTTGTGCAACTTCCACCGTTAAGTTTTCTTCTTTTCCTTTTTTAATTGAGATCGCATGATTTAATAACGGCAAATCGCTATTTTCAAAACGAATATCAACTACAGGTCCAATAACCTGTATTATTTTTCCACTGTTTTTTGCCATAAGTTGCCCCTCTCCTACAATGAATCAGCACCGGCAACAATCTCTGCAATTTCTTGAGTAATCGCCGCTTGACGTGCTTGATTAAATTGTAATACTAATGTTTCTTTTAATTCTTCTGCATTATCGTTCGCATTTTCCATTGCTACACGACGACTTGCTTGTTCTGATGTTTTTGTTTGTAGAGAAAGACTAAATAATTCACTGCGGATAGCCATAGGAACTAGTTCGTTTAGAATTTCATCTGCATTAGGTTCAAACATTGTTTCAACATGAGAACTTTCTTTTTTTACTTCTTTAACTTCAATTGGTAATAAAACTTTTAATTGAGGTTTAAAAGTAACTGTATTTACAAATTGCGTATAAATAACTTGTATTTTACTAATTTCATCATTTAGATACATTTGAAGCGCATCATCAACTAAGCGACTGCAATCTTCATATGTTAATCCATCTCCATGAATTTGATCATTGGTTACACTGTAGCCACGATTCGACATAGCTCTTCTTGCTTTAGAACCAATTACGATAATAGGATCATCTTTTTTAAGTTCACTCGCCGCAAGTTTAATCATATTGGAGTTATATCCACCACATAATCCTAAATCAGAGCTAAAGATAAAAGTCAATGTTTTACCACTATGATGTTTTTTTAGATATTGATTATCTAATGTCGGATTATCAGCCAAGATACGATTCATTGTATCTAAGCAAGTTTCAGAATACTCTTTGTTTTTTTCCATCAAGTTACGAAGTTTCATTAACTTTGAATTTGAAATCAACTCCATTGCCCCAATAATTTTCTTCGTCGCTGTAACCGATTTAATTCTGGATTTCAGCGCTTGCATTCCTTGTGCCATATTAGCTCACCATTTTAAAATTCTTTGTGAATGTTTCGATAGCTGCTTTTAATTTAGCTTCAAGTTCATTATCAAGTGCTTGCTTAGTATCAAGCTCATTTAATACATCACTTGCTTCATTGTGGAAATATTTATGTAATCCTTGTTCATAAGCTTGAACATCTTCAAGTTCAATTTCTTTTAAGAAGCCATGTTTTGCTGCAAATAAAGAAATTACTTGTTCAGACATTGAAAGCGGTGAATATTGGAATTGTTTTAATAGTTCCATTAAACGTGAACCATGATCAATCGTCGCTTTAGTTACAGGATCTAAGTCAGAACCAAATTGAGTAAAAGATAATAATTCTTGATATTGTGCAAGTTCTAGTTTAAGTGAACCAGAAACTTTCTTCATTGCTTTAGTTTGAGCCGCACTACCAACACGAGAAACACTTAATCCACTATCTACCGCAGGACGATTTCCAGCATTGAATAATTCATTTTGAAGGAAAATTTGTCCATCTGTAATAGAGATTACATTTGTAGGAATATATGCAGAGATATCTCCCGCTTGCGTTTCAATAATTGGTAAAGCCGTTAAACTACCTCCACCTAATTCATCATTTAATTTAGCAGCACGCTCTAATAAACGACTATGTAGGTAGAATACATCTCCAGGATATGCTTCACGTCCTGGTGGTCTTCTAAGTAGAAGTGATAGTGTACGATAAGCTACCGCATGTTTACTTAAATCATCATAAACGATAAGTACGTCTTTACCTTGTTCCATCCATTCTTCACCGATAGTACATCCTGTATATGGTGAGATGTATTGAAGTGGCGCAAGCTCACTAGCACTTGCAGACACGATAGTCGTATATTCCATTGCTCCATTAGCACGTAATTTTTCAACGATTTGAGCAACAGTACTTGCTTTTTGTCCGATTGCAACATAAATACAATTCACATTTTGTCCCTTTTGGTTCAAAATCGTATCGATCGCAATTGCAGTTTTTCCAGTTTGACGGTCTCCGATAATTAACTCACGTTGCCCTTTACCAATAGGGATCATTGAGTCGATTACTTTTAATCCAGTCATCATTGGTTGATGTACTGATTTTCTAGTCATAACTCCTGGTGCTACACGTTCGATTGGACGGAATTTTTTTGAAGTGATTGCAGGCCCACCATCAATTGCTACTCCTAGTGCATTAACTACACGTCCTAGCAGTTCATCGCCTACAGGTACTTCAATAATTCTTCCCGTACGTTTAACTTCGTCACCTTCTTTAATTAAGCTGCTGTCTCCCATTAACACTGCCCCAACATGATTCTCTTCTAAGTTTTGGACAAGTCCATAAATGTTATTTGGGAAGATCAGAAGTTCACTAGACATTGCATTGTTTAGTCCGTGAATCAAGGCAATACCATCACCAACAGTGATAACAGTACCTGTTTCAGAAACTTCCATTACTTTGTCATAGTTCTTAATTTGTTCCTTTATGACTTTACTAATTTCTTCAGGTCTTAAGTTCATTTTTCTTCACCTCAATTTGACAGTGTTACTGACGCAACACGCTCTTTAATATTTTCAAGTTTTGTAGCTATTGTGTTATCGATAACTTCATTTTGGATTTGCACACGCATACCCGCAACACAAGTCTCATCAATTTCACAAATCAATTCCACTTGTTTATTAATTTTCTTTGACAAGATAGTTTTTAATTCTTCTTGTTCTTTTTTTGATAATGCAACAGCGCTTTTTACATACGCAATTTCAATACCAAGTTCTTCATTTACTTTTTCAACAACCGCATCAACGATATCTAAAATTGTTCCAAAGCGTCCTTGGTCAACTAAAAACATTAAAAAGTTTTCAATTAATTTTTGATTATTAAACATTTGTTTAATTAACGTCTTTTTCTCATCTTTAACGATTTTTGGATGTGTCATTACATGGTTCAATTCATCATTAGTACGAACTAAGTCCGCAATTTTCAACAATTCCTCTTTAACCACATTTAAAGTATTTTCTTCTTTTGCTAACTCAAAAAGAGCTTCACCATAATTACTTGCAACTACACTTCTCACTAATACTCACCTGCTTTATCAATGAACTCTTGTACATATTTTCTATGAAGTTCATCATCAAGTTCTTTGTCAACAACTTTACTTGCAGCGAGTAGAGCAATTTCACTCATTTCATCTTTGATTTGGCTCATAACTTGACGTTTTTCTTTTTCAATGTCACTTTGAGCTCTCTCTTTGATAGAAGCTGCAGCTTCTTTAGCATCATTAACTATTGCAGCTGCCTCTTTTTTAGCGTTTTCTTGCGTAGCGCTTAACATTTCTTTTGATTGCGCTTTTAAAGCTTTTAATTCCTCTTCAGCTTCTGCTTTAAATTTTTCGCCTTCTTCATTTTTAGTCACAGCTTCAGCTAATTGACTTTGAATGAATTGATTTCTTTTTTCTAAATATTCTTTAACAATATTCCAAAAATATTTTTTAGCGATTATTACAATTAAAGCTGTAGAAATTAAAACCATCACCATATCAACAAGATCTATTCTCAGGTAATTATCTATATTGATGATTTCCATTTACATACCTCCTTGTTTATATAGTGGATTAAGCTTGAGTAAAGATTAATAATAATGCAACTACTAATGCATAGATACCAGTTGTTTCAGCTAACGCGATACCTAATACCATCATTGAACGAATTGGACCTGCTGCTTCAGGGTTACGACCTACTGCTTCAGCACCTTTACTTGCTGCAATACCTTGTCCAATACCAGGACCTAAACCAGCTACCATTGCGATACCAGCACCTAATAGTGCCATACCTTGTACAAAAAATTCATTAAATTCCATTTTAATTTTCCTCCTTGAATTTAATCGTCTAAATCAATAGACTGTGATAAAAAGAATGATGCTAACATAAAGAATATGTATGTCTGCATAAATGCCGTAAAGACATCAAAATACATATGCAGAAACGGTGTCACCGCATACAGTAATACTGAATACGGCATCAAATTTGATACTAGTAAATAAAGTAAAGCAACGATAATCGTTCCTCCAAGCATGTTACCGAATAAACGTAGCGTTAATGCTACCGGAAATGCAAAATCACCTATAACATTCAACGGGAACAAGAACGCCATTGGTTCTGCCCATGATGATAGTTTCCCCTTAATCCCATGTTGCTTGATATCACTACCATGAATCAATAAGAACACACACACCGCTAAAGTGATGTTGACACTTAAATTTGAAGTTGGAGATTGAAGCCCAAATAATCCTAAAAGATTACTAATGACCATAATCGGCATAATTGTACCCATTAATGGTAAATACTTCCAAGTTTTACCTTGAAGGTTTCCACCAATAACAGCTGCAGTCATGTTCGCAAATTGTTCGAAAACAAGAACAGCTCCGGTAGGCGCTTTTGTTGGATCAGCCTCTTTAAATTTCTTTCCGGCCCATACTAATAATGCGCCAATAAAGATACATAAAACAATCCAATAAAGTATCGTTTGATGAACAAAAAATTCAAATCCACCTATTTGTACCAGTATTCCATCTACTTGCAAATTCACTCACTCTCCTTTCTATTTTCAAAATAAGTTGTTACTAGTATTGCTATATTCATACTCACAAAGCCTAACAGCAATGTAAGTACATTAACACCTGCATCCATACAGATCCAGATGACAATGCCGTAAAAAATTAATCGTGTTACGTAATTTGATGACGTTACTGCCTTTGGGCGATCATAATTTTCGATTCTGCTTGTCATTCTTACAATCTGCATGAATCCTGCAAGCCGGGCAATTGCTCCAATTATGAATCCAGATGCCATCATCACATCTTTTGTAACTACCCATGTAATTACACTAAGACACACTGCAATCAACAAGGTTCTCTTTAATATAGAATGCTGTAATGATTTAATCATCCTTAAGCCTCCTTGATGAGCAGATACAATGTTCCACCTACAACATACAAAATTATAGCTATCAAAAATAATGGAGTTGTATTCAATTTTGAATCAATCCATACCCCTAGATTAATCCCTAATATTAATCCTATAAGCATCCTTGTTAGATACCGATAAACATTTGTATTTTGTGTATTTTTATTTTGTGCCAAAAATTCGATCTCCAGCGTCCCCTAATCCCGGAACAATATAACCCTTTTCATTTAAGTGACTGTCTAATGCAGCCAAATAAATATCCACATCAGGGTGTGCTTCTTCAACAGCTTTTACACCTTCTGGTGCTCCAACTAAACAAACAAGTTTAATTGTTTTAGCGCCTCTTTTTTTAATCATTTCAATGGCAGCAACCGCGCTTCCTCCTGTCGCTAGCATTGGATCTAATACCATAGTTACTGCATCATCCATATTTGGAAATTTAGCGAAATATTCATGAGGAACTAGTGTTTCTTCATCACGATATAAACCAACAAATCCAACCTTTGCTGTAGGTATCAAATTATTAATTCCATTCACAAGTCCAAGCCCTGCTCTTAGTATTGGAACTAGGACAATGCTTTTTGCTAATTCATATGTACTACATTCTTGTACAGGGGTTTTAATAATCACTTCTTTTAAAGGTAAATCACGACATATTTCATATGCCATTAAACCCGCAATTTCATCCAAATTTTGTTTGAAATCTTTTGTACCTGTCTCCACTTTACGCATTTGTGTTAATTTATGTGTAATTAGAGGATGATTTAAGACTGTTAACATATTCAATTCTCCTTTAATCATTTTGTATAATTATAGCATTTAAGCTATTTTCTTTCAATTTACATCATGTTTATTTTAACTTATTTTTTATTATTTTCAACCAAAAAAACACTTATTAATTTGTTAATTTTTGAACAAATACAAATATGTAAAATAAAGCTTTTTTATTCGCTTTTTTCATCATAAAAAATAAACAAATGTTCTTTTGATACCAAATCCAGTAATTATCTCAAAACTAGAACTCCAGCTATTATTTTGGCTTGTATTTCTAGAATACTTCACTCCCACTTTTTACATGGTCTGCTTATCAGATAAATTTATTATGTCAATAAAAAAAGAGCCTTAAACTCTTTTTTATTCATTAATTAGTGGGTATTTATTTGTAAGTGCAATAATCTCTTTTTTAACTTGTTCATGAAGTTCAATATCCTGTGGATTTTTAAGCACTAATGAAATCCATTTAGCAACTTTCTTGAATTCGTTTTCCTTAAAACCACGTGTGGTCATTGCAGCACTACCTAAACGAATTCCACTTGTAACAAATGGTTTTTCACTATCAAATGGTATTGTGTTTTTATTGCATGTTATATGTACTGTATCCAGTAGTTTTTCAGCAACTTTACCAGTTAGTTCAACTGATGATTTGACATCCACTAAAACCAAATGATTATCTGTCCCATCAGAAACTACTTTGAACCCTTCTTCCTTCAGTGTATCACAAAGAATTTTTGCATTTAAAATAACTTGTTTTGCATATACTTTAAATTCTGGTTGCATCACCTCATGAAAGCAAACTGCTTTTGCAGCAATAATGTGCATTAGCGGACCACCTTGCATACCCGGGAAAACATTTTTATCTAGCTCTGCAGCAAATTTTTCTTTACATAAAATGATTCCACCACGAGGTCCACGTAATGTTTTATGCGTAGTGGATGTAACAAAATCACAATATGGCACTGGATTCATATGTTGTCCAGTAGCTACAAGCCCAGCAATGTGTGCCATATCTGCCATCAAATACGCACCAACTTCATCAGCGATTTCTTTGAATTTAGCAAAATCAATTTCACGCGGATAAGCACTTGCACCACATACAATTAATTTAGGTTTAATTTCTAAAGCCTTTTTTCTTACATCCTCGTAATCGATACAGTTTGTGATTGGATCAACTCCATATGCATGAAATTCATATAAACGCCCTGAAAAATTAAGTGGATGCCCATGTGTTAAATGCCCGCCCGAACTTAAATCCATACCAAGTACTTTATCATTCGGTTTTAGTACAGTTAAGTAAACACCCATATTCGCCTGCGATCCGCTGTGTGGTTGAACATTGGCATGTTCAGCATTAAATATTTCTTTTAAGCGTCTGATTGCTTCTGCTTCAATTTTATCAACAACTTCACACCCGCCATAATACCTTTTATTCGGATACCCTTCTGCATATTTATTAGTCAATATCGACCCGCTTGCTTCTAACACGTCTTTGCTAATAAAATTTTCAGATGCGATTAATTCTATATTATTTGTTTGCCTATTTGTCTCTTGTCCAATTAAATCATAAATAACTGTATCTTTCATCTCTTATCCTCTTTCTTTCTACACATATTATTAACTGTTTTTTAAACTTTTTTCAATATCTTATTTTAAGATTATCATGGATTTTGTTTTATCTTCAAGCATTTCCTTAGTGATCGGTCCTTCTCTTAATATTTTCACATCACTTCCAGTACAATCAACAATTGTGCTAGCCAGTTCATTTTGACTTCTTCCTAAAAGTATTGTGCTTATTCTTCCATCCAATTGTTCAAGAACCTCTTCACTTGTATGCCCCGCTGGACATCCACTTAAATTAGCGCTTGTTACCATCAATTTTTTTGTCTTTTTTAAAATTGAGATTAGTATTTCATCATCAGGTATTCTAATTGCAATAGTCGACTCTCCATTAGTTATTTCCTCGGAAATGACTGGTTTTTTCTTCAATACTATCGTGAGTGCTCCTGGCATGAAATGATCAATTACTTTTCTTGCAACATCAGTAATGTATGCAATTTCATCTATTTGCTTAATATCGTAAACCATCATCGGAAATGGTTTTTTTTCATCTCGTCCTTTTACCCATTTCATTTTTTTAATTGCACTTTCTGTCGCAATACATCCTAATCCATAAACCGTATCTGTTGGAAACGAAACGACTTCCTCACTCTTTAGGTTTTCAATTAATAGATCCAGTTGTGTTTGATTAATTTTTATTGTTTTCATAATCTACCTATATAAAAAAACAGCTTTCACTGTTTTATTATACACTAATGATTATTGACTTAACAATTCTTTAATAAATGATTTTGGTTTTACTTCATTACTGCACATTGCCCAATCAAATTCACCACTAACTAAAGTTCCTTCTCCGTCTCCTACCTTTATAATAATGGTGTCATAAGATACTTCAACATCAAAATCATCCTCCAATGCAAATAAGTGTGCATTTTTTTTAATTAAGCTTGATCTTGTTGATTCGTCTACTCCGTATATGATTTCTTGATAAACCGAAATGATGTTATCTTTAATCATTAATTCATCTGTTGAACTTGTATCATTATAAATTTCATAACGCATTGTTATGCTTGTCCCTGTAGCATTGATACTAAACACAGTCAACCAAAGTATTATCGCAATATTTATTTTCTTAAGCATAAGTTTCACCTCACCTTAAGTATGGACTGTTATTTTTAGTTTATACCACAATTTTCCAATTTAATTTATTTGTTATTTCCCTTAATTTTTCTAACAATTAACATTCTATTTTTTCCGTTGATATCCATTAATACTTCAGCTTCAGCATAAGGCATTGTTTGAGATACTAATTCAAGCAATCTTTCTTTTTGATCATACCCAATTTCAAAAGCAAGTATTGCTTTTTCATTTAACACTTTATCTGCGTTTACTAGCACTTCACGATAAAATTTTAACCCATCTTCTCCACCAAATAAAGCAACGTGTGGTTCATAATCCTTTACACTATTTTCCAATTTTTCTTCTTGAGGAATGTATGGAGGATTACATATTAATAAATCCACTTTCCTATTATTTTCGATAATTGGCTGAAGCATATCACCTACAAAAAGCTCAAGATTTGCACCTAATTTTTCTGCATTTTTTCTGGCAACCTTGATGGCTCCTTCACTTATATCTGTGGCCATCATGTTTATTTTCGGCTCTTCTAAAACAACAGAAATGGAGATAGCACCTGAACCTGTACCAATATCAACAGCCTGTATTTTTTCATAATTCGAAAAATGCTCATCAACTTCTATCAAAATATTCGCAACCAATTCTTCTGTTTCAGGTCTTGGAATCAACACATTTTCATCAACCAAAAATCGGTATCCATAAAACCACGAGAACCCCAAAACATATTCCATCGGTTCATCATTCAAAATGCGTTCAAGTCCTTTTTCATATTCATTCAAAAGTGTAACAGGCATTTCTTCTTCGTAGTTTAAATACAACTCTGCACGTTCAAGTTCAGCTAATTCTGTCAAAAACAATAAAGCAACTTCTTCAGAAATATTTGCCAACGCTAGTTTGTTACGTGCATTATTAACTACTTGTCTATAGGTTGACATTTTGTTCTCCAGATATTTTTTGACGTTGTTCTTCTTGAAGCAGTGCCTCAATTACATCTTTGATTTTACCTTCCATTACACGATCAAGTTGATTTAGTGTAAAACCAATACGATGATCAGTAACTCGATTTTGTGGATAATTATATGTTCTAATTTTTTCTGATCGATCTCCAGTACCAATTTTAGCACGTCTTTGTGCTCCTTCTGCTTCATCTTTTAGACGTTGATATTCCTCATAAACACGAGCACGAATTAACTTCATAGCCGTATCGCGATTAGCGTGTTGACTGCGTCCATCTTGGCAATTAACAGTTATTCCTGTTGGCACATGGACAATACGAACAGCACTGTCTGTTTTATTAACATGCTGACCACCAGCACCAGATGCACGATGTGTTTCTATAGTTAAATCAGCTGGATCGATTTCAACATCTGCTTCCTCTGCTTCTGGTAAAACCAAAACAGTCGATGTTGAAGTATGTATACGACCTTGTGTTTCAGTTTTTGGAACACGTTGAACACGATGTGACCCTGATTCAAATTTCATATGGCGATATACATCAGATCCCTTCATCATAAATGAAATAAGAGTAAATCCACCTGCTTCAGATTCACTTGATTCCATCACTTCAATTTTCCAACCCATCGTTTCTGCAAATCGACTATACATTCTAAATAAGTCACCTGCAAAAATATTGGCTTCATCTCCGCCTGCTGCACCTCTAATTTCGATAATTGCATCATGGTCATCATTTGGATCTTTAGGAATTAATAAAAGTTCTATTTTACCTTTTAAAGCCTCTTTCAAAGGTAAAAGTTCATCAAGCTCCATTTGAGCCATTTCCTTTAATTCAGTATCTTCTTCTTTCAACATAACTTCAGCTTGTTCAATGTTATCCAAAACCCTAACAAGTTCTAAATAAGCTTCGTTTTGTTGCGTAAGTGATGCTTGCTCTTTTGCGAGTTTCGCAATTTCTTTTGGATTAGATAAAACTTCATCACTAATCATTAATTGGTTTATTTCTTCATAACGAGTATGTATCGACTTTAATCTTTTTAACATTGCTTCCATTGTATTTCTCCTTTAATCTAACACTGGTTTATCAATTACCTCATGACAGTGGCGACACCTTGCTTCATAACTTTCTTTTGCTCCTACAAGCACAATTGGATCATGATAGCTAGCTGGCGCTTTATTAACTAAACGTTGTGTCCTTGTTGCAGGTGCACCACAAAGCACACATACAGCTGTTAATTTTGTTACAAATTCTGCTTCCGTAATTAATATTGGCATCACACCAAATGGTTCTCCACGAAAATCCATATCTAATCCTGCAACCATTACGCGAAGACCTCTTTTTGCTAGCATGTCACAAATTGCGCATACTTCTTTATCAAAAAACTGGACTTCATCAATTGCTACTACATCAACTTTGCCATCAATATGGTCCAATATTTCCATTGCATTTTCTATAGTGATACTGTCTACAAATGATCCTGCATGCGACACAACTTTTTCATCACTATAACGATTATCAATTTTTGGCTTGAATACTTTAATATTTTTCTTTGCGAATTCAAGCACTTTAATTCTTCTAATTAATTCCTCTGTTTTTCCTGCAAACATACATCCTGTAATTACTTCTACCCATCCTGGGCGATATTGATGATACATAATTATAACCCTTTCTTTAACATATTTTATCTACCAATACAATAATATCATGAAACCTTAAAAAAAATAAGGGACAGTCCCTTACTTTTTTATTTACGATTGTATTTTTTGTTGAACTTGTCAATTCTACCTTGTGCTGCAGCAAAACGTTGTCTTCCTGTATAGAAAGGATGGCAATTTGAGCAAGTATCTACTTTAATATTTTCAATTGTAGATCCTGTATCAAATGTTGCTCCACAACTTGCACAAGTTACTGTTGTAGTTTTATAGTTCGGGTGAATATCTTTTTTCATAGTGTTTTCTCCTTCCGCCTTAGATTCTATGTGAATCCAAAGTAAGTGCTTATATAGTGTATCATATCAGTATGCAAAGCACAATATCAAATATTAGAAATTTTTAGTAAATCAAACAATTCATTTTGCTTATCTAATCAATCATAACACGCTTAATATTTGCACCTAGATCCCTTAACATTCCATCGATGTTGTCGTATCCTCTATCAATATGATATATTTCATGGATTTCAGTTGTCCCTTTAGCGATTAAACCTGCAATAATTAAACTAGCTCCACACCTTAAGTCTGTTGCTGTTACAACATCTCCAAATAACTCATTACTCCCATGTACAGTACATTTTCCTTGACCCATTTCAATGTTGGCGCCCATCCGTTGCAGTTCAATACAATGTTTGAATCTTTCGGCGTAAATTGTTTCTATTATTTTTGATGTTCCTTCAGCTTGTGTCATTAATGTTGTTAATGGTTGTTGTAAATCTGTTGCAAAACCTGGATAAGGTAGTGTTTTTACATCAGTTGCTTTAAGTGCATTACCCCCACGAATTGTTACGCTATCAACCTTTACATCCATATCCACATTCATTTCTTCTAGCTTAGATAATAAACTTTCAAGATGCTGAGGAATGATATTTTCAACAGTGATTTCTTTAGCAGCTGCAGCTGCTAAAATAATAAATGTTCCAGCAACAATACGATCAGGAATAATTTCATGAAAACAACCACTTAGTGTTTCTACTCCATCTATAGTAATTACATTAGTCCCTGCACCACGTATCTTAGCACCCATTTTATTTAATAATGTTGCGACATCAATAATTTCTGGTTCTTTTGCTGCATTTTCAATTGTCGTTCGACCTTCTGCATACACTGAAGCCATCATAACATTTATTGTTGCTCCTACTGAGCAAATATCCATAAAGATTTTTGTCCCAATTAATCGTTCAGCTTTTATAGTGTAATAGCCTTGACTATAATCCACCGTTGCACCCAATGCCTCAAATCCTTTTAAGTGTAAATCAATTGGTCTTGGGCCCAAATAACAACCTCCAGGCATTTTCATTTTCACTTCTTTATATTTACCTAAAAGTGCTCCCATGAAATAATATGAAGCTCTTAATTTTGTTACCGCAGTATGGTCTAATGCTATATTTTTCATATTCTCAGTATCAATCACAATATGATCTGAAGAATTCTGAATCACCTTCACATTTAACTCTTTTAAAAGAATCGCTAATGATTCTACATCAGAAATATTGGGAACCCCACAAATTGTCACCGGTCCATTAGCTAATATAGCTGCAGGTATAAGCGCAACAGTGGCATTTTTTGAACCACAGATACGTACTGTACCTTCTAATTTATTTCCACCTTCAATTCGTATCACTTCTTTCATTAGCTTACTCCCTCTTTCATTAGTTTAATATCACTATAATACCATTATATACTAAGTTTAATATTATGTTACTTCTAGATGTTTCCTTGCTTTAACAACGATAAAACATCATCCATTGTATTGACTATGATATCCGCTTCATCTTGCTTTAAATTAAATCTTTTATCTTGAATTGCAACAACCTTCATATTTGCATTTTTTCCCGCTTTAATTCCCAATGTTGAATCTTCAACTACTAAACATTCTTCAATATCTACCCCTAATTTTTGAGCAGCAGTAAGATATATTTCTGGATTAGGTTTGCTTTGCACAAATTCTTCACCACTTGTAATGAAGTCAAAATATTGTTCAATTTCAGTTTCTCTCAATACAGTTTTTATTGTATTGTACGGTGATGATGAACAAACAGCGATTTGTATTTTGTTTTCTTTTAACCAAATGAGTGTTTCTTTAACACCACTCATTAACACATCACAAAATGGCAACTCATTCACTGCGAAATAGGTCTCGTTAATATGTTTTAAATCTTCGATTTCTATTTTCCCATGAAGAAACTCATAAAGTATTTTATAGGTATCTTCCATCGTTGTCCCTATAACTTTATAAATGTCTTCGATAGTCCCTTTGAAACCCAATTCTTTCATCCATTTAAATGTACCTTCAACATAAAATCCTTCACTATCAATGAGCACACCATCCATGTCAAAGAGAATTGCCTTTATTTTCATTGTCAATCACCCTACATATCATAATCTAAACATTTATAGAAGTCTAGCACAAGTATTAAGGAAAACCTGTTTTTTAA
>CAYJAJ010000012.1:183-55194 GCA_964368495.1 uncultured Holdemania sp. | reverse complement strand
CATCAGTTCCTGGCTCTGCTTTAATGTTAACTAATTCTGCTGCAGGCCCTGTAGGGTAAACATTTGATCTTGATAATGATGATCTAGCTCCTGATAAACCATTTGCTTGTGTTGTTGTTTGAGGCGCTTCTGTTGTTGTTTTTGGCGCTTCTGTTGTTGTTTGAGGCGCTTCTGTTGTTGTTTGTGGTGCCACTGTTGTTGTTTGTGGTGCCACTGTTGTTGTTTGCACACCGTTACTTGCATCACCAGCTAAAGCAAATGTTGCATCTGGTGTAACTACCGTAAATAAAAGTGTTGCTGCAAATGCCACTATGGCTGTTTTAGCCAATAGTGACTTCATACTTGAAATTAAATACTTAGCTTTCATAATATAACCCTCCATTTTTTTCAATTAACTGAGTAGACTTTTCATTTTGTCATAATTGAAACTATTACTTTTGATTTAATTAAAATCTCTTGATTAAACCAAAATTTATAATGTTCAAACATTAATTACTTTTAGTGAAACATTTGCTTGTTTTTCACTAAACTGTAACTGCCATCACATCACTACTCTTGCTATTACATAATTAGTTATACAACATAATCGTTACATTCCAGTTACATTTGTAACTATTCATCGAAATTTGTATTTTTTATTGATTTTGATATATATAGTATGATTTTATATAGTTAACAGGAATGTTTTTTGTGTAAAATACGCATTTGCCATCAGTTTTTTTTATATGTTATAATTTTAACTATACAAATTATGGTAATTTAACCGAAATTTTACCATTGAATGCCCTTTCATTTTTTTACTGATTTTCATTTTTTAAAGAACACATCTAATTTTTTTGTTTTTCGTACTTAAAACACACATAAAAAAAGCACTTAATTATTTGAAATATCCTAAGTCAAACTCCTATGGATGAAGTCCAACCAGACATTTCAATTTTATTCAATAAGTACTCTATATATAACTGATTTTTTGAAATAATTTTCTTGTTGAATTTAGGTTCTAACCTCTTTGATAACCTTTTCTAATTACTACCCTTATTATGCTTACTTCATTCCGCTCCGTATTCACTTGATAAAAGACCATAATAAGCAGCATCTACAATACCTTGATTATTAAAATCTGATTGCCTTAATGTCCCCTCATATTTTAATCCGCACTTTAGCATGACTTTACCAGAATTAATATTTTTAGGATCATGTCGTGCTTGTATTTTATTAACTTTCGCCTCTTCAAACAAAAATGTGATAACTGCAGTAAGCGCTTCTGTAACAATCCCTTTATTCCACCAATTGACCCCGATACAATATCCGATGTCAACACAGTTAACTTTTTCATTTATCTCAGTGACAGCAATAGAACCAATTGGCTCATTTATGTCCTTTAATACAATTGCCCATTGGTAGAAGTTCTTTTTTTCATATGACTTTATCCAACTGTTTATAACACTTTCTGTTACATTTAAATCACAGTGAGCTGGCCACGTAAGATATTTTGTCACCTTTTCATCATTGCACCAATTTTTAAATGCATAATTTACGTCGTTATGTTGGAATTCTCTTAAAATTATTCTATCTGTTTTAATTTCTTTTGTACCTAAATGTTTCATAACTGTTCTCCTAAGATTTTTAATTTGTATTTTACACCGCAAACTTAATTATTGCAATAAACCAATCAATTAAGCAAGAATCATAGACTATTCCAATTTCCGTCGTAAGTTTATACAACGATAATTGTTAATATGTGTTTAATTCAGTTTGGATCACTTAGCATCGCGAGAACATTGTAAACTTTATCGTTTATATGGTTTACAATAAAGAAGTTGTTTGTTATAATCACTTCGAGGTGAATGATGAAACTTAAAATTGATGAAATGGCCTATAGTGCCATGTTTACTGCTTTTTTAGCAATTGGTGCATTTATAAAAGTCCCGATATCGATTGTGCCAATTACTTTACAAACACTTGTTATTGTACTTGCGGCATTGCTTCTAAAAAGAAAAGTCGCAATGTTGAGTGTATGCCTGTACATTACAGTTGGGCTATTGGGCATCCCTATTTTAGCTAACGGAGGTGGCTTATCGTATGTGTTTCAGCCAACTTTTGGATATTTACTTGGATTTGTTATAGCCACATGGGTTATTTCTACTTACTGTAAAAACAAAAAAAGCATCGCTAGTCAATTTTTCGCAAGTATGATTGGAATCGTACTCATTTATGGAATGGGCATTGTATATTTTGTTTTTATACAGTATTTATTGAATGGGACTACTGTTGATTTATTCTGGGTAATTATGAATCTTTGTGTTGTTTTTTTACCAGGAGATATCATTAGCGCAATGCTTGCAATAACAATCGCAAAAAAACTAAGGGCGATAAAAATGTGGAATTGAATTCTACATTTTTTTATTATAATTATTCAATCTATTTTTTGAATAAGTAAAAAAGATAGTTCATAAAATACAATATTCACCTAAATTGAATATGATAAAACAACGAAATTTTCTGTGGTTCAACAATGAAAAATACAAATTTTGTTTACTTTGATATTCAAAGAATGTATAATATGGTGGTACTTTTTTATAAAGTTATTCGGAGGACAATATGATTGAAAAAATAACAAAAGTTTTAGTAGACGCTATTAATGTAGATGAAACTGCAGTTAAACCAGAAGCTAATTTAAAGGATGACTTAGGAATTGATTCTATTTCAGCTGTTGAGTTGGCATTAGAATTAGAAACTGAATTTGATGTAAGAATTGAAGATGAAGAGCTATCAAAGCTTGAAACCGTTCAAGATATTATCGATTTAATTCAAGCAAAAGGATAGTAAATGCAATGAGCTAAGAGATTAGCTCATTTTCAAAATAAGGAGAGTCAAAATGGACACAAAGAAAATTGAACAGATTATATCACTATTTGAAGATAGTAAAGTTGCTTCAATGGAATTAGAAATTGAAGATATTAAAATTAAATTAAAAAAATACAGCGATGGAAACAATATTCCACAACCACAAATTATTAATGTGCCTACCTCTGTAAATACAGTAACTCCAGAAGTAGCCCCAGTTATAAAAGAAACAAAAGCTATTAAAAGTCCATTAGTAGGTACTTTTTATGGTGCCCCTTCCCCAGATGCAAAACCATTTGTTAGCGCAGGTGCGAAAGTAAACAAAGGTGATGTAGTCTGTATTGTAGAGGCGATGAAAGTGATGAATGAAATTAAAGCAGATCAATCTGGAGTAATAAGCGAAATCTGTGTACAAGATGGAGATATGGTGCAATTTGATCAAGCGATTTTCTTAATCGGAGAAAACAATGATTAAAAAGATCTTGATTGCCAACAGAGGAGAAATCGCTATTCGTATTATTCGCACTTGCAAGGAAATGTCGATTAAAACCGTAGTTATATATTCTACAGCCGATAAAGACGCTTTGCATGTACAATTGGCAGATGAATCAGTTTGCATTGGTGGACCACGACCAAAAGATAGCTACTTGAATATGAATCAAATTATACAAGCTGCTTGTAGTACTGGATGTGATGCAATTCATCCTGGTTTTGGTTTTTTAAGTGAGAACCCAACATTTGCAAAATTAGTTCAACAGTGCGGTTTAATTTTTATTGGACCTGATGCTGAAATAATTGAAAAAATGGGAAATAAGTCTGAAGCCAGAAAAATCATGATGCAAGCCGGTGTACCTGTTGTGCCTGGAAGCAAAGAAATCATTGAAAGTGTAGAACAAGGCTTAAAAATTGCTGCAGAAGTTAGTTACCCTGTGATGATTAAAGCAAGTAGTGGCGGTGGTGGTCGCGGAATGCGCATCGTTCACAACGAATCTGAATTTGAGTCTAGTTACCTCAACGCCAAAGCTGAAGCTTTATCTTGTTTTGCTGATGATGCTGTATATATTGAAAAATATATTGAAAATCCAAAACACATCGAGGTGCAATTAATGGCCGATAAATTTGGAAATGTCGTTCACTTATATGAACGTGATTGTAGTTTCCAAAGACGTAATCAAAAGTTAATTGAAGAAGCGCCTTGCTATGTATTAGATGCATCAATTAGAGAAAGATTACTAGCGGATGCTGTAAAAGCATGTGAGTATGTTGGATATAACAGTGTAGGAACAATTGAGTTTTTATTGGACTGTCATGGAAAATATTATTTCATGGAGATGAATACTCGAATTCAAGTAGAACATCCAATTACAGAGATGATTTGTAATATTGATATTATTAAACATCAGATTAAAATTGCAGATAACCAGAAATTATTAATTAAGCAAAATGATATTACAACTCAGGGTTATGCGATTGAATGTCGCATCAACGCAGAAGATGTAAATCAAGATTTTGCACCTTCACCTGGAACGATTTCATTTTTAAATACACCTGGAGGTCGAGGGATTAGAATTGATAGTGCTGTTTATAATGGATATACGATACCTCCATTTTATGATTCAATGATTTTAAAGCTAATTGCATTTGCTCCGACACGCTTAGAAGCGATTCGTAAAATGCGCATTGCTTTAGAAGAATTAATTATTGATGGAATTAAAACTAATATTGAATTCCATTATATGACTTTACATCACCCTAAATTTATTGAAGGAAAATATAATACTGGTTTTGCAGCTACATTTATTGAGGAGATAAAACAAGGTGAACAAAATATTTAAAGAAAGATTAGCTAAATTATCTGAATTTCAAGAGCGATTTCGAAACAGAAAAAGTAGTTTCAATCAAAAAGAAATCCCAGACAATGTTTTTAAATCATGCGATAAATGTAAAGAAACAATTCCATTATTCACATTGAAAGAAAATCTCTATGTTTGTCCAAAATGTAATTATCATTTTAAGATAACTGCATATGAGCGCATTAAACAATTAGTTGATACAGGAAGTTTTAAGGAAATGGATAAGTATGTAGTAAGTAAAAACATGGATGCATTTGAAGGCTATAGCGAAAAATTAAAAGCCTACCAAAGTGCAACTGGATTACATGAAGCTGTCATTTACGGTAGTGCACAAATCAACAAACAAAAGCTTATGCTATGTGTAATGGACTCTCATTTCATGATGGGCAGTATGGGGCAAGTTGTTGGCGAAAAAATAACAAGAGCCATTGAATTAGCTACCAAAAGAAGATGTCCAATTTTGATTTCTTGTGCTAGTGGTGGGGCAAGAATGCAAGAAGGAATCATGTCTTTAATGCAGATGAGCAAAACAAGCGCTGCTTTAAAACGACATAGTGACGCAGGTTTGCTTTATATCAGTTTATTGACTAATCCAACAACAGGCGGTGTAAGTGCATCTTTTGCAATGTTAGGTGATATTATTTTAGCAGAGCCAGAAGCAGTGATTGCATTCGCAGGAAAAAGAGTAATTGAAAAAACCATCAATGAAGTATTGCCTGATACATTTCAAAAATCAGAATTTGTATTAGAGAAAGGATTTGTGGATAAAATAGTCTCTCGTAAGAACTTACGCAAGACTATAGGTAAATTATTAAAAATTCACAAGGTAACATAACATGACTTTGAAAGAATATGAATATAAAATCCAATGTTTAAAAATACAGCTACTTGAAACTGAAGATGATTCTACAAAAGAAAAACTACAAGAAGAAATACATGCACTAAAAGATGAAGCCTATTCTAATTTAAGTGCTTGGGATCGAGTTTGTTTAGCTCGTTCAGGAAATAGACCAAAAGCAATTGACTATATACGTTTGCTTTTTGATGAATTTATTGAATTACATGGTGATCGATTTTTTGGAGATGATGCATCAATAATCGGTGGGCTTGCATCATTTGCTGGCAAGGAAGTTACCGTTATCGCTCAAGCAAAAGGAAAGTCATTAGAAGAAAACTTAAAACGCAATTTCGGGATGGTACAACCTGAAGGATATCGCAAGGCCATGCGTCTAGCAAAACAAGCAGAAAAATTCAAGCGCCCAATCATTACATTAGTGGATACTGCAGGGGCATATCCTGGTTTAGGCGCAGAAGAAAGAGGACAAGCACAAGCCATCGCTGAAAGTTTATCCCTGTTTTCAAATATATCAACCCCTGTTATTTGTGTTGTATTAAGTGAAGGTGGTAGTGGTGGGGCACTAGCTTTATCAGTTGCTGATCGCATCATTATGTTAGAAAACGCTGTATATTCTATTTTATCACCTGAAGGTTTTGCATCTATTTTATGGAAAGATAGTTCTAGGACCCAAGAAGCTGCAAATAAAATGAAATTGACTTCTTTTGATTTAAAAGAAAAAAATATTGTAGACAAAATTATTGATGAACCACAAGGAGGTGCACAAGAGTGTATTGAATATGTAGTTCATGAGTTGAAGTCATATATTGAACAAGAATTGAATGTATTACAACGTAAAAAAATGAAACATTTATTAGAAGAAAGATATCAAAAATTCAGAAATATTGGATCTATAATTTAGGAGTAACAAAATATGGATAATATTAAGATTATAGCTAGCGCGTATTCAGCAGCAAAAAATGTTGTTACAAATGATGATCTAAGTAAAATTGTAGATACGAGCGATGAATGGATTTATTCGCGAACAGGGATTAAACAACGCAGATATGTGGCTGATGAAGGAACAACTGATTTAGCGGTAGAGGCTGCACGCAAAGCAATCGAAGCAAACAAAATAGAGGTTAGTAGAATTACACATATCATTGTCGCAACGATGAGTGCAGATCATATCATGCCCTCTTGTGCTTGTTTAGTACAAGAAAGATTAGGTCTGAATAATCAAGAAATCATGGCGTTTGATGTCAATGCAGCCTGTAGTGGATTTGTATATGCACTGCAAATCGCAAATAGTATGTTACAAGAAGGTAAATATGCCTTAGTCATTGGCGCCGAAGTTCTCAGTAAGCTAATTGACTTTACAGATCGCAATACTTGTGTGCTATTTGGGGATGGAGCAGGAGCTGTGCTTGTTGAAAAACATGCTACCTATGCAAAGTCTTATCATTATGCACGAAGCATTGGGGATAATGAAGGTATTCTAGTCACCCCTGGTATCGATAAAAAGACACGAACTGTAGGTTTTCTACAGATGGATGGAAGAGAAGTATTCCGCTTCGCTGTGTCTGTTATGGAAGAATCAATACTTAAAGTATGTGAGAAAGCAAATTTGGATGTGAATGATATAGATTTTATTATTCCGCATCAAGCAAATGTAAGAATTATTTCTAGGGTATCTAAAAAAATGGATATTCCATTAGAAAAATTTTATACAAATGTTCACGAATTTGGTAACACAAGTGCCGCAAGTGTGGCTATTGCCTATGCACAGGCAAGTGAAGAAGGAATTTTACAAAAAGGGATGAAAGTAATTTTAGTCGGATTCGGTGGAGGATTTACATACGGTGCGACATTAATTGAAATATAGGAGTAAAGAAAATGTTAAATAAATTTTTAGGGATTAAATATCCAATTATTCAAGGTGCTATGGCAAATATCGCAACGCCTGAATTCGCCGCTTGTGTTAGTAACAGCGGTGGTTTAGGTATCATTGGAACTGGCGCAATGAGCGCCGATCAAACAAGAGAAGCTATCAAAGTGTGTAAGGCTTTGACAGATAAACCTTTCGGTGTAAATGTTATGTTGATGAATCCACAGACTAAAGAAATCATGGATGTTATCGTAGAAGAAAAAGTCAGTGTAGTAACTACGGGTGCAGGAAACCCGGGAATCTACATTGAAATGCTAAAAAACAGTGGTGCAAAAGTTATTCCTGTCGTTCCAAGTGTTGGTCTAGCAAAACGTATGGAGCGAAGTGGTGCAGATGCTGTTATCGTAGAAGGAACAGAGGCAGGCGGGCATGTTGGAGAATTAACAACAATGGCTTTAGTCCCTCAAGTTGTTGATGCAGTAAATATTCCTGTTATTGCAGCAGGTGGTATTGCTGATGAAAGAGGATTTTTAGCAGCCATCGCTTTAGGAGCATTTGGTATTCAAATAGGAACAGTTTTGTTGACTTCAGAAGAATGTCCAATACATCTTAATTATAAAAATGCTGTCTTAAAAGCAAAAGACACTGATACAGTAGTCACTGGTAGAAGCATGAACACTCCAGTACGAATTATGAAAAATAAGATGAGTCGTGAATATATCAAACTTGAACAATCAGTAGAAAATCGTGAAGAAATGGAGAAGTTAACACTGGGATCTTTACGTAAAGCAGTTTTTAATGGAGACATGGAAATGGGATCTGTAATGATGGGACAAATTGCAGGGCTTTGCAAAGAAGTTGAACCAGTTGAAACAATCCTTAAAAACATAGTAGAAAACACATCGAAAACATTAGTGGATCTACAATCGAAAGTTGATGATTTAGTATGATTAAAAAAATAATTTATAATGGCAAATCACTGAAATTGCCATTAATTCAAGGTGGAATGGGTGTCGGTGTTTCCTTGTCAAATTTAGCTGGAAATGTCGCTAAGTGTGGAGGAATGGGTGTCATTAGTGCTGCTCATCCAGGATATATGCGTGATGATTTTAGAAAGAACAATACATTGTCTAATGCCGAAGCTTTAAAGGATGAGATCACAAAAGCAAAACAAATTGCTGATGGAAATGGATTGATTGCAGTGAATGCCATGGTTGCCGGAACTCAATATGCAGAACTTATTAAAGCAACTGTGGATGCAAAAGCAGACGCAATTATTAGTGGTGCAGGTCTTCCATTAAATTTACCAGAACTTACTGAAGGATCAGATATATTAATTGCACCTATTGTATCTAGTAAAAAAGCAATTGATGTAATATTAAAATCATGGGATCGTAGATACAATAAAGTGCCTGACTTTGTAGTCATAGAATCCGCAGAGGCTGGTGGTCATTTAGGGTTTAAAAAAGAAGAACTTATAGAGGGTACTGCGCAACCACTTTCAGAGATCTTAAGCGAAGTCAAACAAAGTATTCAATCATATGAAGAAAAATACAATAAGCCTATTCCAGTTTATGTTGCAGGTGGAATTTATGATAGCATAGACATTCAAAAATATTTAGATGAGGGCGCAGATGGTGTTCAAATGGCTACAAGATTTATTGCAACACATGAGTGTGATGCAGATATTGCATTTAAACAAGCAATAGTAAATTGCTCTAAAGAAGATATTGCCATTGTCAAAAGCCCAACTGGTTTTAGCGGTAGAGCTCTATGGAATAAATTTTACGAAGATGTTGAAAAACGCGGAAACATCACCATGAAAAGTTGCCTAAATTGTCTAAAACCTTGTAACCCTATGGATACTCCTTATTGTATAAGTGAGGCTTTAATTCAAAGTGTCAAAGGAAATGTTGAGCATGGAGTTGTTTTCGTTGGAAGCAATGCTTATAGAATCAATGAAATCATTAGTGTGAAACAATTGATTGATTCATTATTTGAAGAGGTAAAACTATGAAAATAGCATTTTTGTTCGCAGGGCAAGGATCTCAATATGTTGGTATGGGAAAAGATTTATATGAACAATATGAACAAGCTAAAGAAGTATTTGATCAAGTGCAATTTGATTTTGATTTAAAAGAGGTTTGTTTTGAAGATACTCAAGGTGTATTAAATGAAACAAAATACACCCAACCTGCAATTTACACTGTAAGTTTAGCTATTGCCAATGTACTGCGAAGTAAAAATATTATCGCTGACTATTGTGCTGGTTTGAGTTTAGGTGAATACAGCGCTCTTGCTTATGCAAATGTATTTGATATATCACAAGGTGCACAAATTGTCTCAAAACGCGGAACAATAATGAACGACGCTTTACCCGCAAATACAAGTGGAATGTCTGCTGTATTAAATATGGATGCGAAGACGATTAAAAGCATTTGTGATTGTGTCACACACGAAAGCAAAGAAATTGTACAAATTGCAAACTACAATTGCCCTGGGCAAATTGTAATTACTGGTAGCACAAAAGGTATTGCTTTAGCCAGTGAAAAACTAACACAATTAAAGGCAAGAATAATACCATTAAAAGTGAGTGGAGCATTTCATTCATCATTACTAGAAAATGCTTCACATCAATTGTTGGAAGTTTTAAATCAATATGAATTCAATAAACCGACTATACCCGTTGTCTTCAATGTTAGTGGAAATGTTGAATATGAAGATATAACTTCATTATTGAAACGTCAAATTTGTTCAAGTGTTTATTTTATGCAATCTATTCAAAACATGATTGAACAAGGAGTAGATACTTTTATCGAAATAGGACCTGGTAAGACTTTATCAGGATTCGTAAAGAAAATTAGTAAAGAAGTCAAAGTATACAATGTACAAGATGTTTCTTCTTTAAAAGAAACAATGGAGGCCTTAAAAGATGAGTAAAGTAGCACTAGTCACAGGAGCAAGCCGAGGAATAGGTAAAGCCATCGCCCTACAAATGGCAAAGGATGGATATCAGGTCGTTGTCAATTATACGTCGAATGAAGCAACTGCACTAAATGTAGTCAATGAAATTAAATCATATGGTGTTGAAGCCATTGCTATCAAAGCAAATGTCGCAAATTTCACTGAAGTTGAGGCAATGGTTAAACAATGTATCGATACATTTTCTCGTATTGATGTATTAGTTAATAATGCTGGAATTACTAGAGATAACTTATTATTGAGAATGAGTGAATCTGATTTTGAAGATGTGATTGATATCAATTTAAAAGGGACATTTAATTGTATTAAATGTATCTCAAAAATAATGATGAAACAACGTAGTGGAGTAATCATCAACATGTCTAGTGTAATTGGATTGATAGGAAATATTGGTCAAGTGAATTATTCAGCTAGTAAAGGTGGCGTAATTGCAATGACAAAGTCAGTTGCTAAAGAGCTCGCTAGTCGTAATATTCGTTGTAATGCAATTGCACCTGGATTTATTGAAACAGAAATGACAAACCAATTAAGCGATACAATCAAAGAAAAAGTGATTGAAAATATACCATTAAAAGCATTTGGTAGTGTTGAAGATATTGCAAATTGCGTTTCATTTTTAGTAAGTGATAAAAGCCGATATATTACCGGTCAAACAATTCAAGTTGACGGTGGAATGGTTGTCTAGGAGGGAATCATGAGAAGAGTAGTAATTACAGGTATGGGAGCAGTAACTCCAATCGGAAATAGTGTCAATGAAATGTGGAATTCAATTCAAAATGGAGTTTGTGGAATTGATGAAATCACTTATTTTGACACGGCAGATTACAAAGTAAAACTAGCCGCAGAAATTAAAGATTTAGATATGGAACAATACTTTACAAAACGTGATTTAAAATTTAATGATCGTTTTACACAATTAGCTCGCATTGCCGCAAAACAAGCGCATTTGGATAGTTCTCTTGATGTGCAAGCAAATGCTGATCGTGTTGGTGTCATTATCGCTAGTGGTATTGGTGGTATTGAATCTATAGAAAATGCTCACACAAGTTTGACTACACGTGGAGCAAGCAGAGTATCGCCCTACTTTATTCCTATGGCTTTAGTAAATCTTGCTGCTGGAAATGTTGCTATTGATTTAGGTGCACAAGGAAATTGTAGCAGTGTTGTTACAGCATGTGCTGCTGCAACAAATGCAATAGGAGAAGCTTTTCATCGCATTCGATATGGATATGAAGATGTGATTTTTGCAGGCGGAAGTGAAGCAAGCATTACTCCATTATCAATTGCAGGATTTATGTCTTTAAGAGCTTTGCATGATGGCAGTGATCCTAAGCGCGCAAGCATTCCTTTTGATAAAGAGCGTAGTGGATTTGTTATGGGTGAAGGAGCTGGAGTTCTTGTTTTAGAGGAGTTAGATCATGCTTTAGCACGTAATGCTAAGATTTATGGTGAAGTCATTGGGTATGGATCAACTTGTGATGCTCATCATATTACTGCCCCAATTGAGGGCGGTATTGGTGGTGCAAAAGCAATGATAAAAGCTTGTGAAGATGCAAGTGTAGATCCTTCTTGCATTGACTATGTCAATGCACATGGAACGAGTACACCTTTAAATGATAAAACAGAGACTGCCGCATTAAAGTATGCATTCAAAGAACATGCTTCTTCTTTACAAATATCATCTACTAAATCAAATACGGGCCATTTATTAGGTGCTAGTGGTGCAGTAGAAGCCATTATCACAGTAAAAGCACTACAAGATGGGATTGTTCCTGCAACGATCAACTATAAAGTAAGTGATGATGAATGTGATTTAGATATCGTCGCAAACACATGCAGAAAAGCAGATTTAACTTATGGAATGAGCAATTCCTTAGGTTTTGGTGGACACAATGCATCATTAGTGTTCAAAAAATGGGAGAAATAATATGCTATATAATTCAAATCAAATACAAGAAATTATCCCGCATCGCTATCCATTTTTGTTAGTGGATAAAATCGAAAGTATTAGTGAAGATAATAAAACTATTGTGGGTTATAAAAATGTAAGCGCAAATGAAATGCACTTTTTAGGACACTTCCCACAAAAACATGTCATGCCTGGTGTTTTAATTACTGAAGCATTAGCACAAGTGGGATGCGTATTGTTACTAAGTGATGAGACAAATAAAGGAAAAATCGGTTATTTTGCTGGAATCAATAAAATGCGTTTTAAGCAACAAGTTATACCTGGTGATGTTCTTCGTCTAGAAGTTACCTTAACAAACCAAAGAGCTGGCATCTATTTTGCTGATGTTTGTGCTACGGTTGATGGAAAAATAGCTGCAAAAGGTGAAATTCTTTGCGCAGTTGGAGAATAGAATGATTGTCGGTATAGGATGCGATATTGTTGAAATGAAGCGCATAGAAAATCAACGCGATACTTTTATACATAGAGTCCTTACAAAAAATGAATATGCTGTTTGTGAAGGATTTGAAAAAGGACGTAAAACTGCTTTTCTTGCAGGACGATTTGCAGCTAAAGAAGCAATTTTTAAAGCGATTTTAAATTGTAATTTAACTATATCAGAAATCGAAATCTTAAATGATAAGGAAGGGCAACCCTATTGCAATATCGAGGGATATAAAATACATATCAGTATTTCTCACGAACAAAACTATGCAATAGCGTATGCATTGGTTGAATCCATATGAAAATACTTTTAGTATTAAAATTCTTGTTGATTGCTTTTCCATTATGGATAAAAATATTACAACTAGAGAGAATTGATGAAGCAGCACGCTTTCCAGAAATTCAAAAAAATACACAGAGAATTTTAAAATTCTTAGGATTTCCTCTTACTAGTGAGGGTGTTGAAAATATACCTGAGAATGAACCTGTTTTATTTATTAGTAATCATCAAGGAACGATTGATCCGTTATTGGTTGTTGCAAGTTCAAAAATTACTATGGCTTTTGTCTCTAAAGCTGAAAATGAGAAAATCCCCTTCTTCGGAAGAGGTGCAAAGCTTTTAGGAACAATTCATTTTGATCGTAATTCACGTGAAGGCAACATTTTTATGTTACGTGAAGGAGTTCGTCGCCTAAAAAGTGGAAAGTCTTTATTAATTTTTCCTGAGGGCACACGCTCAAAAGGTGATGATATGAACAAATTCAATCATGGCGCTTTCCAACTTGCTTTGATGTCAAAGGCTACTATTGTTCCTGTTACATTAAATAATGCGCACTGTTTTGACCATCAATCAAAAGATAGAAATCTCAAAGTAAGCTATGGAAAAGCAATTCCATATGCACAATACAAGGAGTTATCAACAACTGAAATAAGTGACTTAGTCTATGATATCGTCGCTTCAAAAATAGAAAGAAAATAGTATTTGACTAAAAAGTCAAATACTATTTTTTTCGTATGCTAATTTCTCCCGCACTTAATATTTCTTTTTTTCCATTTCTTTCGACTATTAGATTTGCATTATCATCAATATCAATCGCCTTGGCTTCATAGCTTTCCCTATGGCTATGAACTATGATATCCTTTTTAAGAATGTTTGAATGTTCACGATATGTTTTTAAGAATGTGTTATCTTCTATTTTATTGTAATACTCATAAAAAGTGCATAATAGACATGCAATAAAATCGTTTCTTGAAACAATTTTAGTTGTGTGGTCTTCTATGCTTCCAGCAATGTTTTGAAGCTCTAGTGGCTTATCATATGCATGGATATTACAGCCGATACCTATGACCAAGTATTCAAATTGATTTGTATTTAATTCGATAGCTCCTTCACACAAAATACCTGCTATTTTTTTCTCTGCTATATATAAATCATTCACCCATTTGATGTCACACGAAATATCATAAAGTGATTGAATCGTTTTGTGTAATGCAACACTTGTAAGAGCAGTCACTTTCAACATATCTTCAATTGATAAAGATGGTTTCAGAAGTATCGAAAGATAAATTCCTTCGTTAGCAGGAGAATAAAAAGAACGATTGTTTCTTCCTCTTCCCTTAAGTTGCTGATTCGCTATACAAACAGTTCCTTCTAGCTTATTTGTTCGTTGTTTCAATACATCATTAGTTGAATCCACACTTTGATGTACTTCTATTTGATAAAATGAAGGAACATTTTTACGAATATAGTCTTCATCTAAAAGATCTACTTGATCTAATAAACAATAGCCTTTATTTGTAGTAGACATAATTTGGTAACCTTCATTACGTAAATTTTTAATGTGCTTTGAAATAGCAGCACGAGATATATTTAATTCTTTGCCAAGTGTTTCACCTGACACATATGTATTTTTATGGGTTGATAATAGAAATAAAACTTTATTTTTCATTTAAAAACTCCTGTTTCTTAACTTAAAAAATCATAACATGGAGAATTTAAAAAAGCAATTAGTTAAACCATCATAAGATTAATCCCTAACTGCTTCATTTCACTTGTTTTATGCTTCATAATTCTATATTACTTCTTCTCATTACTATCAGCAATTGTCCCAATAACAATTCCTATTAACATCCCAATCCCAGATCCAATACTAATTCCTAAACTCATTCCTATTGATTCAACAAATAATCCTACAATTACACCAACTGTTGTCCCTATTAGCATTCCAAAAGATATTCCATAGCTTAAATATTTATGATTGTTCATAATAATCTCCTTTTCATGCATTAACAAATCTAGTCATTCTTACATATTATAAAATCGACTCTACTATTGGTAGTTTATACCTTCAATAATACGTGGATTAGCTTGTAGTTTGTAGTTGTCATGTTTTTCTTGCAATCTCTTTAATTATAATTGCTTTATCAAAAAATATCAAATATCAGAAAGTATAAAAAAAGATCGAATTCACTTCGATCTAATCCTTAATTTTGTATTCATAATCAACACTACTTAGAAATTAGCTTGATATACCTTCATTAAACCTTAATGAGATTTTATGATTAATAAGCACCTTTTGAATAAGTGACTTCATAACTATGGGTATAAATTTCAAATACAATCCCAAAAGGGTCTTCAACATAGCACATTTTGTATGGTTT
This sequence comes from uncultured Holdemania sp., assembly GCA_964368495.1. Taxonomy (GTDB): domain Bacteria; phylum Bacillota_I; class Bacilli_A; order Erysipelotrichales; family Erysipelotrichaceae; genus CALVGQ01. Next base: position 39,736 of record CAYJAJ010000012.1, on the reverse strand, counting down.
TTCATTTGGATAATATTCTTTAATTGGCATGCGTTGTTTACCACCATGAGCTACTATTTTTTCAATCATTCCTTCAATATCTGGATCTTGCACAGAAAAATGAAAAAGCCCTGTGTTTTTAAATTCAAATGGTTGTTTTTCTTTGTTATTATCTACAAACTCAAATAGCTCTATACCAATAGCGTTCGATGTAACCATGTGTGCAATTTTGAAATCACCGTGTCCTTTTCCAAATACCTCCTCGCACATAATTCCAATTGCAGATGTATTTTCTTCCTTAATGACTGATGGTGACATAACTACATACCAACCCATAACCTCGCTATAAAATTTAACTGCCTGTTCTAAATTAGGTACTGACAAACCTATGTGTGAAAATGCTCTTGGATAATTCATTTTCGTTACCTCCTTATCGTTCTACAGTTATAATATCCTAAGTAGAACATATTAAACAATAACGTACTTTTTTGTACCTATATATCCTCGAGAGTTATTTTATTTTCGCTAGCATATTCCTTTGAAAAATTGCAAAACCCTTCCACAAGAGGGATTAGCCCCTTGTACTGTGTTGAAAGTGCATATACAACATTTAGTGGTTTTTCACATACCACAGTTCTTATTAATATATTACTTTGTTCTAGTTCTTTTAATTGGGTTACAAGCATTTTGTGTGTTATATCTGGAATTCCTTTTTGCAACAAAGAAAAACGATTATCACCATTTAAAATATGCCACAGAATCCTCATTTTCCATTTTCCGCCTAGTAAGTCCATTGATAAAAGCAATGCGCAGGTATATTTTTTTTTAATTTTGACATCACAGTCTTTATTATTCTTCATTATCTAAATCCCTATTTATTCTTTGTTGTTTTTTTTCATTTAGGTATGCTAACATCTTTAACACAACAAATACTCCGATAGTAGCACTGATGAAACTTACAGCAGCAACTGAGATTATGTGCTTTACAATAGTATCTTGTACAACTTCACCATACTGATAGTAATTTTGAACCGTATTAATTATTGTTATTGTTAATCCAGTAAATACACTTTGAAAAATAATCAGTGAATTGCTTTTTTTATTATTTGCTGGATATATATCATTTCCTTTGATAACATTAAAGATCAGTAAATATACAGACATGGATAGAAAAACAACCATTTCTACAGCGTACTGTGAAACAGGGACATCTAAATGTTGTTGTACAAGTGCGGAAATAAGGAGTACAAACCATACTATCATAAAACCATCGCTTTGAATTTTTCTTTTTGATAAGATTATTCTCTCATCTTTCATTTCATTTTTGATCATTTTCTTCCTCCCAAAATAAGTCGTTTAATGTTTTTTTTAGTGCTTTGCAGATTGCAATACACAAATTCAATGTCGGATTGTAATTACCAGCTTCAATCAACCCGATAGTTTGCCTCGTCACTCCAACTGCTTTTGCTAAATCTTCCTGTTTCATATCACATTCTATGCGTGCTATCTTTATTTTTTTATTTTTCATAATCGCCTCTTTACATTCCATAATATAACATTTTTATTACATTATGTCAAATATATATTGCATTGCTGTTTTAAAAAAGCAGACTATAATTAAGTCTGCTGAAGTCCATATAATTAATCATTCTTTTTTGTATTTTTACTATCTAAAATGCTTATAATCTTTCCTATGCAAAGATTGACTAATAATTAAAGTCAAATAATGAGAAACTATTTTTTAAAATATTCTATACACATAATTATAAACCCACCTATTATCAATATGCAGGATATAAATAATGGTACTGTCATACTAGTTGTAAATATTGTTGATAAAAATCTACCCGGAGGTGTGTTCCAACTCAAAACCAAGTTGTTTCCTACAAAAAAGATAATAGCTAAACACCAAATTGTTCCTATCAAAGATAAAAATCCACCTATTAAAACTCTTTTCATATATTTCTCCTTAACTAATATAAAATTTGTTCAACTTCATTTATTAACTCTTTATTTTCTCCACTAAAGCAGTACAACTTTCTAATATAACACCTGAAATATCTTCTTTAGATATCATTTGATCAAACCCTTCCCTACCGATTGCATTATAATGGTGCAGTGTGTGAATTGCTTGTTTTATTTATCTATAACCACATTGCCATTTTCATCAAGTAATGGTGTTATTCCTGATGGTCCGCTACCTACAGTCATTAAATAATTCACACCAGTTACTGTATCGACAACTATTTGAATACCACCTAATTGTATCCCCTGCTCATCTTTAATAATAAAACGCTTTTCTTTTTTGTTACCAAACATATTATTTTTCTCCCTTCATTTAATATTTAGTGCTCATGTATTTATAAATGATCTGCATAATTATTGCAGATAGTATCCAATACAATGCTACTCCGATTATTATAGGTTTCACATGATCGTATGGTAATATTTCAAACTGACCTAAAAATGTAAGACTTACAATGATTATAGATTGTAAAATCCAATTTGCCATAATTGATATTCTTGCTGATTTACCTCTTATCATTTCTTTTCGTTCATCACTAAATTCTATTGTTTCATTTTCTTTTTTCTCAGCATATTCATTCGGTCTTTTTCTCCAATAGCTATACTTATAAATCAAAAATAACCCTGGTCCTATACATGCTCCAGCAAGTCCAAAAAAGACGCTAATATCTGGATATACAAAGCACATCATGACAAAGAATAGACCAAATAATAAGTAAATAACACCTGATTTGAATAAATTTTTCATAGTTTTACATTCCTTTCGTAAATAAATATTTCTTCAATGCTCATTTTGAAATAATCTGATATTGCAAAAGCAAGTTCGAGTGATGGATTATATTTTCCATTTTCAATAGAGCTAATGGTTTGTCTTGAAACTTTCATTGCTTTTGCAAACGAGTCTTGACTAATTCCATTTTGTTTTCTTAATAATTCAACTTTGTTCTTCAATAGCATCACCTCCCTGTATTGTAAAGGTAACTTTACAATATAATAATAATATATCTTTAACGTTATGTCAAGATACCTTTACATAATTACAAAAAAAAGCAGACTATGTTTCAACCCTGCTAAAGTACATATCATTATTTTGTCATTTCCTTGATATTAAATATCACTTGTTATCGTTTTTTTACTTGTTTAGTAGCACCATATGTAGCTAATGTTGTACCTGCTGATATCGTTGCAGTGAAAACAGCATCTGAATGTCTCATAATTATCAATATTGCTAAACAAGAGAGCAACCAATTGTTTAATATGGTTTCGCTGCTAATACTCCACAATCAACAGGTAATAAAACTCCTGTTATACTGCGGGAGTTCTCACTTGATAAAAAAGCACAAGCATTCGCAATATCTTCAGCTTCTGGAATATATGGTAACGCCGCAACATTTAGAAATCTTTCTACTCCATCCGGCCAATCTTCTTTTAACGTTGAACGATTAATTAATCCTGGAGCGATAGCATTTACCCTGATTTCATACTTACCAAACTCTTGTGAAAGAGATAACGTCATTGAGTTAATGGCTGCTTTTGAGGCAGAATAATGAGTATGCCCTAGCGATGGTCTAATAGAATCGATGGTCGATATATTAACTATTGCCCCTTTTATGCTATTTTTGATCATATTTTTTGCAGCCATTCGCGTACAATTAAAAACTGAACCAATATTAACATCCATCATTTTATCCCAATTATCTTTAGGCATACTTAAAAAATCATCAACAGGTTGAATTCCTGCATTATTAATGAGAACATCCACTTTCTCAATCGTATTAAATACTTTAATTACTTCACTCTCTGAAGACACGTCTACTTTTAATACATTACAAACACCTTTGTCTAACAATTCTTGCTTGGTTGCTTCTAAAAATTCCCAATCAAGAATTACAACTTTCGCTCCTTCATTTAAAAATTTCTCAGCAATAGATTTTCCCAATCCTTTACATCCTCCTGTAATTACAACAGTTTTACCTAAAAATTGCTTCATAATAATTGTCCTCCATAATTTTATTTTATTAAAAAATCTTCTGGTGAAAATGGTGGAATCGAAAGAGCATAAAAAGTTACAGGTGCACCGACTGGCATAATTTCGTGCCATTCACCTTTTTCTATAATGACAGTATCTCCTTTTTCAAAAAGAATTTCTTCTTCATTAACAATTAATACACCTTCACCGGAACAAAATATATATATTTCCTCAGAAATATTGTGATAATGCTTAGCAACACTTCCATTTTTTTCAAGATTGGTAATAGCTAGTGAAAAACTTTCTGATAAAATCGGTGCTGTTTTTCCAATTATTTCACCTAGCTCTTTTTTATGAGAAAATCCTTCTAAATAAGAAATGTCTTTTGCTTTCAATATTTTCATAGTCTCTCCCTCATTCTACTTATAAAATATTAGAATAGTCATTTGTTATCTTTAAAATTATTTTTAGTTTTAGTTTGAAAACATTAAACCACCTATGAACAATTATATGCGTTGTAATAAAACAACACTCTCAACGTGCGGAGTATAGGAAAACATATCATAAGGTGTAACATCTTCAACACGGTAGACATATTTTAATTCCTCAATATTTTTTGCAAGAGTACTTGGATTACATGATATGTACACTATTCTTTTTGCTTTACTTTTTGTTAATGCATGAATCATGGCTTGGCTAAGACCACTACGAGGAGGGTCCACTACTATGACATCAATTTTATTTTCTTTTGAAATATTTTTTAATTCTTGAGGTGCATCATTACAAACAAACTTGCAATTTTCTGCTCTGTTTAATTTAGCATTCTCATTTGCATTTTTTACAGCATCCTTTACTAACTCTACACCAATGATGTTTCTAACAACATCGTGGCAAAAAATTGAAATTCCTCCAATTCCTGAATAGGCTTCAACCATGAAATTTGCACCACTCACATACTCTCTTACTTTCTTGTAGATATTTACAGCTTGGATAGTATTTAATTGGAAAAATGACCTAGGGGACAATCTAAATACTTTCCCATCAATTTTCAACTCTAGTGTCTTTGCCCCTGCAAGATGAAACATTTTTTTACCAAACACTTCAACACTTTGTTTATCCATATTCAAATTATGATAAAGTGAATTCAATCCTTCTATTTGCATCAAATCATCAATCATATCTTGTGGTATTTCTACTCTTCCTGTAACCAAAGTACATTGAAAAATACCATCAAAGCCCCGTAACACTAACGTACGGTACCCTGTTTTTTCTTTTTTATCAAATTCTTTACAGTGATAATCATTTAAGACATCCATGATTTTCTTTCTAACAACTTCAAGTGTTTCCTCATGTACTAAACACTCATCCATCACTATTAATCGATTGCTTTGTGTCGCATACAAGCCACATACAAGTTTTCCATTGATTTCTTTAAGTGGTAATTTAATTGCATTGCGGTAATGCAAAGGCATTGGATTTTCTACTATACCATTAATGTCTCTGCTTCTGACACTTGCATATTTATACATAGCTTGATTCACCATGTTTTTTTTCTGTGCTAGTTGTTCTTCATATTTCAAATTCATGAACGCACAAGCGCCACATTCATTTGATATCTTACAGGGGCTATTTACTCTCATATTACTTCTTTTAACTATCTTTTTTAATTTAGCAATATTATATCGTGTTTCTTTTTTTACTATTTCGATTTCAACTTCTTCATTTATTAACGCATGTGGTACAAACGTAGGCACTTTATTGATGTATCCTATACCTTCTCCATTTATTCCTGTTTTCTCTATTTTTATAATCATGACTTTGTGCCCTCCAAATACATTGTACCATTAGTTTTAATATAAAAACACAAAAAGAAAGTTTACTTACACAAGTTCATTTTATTTAATCGCTAAGTTGTAATTATGTAAAATCACACACCTGTTTTGTTTCAAACTTTTGTGTGAAATAAACATGTTTTGGTGGTATACTAAAAACATTAAATAAAAGGAGAATAAATTTATGTCCACATGGAATCTTGATGTTTTATATGAAGGTTATGATAGTCCAAATTTTAAACATGACTTTAATTATTTAAGTAATTTAATAGAATCATTAGTTGATTTATCTGAAAAATTAACTGCTCCCATTTCTATTGAACAATGCCACATTATACTGAAGAAAATGCAAGAGTTTACACTTTTAACTAGAAAAGTTGGAACGTATATTTCACTTAACTCAAGTACTAACACAACGGATGCTACAACCGTAGCTTATCGTGGTCAATTTTCAACAATAGCTAGTAATTCAACCAAACCAATTACTGCTTTAAATAAACTACTTTGTTCAATTGATTTAGATGATTATTCAAATAAGGATTCTTTTATTAAAGAACATTACTTCATACTTAGTGAGCTTCAAGCAAAAGCAAAACACCAATTAAGTGATGAAGTTGAAGAAGCAATAAGCAAAATGAGTATAAATGCTTCTGATGCATGGGATAACTTACATGAGTATTTAACTTCTATCCTTGAAGTTGACTACAATGGTGAAAAAATGACTCTTCCATCTATTCGTAATCTGGCTTATAGTAGTGATCCTAAAGTACGCAAAGATGCATTTGAGGCGGAAATAACTGCTTATGATAAAATCAATGATGCAATTGCATTTGCCTTAAATAGTATTAAAGGAGAAGCAAACACAGTTGCAAAGCTTCGTGGATATGATTCAGTTCTTGATATGACACTTGTTCAGTCAAGAATGAAAAAAGAAACTTTAGAAGCTATGCTTAGTGCAATGAAAAAATATTTACCAGAATTTCATCGTTACTTACGTCACAAAGCTACATTGTTCGGGCACACTAATGGTCTTCCATTTTATGATTTATTCGCAACATTAAAATGTGAAAATTCTTCGACGTTCACTATAGAAGAGGCAAAAGATTATTTAGTCAAAAACTTTGACAGTTTTTCAAGTGAGGTCTCTGAAATTGTTCATCGTGCCTATGATGAACATTGGATTGATTTTTATCCACGCAAAGGAAAAGTAGGTGGAGCATTCTGTGCTAATATCCCTTTTCTTAAACAGAGTCGAGTACTTACAAATTTTGATGGATCATTAAGTGATGTAGTTACATTAGCTCATGAATTAGGACATGCTTACCATGGAGCTTGTATTCAAGATCATTCCATCTTAAATACAAAATACACAATGCCCGTTGCTGAAACTGCTTCAACATTTAACGAAACAATTATTATGAATGCGGCAATTCGTGATGCTAAATCTAGCGAAGAAAGAGCAATGCTTATTGAAAGTATGCTACAAGATGTTACTCAAGTAATTTGCGATATTTATTCTCGCTATTTATTTGAAAGTGAAGTAGTCGATAGACGCAAAAGTCAATTCTTATTTAGTAGTGACTTAGAGGAAATTATGTTGAATGCACAAAAAACAGCCTATGGTAATGGATTGGATCATTCAAAGCTTCATCCATACATGTGGGTTAATAAGGGTCATTATTATAACGCTAATTTAAATTTCTATAACTTCCCTTATGCTTTTGGATGCTTATTTGCTAAAGGTCTTTATGCGCAATTTATTAAAGAGGGTCCAAGTTTTGTAATAAAATACAATCAGTTATTAAATGCGACAACTGTTAACTCATGTGAAGATGTAGCTAAAATGGCAAATATTGATATTACAAAAGAAGATTTCTGGATCAGTTCACTTGAAATCATTAAAGAATACATTGATCAATTTATTGAACTTACATCCAATTAAAAATTAGCTTCCTATTTGGAAGCTTTTTTATGGTCTTTGGCATAGCAATTCCATTTGCAATAAGCATTATTTAAGCATATTATATTTATAGGGGGATTTTGCATGCGTAAAAAAAATGAAATTTTAATAAAACTCTTTTTATCGACATTAAAATTAAGTGCTTTTACCTTTGGCGGAGGCTATGTCATTATCACTCTTATGAAAAATGAATTCGTAGACAAACTCAATTGGATCGAGGAAGAAGATATATTAGATTTAGTAGCAATTGCTCAATCATCTCCTGGAGCAATTGCCGTGAATGGTGCCATTGTTGTTGGCTACAAATTAGCTGGTTTAATTGGAGTAATTGTTTCAATATTAGCGACCCTTATTCCCCCCTTTATCATTATCACTATCATCTCATTATTTTATGAGGCATTTAAGAGTAATCTTTTTGTAAATTTAATGTTACAAGGAATGCAAGCAGGTATTGCCGCTACAATTTGCAGTGTTGCTTATGAAATGGGTGCTGGCATTGTTGATGAAAAAGACAATGAACTAATGATAATAATGATTCTTGCTTTTATTGCTACAGCAATTTTAAAAATTAACGTATTCTATTTAATAATCATTTGTATTTTACTTGGTTGTGTTAAAGCATATATCGTACACAAGGAGGAGAAACAATGATCTATTTTGAATTATTTTTAAGCTTCTTACAGATCGGTTTGTTTAGTTTTGGTGGAGGATATGCTGCTTTGCCATTAATACAATCACAGATTGTTGATAAACATGGTTGGCTTACAATGACTGAATTTACTGATTTAATTACATTATCACAAATGACTCCAGGTCCTATTGGTGTTAATTCAGCTACATTTGTAGGAACTAAAATTGCAGGTTTTACTGGCGCAGTTGTTGCAACATTAGGTTGTATTCTTCCTTCATGCATACTTGTTACTGCACTATCTTATTTTTATTTAAAATACCGTAAAATAGATACTTTAAAAATAGTGCTTAGAACTTTGCGTCCTGCGGTAATATCAATGATTGCTGCTGCAGGAATGACCATATTAATTACAGCTTTTTGGGGAAGCGATATAGTTGATATCTCTTCCACTAATATGATATCTGTCAGCCTTTTTGTTATAAGTATGATCTTATTACTCAAATTAAGAATGGATCCAATAAAAGTAATCTTGTTGTCAGGTTTAGGTAATGTCGCTTTAACTGCATTTATTGAAGTATCCAAAGCAATGAACTAAGGAGCTATTGCTCCTTTTTATTTATTTTTTCTTGAGCTTACTTTTAAAAAATTGTATCCATTCGAATTTCGGATTTCATTCCATCCTTCAAGTTGATAAAATATTTTGCTTATGTCAACCAAATTTGATAGTAACCATTGACCATTTCTTTTCGTTCTTCGATATTGCCATCCTTCAGCCACATCCATATGCACATGATTTCCATAACTAATTCCTGCATTACCTTCCATATAACATTTTTCTCCAGAGTTATATATTTTACCTACTTCTAATTTAAAGCGGTTTAAAGTATTCATGTGCGTACAGCCAAATGTTAAAACTCTTTCTACATTGTCTGCACAAAGTACTGCTTTTGGATTTCCAAATTCATCGCAACTTCCAAACAGTACAGTATTATAAAACCCCGTTTTATTTATATCGAACATGGCTAAAACCTTCACCTTACATGGTGCATACCAAAAGTCAATACCACGATCTTCGCCGTTTAAATCCCATGCTTTATGCTTACTCCAAAATCGTTGTGAAATAGAAATTGTGCGCATTGGGAAAATAACATATTCCATATAGCTCTTCCTTTCTAGTTATTTGAATACCCTCTTGTTAATGCAATTAATGCTCCTATTGATGCAGAGATAAATTCACGAAACTGTGTAATAATTGACATCGCTGATGGACTTTTTACTTGATTAAGTCCGAAGTCTCTAACATAAATAATTACACCTAAACAAAATAAACATATGAATGTTAATAGTATAATTTGAAATGGTTCGGAAATGATGTTATTTGGTTTCGATGCTTGCTGAGTCTCTGATTTACTTTCTTTTACAGTAACTTGATCATTATTCTTTGTCATTTTCATATCTGTATTTGACTTATCAAAACCAATTTCGATTTTATCTTGTGTATTGCTTGATGATATTTGAGATTTATTTGCACTTGTTGCGATTATAAATCCAAATATTGAACTCATTGTTGTTCTTACTACAACATCAATGCCATCTATTGTTGTACCATCTGGTGTTTCAATAAATAATGAAAATCCAGATTGCACTAACAATACTGTTAAAATAAACACTAAACAGAAGTATCCAAGTTTATTCGTATTTTTTACTTTCTCAAACCATTTTTTCAAACCACACACTCCTTTTCAATGGTGTCCATTATTACAGAATATGCATTATTTAAAAAAATGTTACAAAAAAAAGACGTTTCCGTCTATTTTTTAAATCCAATTATATTTGAGATGTTTGCATTTTCATCAATTTTTGCGATTAACTTAGTTTTTGCACTAGTGAGTAACACTGTAACTCCAGGTCCATGTCCAGATGTGAAACTATCGCTATGGCAAACAATTCCGACAGTACGAGATCCAGTTAAATATGATGGCCCATTTGTATTGTTATGATCTTCAATCATGACAATATCCCCGAAACGCAAACTATTTAAGTTATATTTTTCAAATGAAATTGGATCATGTGTCATGATATCATAATCTCCAGACATCATTGTTGAACTTCCTACTCCCGATCCCATTAAGTGTGCAGGAACAACATGAGTTACAGGTACTGTTAATGTTCCATCCTCATTTTCAATAATGTTTAACTTGTCTAAAAAATTAGGATCACAGTTCATGACAGTAATATCTGGATAGTCTAATAATTCTAGTCCTTGTCCATAAGATCTAACCAAAAACTTATCATCACATGTTAATTTTTCTAACGTGTCTTTATCGAATGCCAACATTACATGTTCAATACCCCCATGTATCCCAGTTACCACTCCTTTTGCTCCTTTTGCATCACCACTGATTACCATTGCCTCATTACCAATACATGAAAATATATTGTATGCACCATTTTCTGCTTCTTGTGCATTGCTAGAACTTACTCCTGGCTCAACATGATCTCCTGCAATTCCCATACAACTATCACCAATGAAGAAATTATAAGTAATTCCTCCTACTGCTGGTATAATACGCCCTACTCCATCAAACCCAACTCGATACCCTGGATATTTTACCCTTGGATGATCAACTTTACCTTGTACACTCATCATGACACATTTTTCTTTGTTTGTTCTCATTTTTTCTCCTCTTTCTTCAGTAGCACTACCGCTTGTGCTTGCACGCCTTCTTCTTGACCCACAAATCCTAGTTTTTCACCACGCGTTGCTTTGATGTTAATTTGTGATTCATCACACCCTAATGTTTTAGCAACATTTTCAATCATCTTTGGTATATGAGGTGCCATTTTTGGGCGCTCAATCATGATTAAAGCATCGCAATTGCCTATTTGATATCCTCTTTTTCTCATTTTCTTCTCTACCTCACTTAGTAAGGTTAATGAATTTGCACCTTTAAAGCGCTCATCAGTATCTGGAAAATGTTTTCCCAAATCACCCATTGCTAAAGCCCCTAATATGGACTCAGCAATAGCATGCAACAAGGCATCTGCATCACTATGTCCTAACAATCCTTTTTCATGTTCTATCTCTACGCCACCAAGTATTAATTTTCTTCCATTAACTAACTGATGAATATCTGTAGACTGTCCTATTCTGTACATTATTTATCACCTACTTGTTTAATTATAGAAAATATCTTAATTTAAATCAATTCTATCTTTATGTTTTTATCTGTTTTATTTAGTTTATACAATTAAAATGATTGAATTTTTTTACTGTAAATAGCTCTATAATTTTGATAAAATAAGAAAAAGGTGAAAATATGAAAATATCTGTTATCGGAACATTATTGGTTGACCAAATATGCACATCTACTTTACCCCTGAAGGATAAAGGCTGTAATAAAGTAAATTTGATTGAGTCTTATGGTGGTTCTATGCATAATGTTGCATGGAATCTATCGACATTAGGAATTAATTGTCATTTTTTTGTGCGACTTGGAAATGATGATCATGCTGCTAAAGCTGCACAATTATTAACTGACAAAGGCTGTCAAGTTCATGGTTCAGTAGTAAATAAGGCAACACCACATTTTTATACATTTCATAATTTGGATAAATCACAAATTTTTTCAACAATTACTGATGAATTTTATTTTAACCAGATTGAAGAGATCCATCTTAACTATCTTAAAGGTAGTGAATACATCATTACTGACAATCACAACAAACACTTTCTTGAAGATCTCATTAATCAAAGTTCTTCAAAGATAATATGTAGTAGAAACATCCCTCAAAAGAACTTGTTGTGTAAAATCACTGGTATCGTCTTAAATGAATGGGAATTGCATCTATACAATCAAAACCTAAGTTGTGATGAAAATGCACAAGCCATACTTAATGATGGTTGTCCTTGGATAATTGTTACAAAGTCTCAAAATGGAGCTACTCTTTATACTAAAGACAGTTGTGCACACTTCAATGTCCCTAGCATGCATAATTCAGCAATGGCTTTAGGATGTGGTGATGCTTTCTTATCTGGTATCGTTTATGCCTTATGCAAAGGTTTAAATATACTCAGTTGTGTCCCTTATGGAATAATGGCGGCAAGCTTAGTTTTATCGACTTCTTCTGCAATATCCAATGATATAATTAAAATTAAAGACGAGGCACAATTATGATTCACATACCTGAAGACGCGTTAATTGCATTAAACTTATTAAATAAAGATCACGAAGCTGTCCTTGTTGGTGGATTTGTGCGTGATGCATTATTAAATAGAGAAACACATGATATTGATATTGCTACAAGCGCTACACCTGTAGAAGTGATGGATATTTTTAAGAATTATTCTATTTATGAAACAGGAATAAAACACGGAACTTTAACTGTTTGTATTAATCAAACCTTTTTAGAGATAACTACTTATCGAATTGAAAGTGACTATAATGACTATAGGCGACCTATCACTGTAAAATTTAACACCAGTTTAATAGAAGATTGTCGACGCCGTGATTTTACTATTAATGCGTTGTGTTTTACTCAAGAAAAAAAATTGATTGATTATTTTAATGGAGTTGACGATCTTTCAAACAAGTTAATAAGAGCTATCGGAGATCCTATAATACGATTTAACGAAGATGCATTAAGAATTTTACGTGCTATTCGCTTTACTCTTCAACTAAATTTCGAAATTGAAAAAAGTACTGATTTGGCGCTTTTTTCATTAAAAGATAATTTAAAACATATTGCAATAGAGCGAATAATATGTGAGTTTGAGAAGATGATTATTACAAATAATTTTGTAACATCATTTAAGAAATATCAAAGTATTTTTGAAGTATTTATACCTGAATTTTCTTGTTTAGATGAATCCCAATTGAGTATTTTATTTGCACAGCTATTACGTTGTCCTGATGACTTAATTTTAAAATATACTTGTATATTTTCTAATATTAAAAGTGCACACAATGAAATTGAATTACTTCCTATATTAAAAAGACTTAAGTTAAATAATGATAAGATAAGTAAAATACTTTTCTTAATTGAACATGAAAAACTTCAATATTGCTTAAAATCTGCTGATATAAAAAGATATCTATATCATTTTGAATTAGATTATGATTACTTATTAAAATGGCAATATGTTTTATATCATGATGAGTCTATTTTGAATATTTCAAATAAAATGAACTCAATTATCCACAACAAAGACTGTACTAGTTTAAAACAACTTCAAATTAATGGAGATGATTGCATAGCTATAGGGTTCAAAGGAAAAAAAATAAAAGAAGTTTTAGAGCAGTGTTTATTTGATGTCATCGATAACAAAGTAGAAAATAAAAAAGAAGATTTGATAAATCATTGCATAAAAATGATTTAATCTTCTTTTTTTATTGTTAAAAATATCAACTCTGGACGGTTAAATAAGCGAAGATAGTGTGGATAAATTGCTAAACCTCTGCATACTATATGTTTCCCGTTTTTTAAATTATACACTCCACCTGCTCTTTTTGGAAGTATTCCTTGATGTGGTGCATAGATTCCGTTAACTAACCCGGGAATTCTCCACTGTCCTCCATGGGCATGACCGCTTATCATGCAATCTACCTCGTTTTTATTAAATAACTTGTAGTGATCTGGTCTATGTATTAAGACAACATTGAACTTATCTTTATTGGAGTTTTTAAAAAGTTCACTAATATTTTTCTTTTCACTTGATAAATCATTTTCACCTTTGTAGAACAAATAATCCTTTATACCAATTAATTCAATACCCTTATAATCTACAAGCTTGTTATCAATAATTTTTACATTGTATTTTTTAAGTATAGTAACAATTTGTTCATAGTTTAACCATTTGCACTTGTGTTCATGATTTCCGCTTATAAAAAAAATCGGATACATATCCTGTAATTTCTCTAACAGTGAAATTACATTGTTATAATGTTTTTTTACATCAAACAAATCACCAGCAATCAATATTGCATCGATTTTCTCATTTTTAATATTATCTAAAACAAGCTTTTCATTATTACAATGAAAGTCACTAATGATTAAAAAATGAATATCATCCATAATTTTATTCGAATCTATTTGAATACGTACTTTTTTAATGCGCAAATCAAAAATAAGCATTAGTATTACGATTAAAAGTATTGCTATAGCATATTCCATTATACCACCTATTTCCTATTTTCATTTTCTTAATTATGACCTTTAAGTTTAACATTATACCATTTTCCACGCCAATATCTTGCCATAATTAATATTGTACGAAGCAACTGATCTGCAAACAATGCAAACCAAGCGCCATAGAGTCCCCAATTCAAGTAATTAATCATTATAATTGCAAACAATGGTCTAACAATTAATATTGTTATGAAAATTATCATTGCCGTTGTCTTTGTATCTCCAGCACCTCTTAATGCCCCTGCAGTAATCGACTGTAATGCTTGAAAAGGTTGCATAAAAGCCAAGAACATCATAATAATAGCCCCTTGACTAATAACTTCTATTTCATTAGTGTATAACCCAACAATTTGGCCGCCAAAAAACATGAAAACAATCCCTAACATTCCAGCTACAATTAACCCAATTTTTTGTGTTGCTTTTGAATAATGCTTTACCATATCAACTCGTTTTTTACCAATACTTTGTCCTACCAAAGATGTAGCTGAAACTGAAAAACCTTGTCCTATCATAAATGATAACCCTTGTATATTCATGCATACATTATGTGTAGCAAATGCTACTGTCCCTAATGCAGAAACTGTTCTAGAATATATAATCATTCCAGTTCTCATAAATAATTGTTCTATCATCGCAGGAATACCTATCTTTAAAATATCTGCTAAAATATCCTTTTCAAAAACAAACTTGCTTTTAATGTTTAATTTTAAATAGTTATCATTTTTCGTGATAGCTCTAATGGCTAAACCAAATGCAACAACTTGACCAATGACTGTAGCAAGTGATGCTCCAACAACTCCTAGTTTCGGAAAATTGAAATTCCCCCCTATCAGCAAATAATTAAAAACCACATTGACTACATTAGCCATAACATTGTATTTCATTGCAATTTTTGAATCACCTACTCCACGAAGTGCTGCTGTGCACACAGAAGTTAGTGCGACAAAAACAATACCAAGTGCTTGTATTTTTAGATATGATGTGCCATTTACTAATGTAATCTCTTCAGTTGCTCCCATGAAATGCACCAAGTTTTCCGCAAAGTTAAACCCAATTGTAGCTGATACTATAGATATTAATAGAGTAAATATTAATCCATGGCGAAGCACTTCATTTGCTTTATCTTTTTTATCTGCACCTTTATATCGAGCGACTAGTGCAGTTACCCCTACATTTAATGCCATGAACAGTGTCATCATTAAAAATTTTGGTTGTGTGGTTAACCCTACAGAGGTTATGGCCCATGAACCCAACTGACCAACCATCATTAAATCAACCATTGAGGTCAATTGCGTTAAAGTTAATTCTATAAACGAAGGCCATGCAATATGAATCGCATCGTTTAAAACCATTTTTTTTGTTATCCCTTTAGGGTAATCTTTGCTATTTTCATATTGCTCAATAGAATCCCCAGCTTCAAGATAATCTAAAGATAAACGTTTTGTGCGTTTTTCCATTATGTCCCCCTACAATAAATACCTTCATTAATTATATTACAAAATAATACTTTTTCATTTTCATATTTTGAAAAAGGAATCACTAATGAGATTCCCTTTTGTATTAAATAACTAATTTTCGATTAATTTCCTTACAACATAAGAGGCACAAAGCAACCCAGCACTACTTGGAACAAATGCGCTACTGCTCGGCGGCATTATTTCTTTTCGAGTTTTCCCTTCCTCATTTTCAATTTTTGTTTGCTTAACCGGAATTTCTTTTGAAAATACAACATGCACCTTCTTTTGAAAGCCCCGTTTTTTCACAACATTTCTGAGTGCTCTTGCAAGGGGATCATAATTTGTTTTATCAAGCGTCGTAACACATAACTGACTAGGATCTAAGCGATTGCCCATTCCTAGTGAACTTATCATTGGAATTTTTCTATTTGCACATTCCTCTATCAAATCCATCTTGCTTGATAAAACATCAATAGCATCAACTACAAAATCGATAGTGTTATCAAAAATTTCTGCTAACTCTTTACTATAAAACTCCTTATAAATAAGTACATCGCATTCAGGGTTAATCAGCAAAATACGTTCTTTCATTACCTCAACTTTTGGTTTTCCTATCGTGCATGTTGTCGCAATGATTTGCCGATTGAGGTTTGAATACGCTACCTCATCATGATCAACTAAGATTAATTTTCCTATGAAACTTCGTGCTAATGCTTCTGCAGCAAACCCGCCTACACCGCCAATTCCGACAATCATCACTGACGACTTTCTTAGTTTTTCTACATTTTCTTCATTTATTAAATAGCTTAATCTTTTTTCTGCTTCATTCATGGCTATTCCTCCATTTTGATATGAGTTCCATTCCTTTTTCTTGCCAATTTTCTTCTTCAATATCAAGCCACTTTATTTTCATTTGATTGTTAAACCATGTGTATTGTCTTTTCGCAAATTGTCTTGAATGAGTTTTTATTTTCTCAATCACTTCATTTTCAGATGCATTATTTTCAAAGTAATCCTTCCATTCACGATAACCTATTCCTTGCATTGATTGATTACAAAAATTAATTTTGTTGCTTATTAATTTTTCAATTTCTTCTTTTAGTCCAAGATTAATCATTTTATCAACTCGATTATTAATACGCTTATACAATGTTTCTCTACTACAAGTTAGTCCTATTAAAAGAACATCATAAATCATTGTATGATTTTGCTCTGCTTCAATATCGCTTTTGGTTTTACCAGAACCCGCGATTGTTAATGCACGAATTACTCTTTTACGATTATTCTTATGTATCGTTTCTGTTGCCTTTTCATCTATTTCTTTCAACATTGCATAAAGTGTTTCATTGTCTAAATCATTATAGACATCTTCATCACTTTTTAGTTCATCAGAAAATACATAATCATATAGACATGCTTTTATATATAATCCCGTTCCTCCTACGACAATCGGAAGTTTATTTTCATTCGTAATTTTTTCAATACACTGTCGTGATTTTTTTTGAAAATCAGCAACACTGTAATTTTCATCTGCACTAAGAATATCAATTAAGTGATGTGGCACTTGATTCATTTCTGCGCTAGTAACTTTTCCTGAACCTATGTTTAAGCCACGATATACTTGAATACTATCTCCACTAATAATTTCACTATTTATTTCCTCGGCAATGTTAAGTGCAAAATCACTTTTTCCAACTGCAGTAGGTCCAACAATCACCAATACTTTTTTCATCGCTTAAACTCCTTAATTAGCTGTTTTTCACTAATCGTTATCATTGTAGGTCGTCCATGAGGACAATGATAAGGTTGATCACAATATTCTAAATCATCTATTACCTTTCTCATTTCCTCCATTGTTAAAGAACGATTAAATCGAATAGATCGATGACATGCTTTAGTTGCTAGTTTATCTTTATTTAGACCTGTTTTACTTATGTTGTTATCTTCTTCAACTGTATCTAAGCAATCTTGAATAAATGCAATTTCGTCAAAATCTGAAAGCCATATTGGAACATTTCTTACAATTAACGAATGATTTGAAAAAGATTCAAACTCAATTTTAATGTCTTTAAATATATTATTTATTTCCTCGAGCCTTGCCATTATTGATGCTGAAACTTCAATGCTGATAGGTATTAATAATTCTGTATTTTCGCTGCTATTTTCTTCGAAGTGCTTTCTTATTTTTTCATAATTAACTCGCTCTTGTGCAGCATGTTGATCAATTATAACCAATCCATCTCCATTTGTTGCAAGGATGTATTTTCTATTTAGCTGAGCTAATGGTTGAAGTTGTAAAAAATGTTGACGTTTCTTTACTTCAACTTTATCATTAATCACCGGTAATGTAACATCCAAATTTATTTCATCAATGATTTCTTCATCTGCTGTTTTCTTGTTAATTTCTTTATTTATATCAAAAGTTGCTTCTTTTTTAGGCTCCTCCACAACATAGTCTTCTTCTTTTTCTTTTATTGTCGTTATAAACAGTTCTTTTTGCTCCATAATCATTGAGCTCTGAATTTCTTTTACTTCTGGTGCCATGTGATATTTAGATAAACCTTCTTTAACTGCTTCATTAATCAACAAAAACAGTTGTTGTTCCTTGGACAATCTTACTTCCCATTTTGATGGATGAACATTCACATCAACAAGCTGTTCATCAAGCGTAATGTGAATTACTGCAATAGGATAACGGCTGTTTGGCATGCTTTCACTATATGCATCAATAACTGCTTTCGCTAGTTTAAAAGAACGAATCATACGTCCATTAATAAATAAGCTTACATAGTTCCTTGTTGCACGATTGATGTGCGGCAACACTATTAATCCTGTGCATTTTGCATCAAAATTATCCTTATTGATTTCTACACTGTTTTCAAATACCTCTTTTGAATAAACTTGATACATTACTTCTTTTAGTTGATTTTTCCCTGTTGTTTTAAAAGTTTCTTTTCCGTCAACCACTAATCTAAAAGAAATGTTAGGATATGAAAGCGCAAATTTTTGCACAACATCACTTATAAGTGCTGCTTCATATTGTGGAGTTTTTAGATGTTTTAACCTTGCGGGTGTTTTTTGAAATAAATTTCGTACGATAATTTCAGTTCCTCTGTTGCACCCATAAGGAGCTACTTCTTTTACTTCTCCATAGTCAATTAATACACGGGTTGAATTATCCCCATTGTTTGTGCGCATTTCAACCTTACTAACAGAAGCAATTGAGGGTAAGGCTTCTCCTCTAAACCCCATTGTTTTGATTGACCACAAATCATCAGTATCCTTAATTTTACTAGTAGCATGTCTTTCAAATGCCATCAATGCATCTTCTTTATCCATACCATAACCATCATCAATAATTTCAATTTGTTCAATTCCGCCATGGGTTATTCGGATTTCAATTCTTGTAGCATTGGCATCAATAGAATTTTCTACGCATTCCTTTACAATTCCCACTGGTCTTTCTACAACTTCACCAGCAGCAATCATATTGGTTAAATGTTCATTCATTCTATGTATTTTTGCCATAACTTCACCTCACTTAATTTATCTCTTTTTTAAGCTCATCTAATAATTGTAATGCTTGTATTGGAGTTAATTCATTAACATTTAATTCTTTTAATTTTTCACTAATCACTCGATATCCTTGTGGCTCTTTCACCATTTCTATGATACCCATTGATTGTTGAACCCCTTGCTTTTCATTTTCATATTGTTCACATAAATCTTTAGCACGGATAAGAATGCTTTCTGGAAGATTGGCAAGTTTAGCCACGTGAATACCATAAGAGCGATTCGCCTTACCTTCTTTTAAACGATACATGAAAGTAATATCTCCCTTGCTTTCATGAACTTCTACATGTACATTTTTCACATTTGAAAGCTGTTCATCAAGAGTAGTAAGTTCATGATAATGTGTACTAAATAGCGTTTTTGCTTTAATGCTTGTGGCAATGTATTCAATCATTGCTTGTGCTAAAGACATTCCATCATACGTTGCAGTTCCTCTTCCAATTTCATCAAATAAAATCAGGGAGTTTTCTGTAGCTTGACTAAGTGCAGTATTTGCCTCAATCATTTCAACCATAAATGTTGATTTGCCTGACAAGATATCATCACTTGCACCGATGCGTGTAAATATTTTATCAAACAATTGCATCTCACATTGTTTACAAGGAACAAAGCTTCCTATTTGTGCCATAATTACAATCAAAGCAGTTTGTCGCATAAATGTGCTTTTCCCGCCCATATTTGGACCAGTAATCAACAACACAGTGCGTTCCTTATCCATTACACAACTGTTTGAAATATACCGACTGTTCTTCATTGTGGATAGTATTGGATGACTACCTTCAACAATATTCAATTGATCTTTTACAAATTGAGGTCTTACATAACCATTTTTTGCTGCTATTTCCGATAAAGCATAAATACAATCCATTTTTGCAAGTATCGAAGATAGTTTTTGCAACTTTGGACAATATTCTTTAATTCGATCTAATAATTCTGTAAACATTTGTGTTTCAAGTTGAACAGCACGCTCTTGTGAATTTAAAATGGCATCTTCTTGTTCTTTCAATTCAGGTGTAATATAGCGTTCTGCATTCGAAAGTGTTTGTTTTCGGACATAGTTGTATTCGTCTTTTATTTGACTAGTAGCTCCTTTTGAAACTTCAATGTAATATCCAAATACTCGATTATATCCTATCTTTAATGTTTTTATATTTGTGCGTTCTTTTTCTTTTGCCTCTAAACTTAAAATCCAATTTTTACCATTTTTAGCAATATCCCGGTACTCATCTAATTGAGGACTGTATCCTATTTTAAACATTCCACCTTCTTTAATGCTCATTGGTGGCTCTTCAACAAAGGCATCTTGCAAAAGTGTAATTAGTGAATTACATGTATCTACTTCATTTAGTTCTTTAAAATGTTCATTGTTTTTAAACAGTTCTTTAATTTGTGGTACTTGATTCAATGTCTTTACTAACCTTACACAATCAACTGCATTTGCAGAACCATAAGCAACTCTTGCGATTAATCTTTCTAAATCATACATAGGATTAAGTGCTTCTTTGCACATATTGCGAATCATAAAATCATCAACTAAAGTTTGAATTTGTTCTTGTCTTTGAATAATTAATTTCTCATTCACTAAAGGTTTTTCTATCCATTTTCTCAACATTCTAGAACCCATTGATGTTAAACAAACATCTAAAAATGACCATAGTGTTCCCCCACTACTTTGAGTTCTTAGAGGGGTTACTAATTCTAAATTCTGTATTGTTGAAAAATCCATCGCCATCGTATCTTGTTCATTTTCAACCTGCACAATCTGAAGATGCCCTAACATTCTTTTTTGTGTCGCACATAAGTAATTAAGCATTATTCCATAAGCTTCCAAAAACGATTCTTTTTTGTTGATTTCGCTACATAATGGTATATATTCATCTGATATATCAGATTCATTACAAAAAGATATCGTGATGTTTCCGTTGTTTCTAATCATATTGAGTGCTTTTTCATTAAAGTTATCTTTAACAACTACTTCCTTAATGTTGTTTTTAAGTAATGTTTGACTTAATAATGTTTGTTGATGAGAAATCTTTTTAACAATCGTTTCCCCAGTTGACATTTCAACCATGGAAAGAATGTATTCATAACCATAATCCAGTATTGATGCAAGATGAATGCTTGTCTTCTTTTCTAAACTTTCATCCATTACAGTCCCTGGTGTTACTACTTGAATAACATCTCTTTTCACAATTCCTGAAGCCTCTGCTGGAGTTTCAAGTTGTTCTACAATAGCGACTTTGAATCCTTTAGCAACCAATCTTTGTATATAACTATTTGCAGCATGGTGAGGAACTCCACACATCGGCACTTTTTCCTCTACTCCTGCATTTCTTCCTGTTAATACTAAATCCAGCTCAATTGAAGCTATTTTTGCATCTTCAAAAAACATTTCATAAAAATCCCCTAATCGATAAAAGACAAGGGCATCTTTGTAATTTTCCTTCACTTCTAAATATTGTGTCATCATTGGAGTATATTTCTTCATACAATTACCTCTAAATATTGTATTATTATATCACATTTTAAAATAAAAAAGAGCTTAGATACAGCTCTTTAAATAACTAAATATAAAACGATCTATTTGTCCATCCATCACATTTTGAACATTAGTTTCATCGTAGTTTGTTCGATGATCTTTTACCATCGTATAGGGACAAAATACATAAGATCGTATTTGGCTTCCCCACTCAATTAATTTTTGTTCCCCTTTGATGTTTGCAAGTTTTGCTTCTTGTTCCTCAATTGTTTTTTGATAAAGCTTTGATTTCAACATATTTAAGCAGCGCTCACGATTTTTTATCTGACTTCTTTCAGTTTGACAAGAAACCACAATTCCACTTGGTATATGAGTCATCCTAACGGCTGAATCAGTCTTGTTGATGTGTTGTCCACCAGCTCCTGATGCACGCATTGTATCAACAATTAAATCTTTATCTTCAATCGTAATTTCAATCTCATCATTAAATTGCGGCATAACATCCAGTGAAGCAAAACTTGTATGTCTTCGCCCTGAGGAATCAAATGGAGAAATGCGTACCAATCGATGAACTCCTCTTTCTGATTTTAAGTAACCATACGCCAAAGGCCCTTCAATTAATATGCTACATGATTTCAATCCTGCTTCGTCACCGTCTTGGTAATCTAAAACGGTTACTTTGAATCCTTTATTTTCAGCCCAACGATTATACATTCTATATAACATACTTGCCCAATCTTGTGATTCTGTCCCACCAGCACCTGGATGAAGTTCGATAATTGCATTGTTGTTGTCATAGGGTTGTGAAAGCAGCACTCTTATTTCAAATTTGTCAAAAGCTTCACTAATTGAATTGTATTCTTCTTCTAAAAGAATCATTAATTCTTCATCGAAATGTGCTTTCAGTTCGTCAGCAGTCTCAGTAAGTGAGCTTAAATTGTCATTTAAAAAATGATACATATTAATAGTTTCTTTAAGAGAATTTGTCACTTGTATGATTGATTGTGCTTTTTTGGGATCATTCCAAAAATCATCTGAAGACATTTTTTCTTCATTCTCATGGATTGTTTTTTCCTTTGATGCAGTGTCAAAGAGAATCGCCTAACTGCAGAAGCTTCGCGCTATATCCAGTTAAGCCTTGTTTTATTTCATATAATTCCATTTATTTTTTCTCCTTCACAACTATTTTAAGATTCAAACAAAGTAACACAATATCTTGTGAGATTCTTGCCATCATATCTTCAAATAATTCGAACCCTTCACTAATATACGCCTGAAGTGGGTTTCCTTGTGCATAAGAACGTAAATGAATACCAGTACGAAGTTTATCCATAGTATCAATATGATTAATCCAAATTCTATCCATTGTCTTTAATACAATTGTTTTTTCAAAAGCTAAAATTTGTGATTTGAATTGTTCAATTTTATTGCTGTAAGCTTGCCATGCAGCTTCTGTGCATATTTCATCAACCTCAGCAACAGACTTCTGAATTAAATCTTCTTTTTTTACGATACCAGCAAACCCGATTTTAGTTAGTGCTTCTAAGCATCCATCAACATCTAAACTAGCTTCTTTATTAGAATTATCCACATAATTCATAACTGTTTTTGAAACAACTCGGTTAAACATGTCTTTTACAATGCTATGAACATCATCGTTTTCTAATACATAATTACGTTGTTCATAAATAATTTCACGTTGTTGTCTTAAAACATCATCATATTGAAGTAATGTTTTACGTATATCAAAATTATGTCCTTCTACACGTTTTTGAGCGCTACCAATCGATTTAGAAACTACTCGTGATTCTAGTGGTCGATCCCCCATTTGCGAGAAGATTCCTTCCATACGCTCAGATCCAAATCGAACCATTAATTCATCTTTGACAGAAACATAAAAACGTGAATAACCTGGATCTCCTTGGCGCCCTGCACGACCACGCAACTGATTATCAATACGGCGTGATTCATGACGTTCAGACCCAAGTACTGCAAGTCCTCCTAATTCACGAACCCCTTCTTGTAACTTGATGTCCGTCCCACGACCAGCCATATTTGTGGCAATTGTAACAGCCTTAACTCGACCAGCATTTTTAATGATTTCTGCCTCACGCGAATGATTTTTCGCATTTAATACCTCATGACGAATTTTACGTTTTTTAAGCATATCTGAAATCAATTCCGAAGTTTCGACCGCAATAGTACCTACTAGTACTGGCTGTCCTTTTTCGTGACATTCAATAACTTCCTCAATTAAAGCTTCATATTTTGCCTTTTTAGACCCATATATCGCGTCTGGATAATCCATACGAGCGATTGGTCTATTTGTCGGTATTTCCATTACACGCATATTATAAATGCTTACAAACTCTTCTTCTTCTGTTTTTGCAGTACCTGTCATCCCTGCTAATTTATTATATAAGCGGAAGAAATTTTGATATGTTATTGTAGCTAAAGTTGAAGTTTCCTGTTTAATTTGCACCCCTTCTTTTGCCTCAATCGCGTGATGAAGCCCATCAGAATATGCACGTCCCTTCATTAGACGTCCAGTAAATTGATCTACAATAACAATTTGGTTATCATCAACAACATATTCAGTATCTTTTTGCATAATAAAATTAGCCTTTAACGCTTGAGTAATATGATGAACTAACTGTGTATGATCCAGTTCATATAAGTTCTTAATTTTAAATGATTTTTCAGCTTTAAAAACTCCGTCTTCAGTTAAGTGAACAGATTTTCCTTTGACATCAATCGTGTAATCCTCATCATTTTTAAGCGATTTAACAAAGCGGTCTGCTTGAATGTATAAATTTGCAGTTTGTTTTTGACCCCCTGAAATAATAAGTGGTGTACGTGATTCATCAATTAAAATACTATCAACTTCATCCACTAAAGCAAAATTTAACTCTCTTAAAACACGATCTTCAATACGTGTTACCATGTTGTCACGCAAATAGTCAAACCCTGCCTCTGCATTAGTTGTGTAAGTGATATCACAGTTATATGCTTCCCTTTTTTGTGCTGGAGATAACTGTCTTAAATTTAGACCTACAGTTAAGCCTAAAAACTTATGAATTTTCCCCATCCATTTTGAATCACGTTCCGCAAGATATTCATTAACAGTAATAACATGTACACCTTTTCCTGACAACGCATTTAAATACACAGGCAAAACAGAAGTTAATGTTTTCCCTTCTCCTGTTTTCATCTCAGCAATATCACCACCATGCAAGGCTACTCCACCTAGAAGTTGCACAAAATATGGATATTCATTGATAACTCTTTTTGCAGCTTCACGTACAGTCGCAAATGCCTCAGGTAATAAATCATCTAGTGTTTCATTATTCGCTAAACGATTTTTAAATTCTGTTGTTTTCTCACGCAGTTCATCGTCGCTTAATTGACTCATCACTTCTGCATACTTTTCTATCGGTTTAGCAAGTTTTTCAAGTTCATTCATTCTTTTTTTATCTACATTGAATAATTTATTTAATATATTAGCCATAAAGTCCTCCAATAACCCAAATATTATATCATGATTTTATGTTCAAATTATGTGTAATTACTAAAATCGGTTTAACTTTTATTAAAAACAGAGCTCTAATTAGAGCTCTGGCGGTATTTGCATAGATATTCTATAACTT
The DNA here is from genome assembly GCA_964368495.1 of uncultured Holdemania sp. Lineage (GTDB taxonomy): Bacteria > Bacillota_I > Bacilli_A > Erysipelotrichales > Erysipelotrichaceae > CALVGQ01. Next base: position 13,995 of record CAYJAJ010000012.1, on the reverse strand, counting down.
GACAACACGACGAGCTTGTAAACCCTTCGCATCTTCAACTACGTCAAATTCTACGGCTTGTCCCTCATCAAGAGATTTGTATCCTTCTTGACTAATATGAGAGTAATGAACAAATACATCTTTGCCATCATCTTGAGAAATAAATCCAAAACCTTTTTCTGCATTAAACCATTTCACTTTTCCTTGCACAGCAGATCCTCCTTTCACTTCTTGTTCAGTATATTCTTTTTGTGATGTAGAAATTTGTCGAAAAATCGATTATTTTCACTTTTTATCAATAAAGGATGCACTGCCAAAACACAGGCTTCACACTTTATTCCTTGTTCATGCAATAATCTTTGCATTGCCAACAATGTATTTCCTGTTGTGCAAACATCATCAATTAATACAACACGTTTATTAAAGGGTGGAATTTTTATTAATTCAATGTCCTCGCTAATTGTTTTACGTTGATTTTTATTTCTATGTGCTTGTTTCACTGAAGTTGATTTACTAAAACAATCTACAATTTCAATGTTTAAACATTTGAAAATTTTTTCAATGTGCTTAAATCCTCTCTCTTCAATTTTTTCTTTTGAAGATGGAGCAGGAATAAATATAGCTTTTTTGTACTTTTTTTTTAATTTCATTTGATATGGATACAAAAATATTTCACTCAGCACTTCATCATAACATTCCTTATACTGTATGATTGCTTCTTGAAATGACTCATCATAAAGCATTAAACAATATGTTTTTAAACAGCTCACTTGTATGTTTTTTTCAATAACCTTAAATTTATTTCGGCATTTAGTACAAATTGGATCATTTGAAAATACATCTTTTAGTAAGCTTTGATTTTTATTTTTTTCTTCATTACACATCAAACACAATTTGATTTGCATCTTGTATTCTCTTAACACAAGCATTGACATTTTCATTTTGACTTGTAGCCAAGAAAATACATTCTCCATAAGGATCCTCCGCTTTTCTACCCACTCTTCCAGCAATTTGCACTAAAGACGCTTCATCAAAAACGATATGATCACAATTAAATACAACTACATCCACGCTCTTAAATGTGACGCCTCTTTCAAGAATTGTTGTGCATACAATGTGTTGAAAATTTTTTTGTCTAAATGATTCTATTACCTCATCTTTATTTATTGTTTTTGATGTGCATAATCCTACTTTATAAACTAAAGCAAGCATCCTGTATATTCTTTTGGCTTGTTTAATTGTTGCACAAAAAATCATCACTTGCCTAAATGACTTTTCTTTATTTCTTAAAATAGAAAGAAGTCTTAAAAAGCATAATGATTTTGGCAAAACCACACACTTTGGCACAATCAATGGATAGCCATGGGGTCGTTGATACAAAGATAACTCAATAAGTTCTTTATTTACAACTTGACTTTCTAAATCTTTATCCGGTGTTGCAGTTGAATAAACTATTGTTCCTTTGCAACTTGTTTTTGCAATACCTTGAAGCACTTTATTGCCTTTGTAAGGAAAAGCATCTGGTTCGTCTAAGATAAGCAAATCAAATTTTTTATGAAACCGATACAATTGGTGAGTAGTACAAATTATCAAATCACCTTCAAGATCATTTGTATAACCTTGGCATATTGCTATGACTTTATTTAATGGAAAATACACTGATAATCTTTCTTGTAGTTCTAGTACTACTTGTCGACGAGGTATGGCTAATGCTATTTTTTTATTCTCTTTTAAACATCGTTTTATGCACTGCAACATCATTTCAGTTTTGCCTGCACCACATACTGCATAAAGTAGTACATTGTGATTTTTTGTGCTTTCGCTAAGTCTATTTCCTATTTCTATTTGCTGATTTGTAAGTTTAAATGGTAGTTGTAAATAAACATCTTTCATTAAAATTTCTTTTTCGACAGGCTCCAATTCTTCCATCAATAACTGTCTTTTAAATCCTACACAGGCTCGACAATACATTCCTTTGCTTCCACTTGCAAACAAACGCACATCCTCATTTAAACAACGCGGACATTTCATAATTTCTCCCTTCTCTTTATATATTCTCCAAAAAAATAAAAATCCTAATCAATCGTTCAATTTTTTTATTGACAAAAATGAATGCCATTTTTAAAATGTAGATGAAAAAGAGGTAAACATATGAGTATACATATAAAAAGTGTTGTAGACGGAATGAGTGTGCGTTTAGAAACAGTCAATGATGCTGAATTTTCACAAAAATTAAAAGGTGATGGGGTTGCCATCATTCCTGATGATGGAATTATTAAAGCTCCTTTTGATGCATTAATAAAAAAAATACCGGATACTAAAAATGCCATTACTTTAGTATCAGATACAGGTGTTGAAATGCTAATTCACATTGGATTAGGTACCGAAGGGCTAAATGGTGAACACTTTAACACTGTCGTAAAAGAAGGACAGCATGTAAAAGAAAATGAAGATTTAATCTATTTTGACATTGATACAATTTTTGCAAAACGCATTGACCCTACTGTATTAATGTTGATACAAAATCAAAATAATTATAGTAAAGTATTCGCACACATTAATAAGCATTTAACTAGCTGTGAATCAATTGCATTATCTTTAGAACAAGAGTTGTAATGAACCTAATTTATTGAATTTGGTTCACTGACTCTTTTTTATTTTTAGATTGAACTGTTTCTGCAAATATGGCACTCCCTATCATTATTACTGCGCCGAATATCTGAATAGGAATCATTTTTTCGTTCAGCACCAAAAATGATAATACAAGTGCTGCAACCGGATCTACAAATCCTAATATCGCTACAGTTTGTGCTGACATTTTTGTCATTGCACTAAAATACAATGCAAAGGCGAGTCCTGTGTGAATAATTCCAATGATAATTAGATTCATGGTGTTAGTCATTGAAAAATTTATGAAGGATAGATCAGTTGTTAATAATACATTCGGCGTTATGATAATCGCAGCAATAACTAATTCTATTAGCGCAATATCAAATCCTGAAAAATTATTTATTTTCTTATTACTTAAAACCACTATTGCATAAAAAATCGCTGATAAAAAGGCTAAAAGTATTCCATGTATATCCGTTGTAGTAATTGTATAATTTCCACTTATCAATATCATTCCTACCATTGCCCCTATAATTGAAATTAATTTTTGATAAGTCAATTTCTCTTTTAATACAACAGGGGATAACAATATAATAATTGCTGGCGCACAATAGTATGTTAAAGTCGCTACACTAACACTTGTATAATTATACGCTTCAAACAGCAGCATCCAGTTCACTGCCATACTAACCCCACTAACAACAAAATATCCTAGTTGCTTCTTTAATTCATAATAATTAATTTTTCTTTTTAATCCCAACGAAAAAAACACTAAGGTTATACTTCCTAGCAATGTTCGAAACATCACTATTTGACTACTTTCAAGTGGAATTCCCTTAACAAACAAGCTAATGCTTCCCCAAATAATCATAACTGCAATTATCATTAGATAAACCATTTTACTACCCCTTTTTTATTTATTCACAATTGTAACATATTTAATATTTCAAACATAGCTGAGAATAATAATATTAAATTGACAAACCTATGTAAGTATGATAAAAGTTACAAGGTACTAGTATGTTAGTAAGCAATTTAAATGGATTATTTTTTCAAATAAACTATATTGAATTATTATGCAAAACTACTTTTATTTTCTTATAAAAAAGCATATTTATATATTGGAGGACTTTTATGGATATAACAATTTCGCTTTTGTATTTCATTATTGGTGTTGTTTTAGTAATTAAAGGTGGGGACATGTTTGTTGACGCTGCAAGTTGGATTGCAAAAGCAGCAAAGATTCCAACTTTCATTGTTGGAGCAACAATTGTAAGTGTTGCTACTACATTGCCTGAAATTACTGTATCATTAATTGCAGCTTTAGATGGTAATGCTGATATTGCAATTGGTAATGCTGTAGGCTCAGTAACCGCAAATACTTCATTGATTATGGCGCTTGCATTAATTTTTATGAAAGTTGTAATCAAACGCAAAGAATACATCGTTCAGTGCACAATTTTAATTTTATCTGCTGCATTACTTGTTTTTGGATCAACTTCTGGTAGTTTAGCTACTTGGGCTAGCATTTCACTAATTGCATTATTTATAATTTTTATGATTTACAATGTTTATAGTGCTTCTAAATCAAAAGAAGAAACAGAAACAATTGTTGTTACAAAAAAGGATACAATTTCAAACATCACTATCTTTGTTATCGGAATCACAGCGATTGTTATTGGTTCTCAATTTTTAATAAGTGGAGCTACAGATATTGCAAATTATTTAGGTATCCCTGAAAGAATCATTGCTGTTACTCTTGTAGCAATTGGTACATCATTACCTGAGTTAGTTACGACGATTACAGCAATCCGTAAAAAACAAACTAATTTATCTATTGGTAACATAGTTGGAGCCAACATTATTGATTTATCATTGATATTACCGCTATGTTCATGGTTATCAGGTACAAACTTGCCTGTATCAGAACTAAGTAGAACAATCGATTTACCAGCTTGCTTATTTGTATTATGTTTAGGTTTTATTCCTATTTTAATAAGAGAAAAAAGCACAAAAGTACAAGGATTTGTATTAATTGCTGCTTATGCAAGTTATTTATTCATTACTATTTAAAAACTTTGATGTTATCACTTGATAACATCTTTTTTTTAGAGTTATAATAAAATTAGAATTGGAGAATAAACATATGAAGAAAATGGTTATTTGTGGTTTAGGTTATATTAGTCATCGAGTTGCTAACGGTTGTATGCATGCAAAAAACATGGAATTATACGGATTTCTAAGTAGTGATGAAAACAAAGCATTGTCCTACAAGGAAAAATACCAAGCTAAAAAAATTTATACTTCTTACGAACATTGTCTTAATGATCCAGAAGTTGATGTCATTTATTTAGCGACTCCTAATCATGTTCATTATGAACAAATTATGAATTGTTTAAAACATCATAAGCATGTTATATGTGAAAAACCAATGGTAGCAACCGAAAAAGAAATAAAAGAGTTATTTGCCTATGCTAGAAAGCAACAATGTTTATTGATGGAAGCTGAAAAAACATTGTTTTCTCCATTATTAATTAAGTTAAAAGAAATAATTGATAGTGGAAAAATTGGTGATGTTTACCACATACAAGCAGAATACAATTATGATATTCGCAAACAAAACTATCCTGATACACACTGGGTATTTCAAAAAAATGGTGGATGTGCATTAGATATCGGTGTTTATCCAATTTGCTTTACTCATTTTTTTGCAAACAGTAAAATTTCAACAACACAAAGCATTAAGCGAACTTATAAAGATTACAAAGTTGAATTCTATTTTCAATCATTAATAAAATATGAAAATAATATTACAGCTGACATTAAATGTGATTGGCTACAAGATTTTCCTTTAAGAGGAATGGGAATTGTTTATGGAACTAAAGGATACATCGAAGTTCCTCATTTTTGGAAGGAAAACAAAGCAACTATTATTACTGATAAGGTTGAGCATATTGAAGTTGAAATGCTCAGCGACTTTACTGGAGAAATTGAACATTTTGCTTCATGCCTTGAACAAGGATACATTGAAAGCCCCTATTTAAATGAAGAAATGTCATTAGAAATATTAAAAGCAATGAAATAACAGAAACCCACCACTTTAAAACAAATGGTGGGTTTCTTTAATTTTCATTCATTTTTTAATAACTCTAGATCTTCCATTGTAGTAATCTTAGTATTTGAATAACTTCCTTCTACAATGACCACATCACATTCATTGGCTAACTCAACACAACTAGCATCATCGGTAAGTAAAGTGATGTCCCTTATTTTTTCATAGCTTCTTTTTAAAACAGCAGTTTTAAAAGCTTGCGGAGTTTGAGCATGATAAAGCGTCGCCCTATCCGGTGTGCTTTTTACAACATTTTTTTTAACAACTTTAATCGTATCTTTACAAGGGACAGCAAGTAAGCACGCATCATTATTTTCTAGTGTTTTAACTAACTTATCTAATAATTCAATGTTTATAAATGGTCTTGCCCCATCGTGAATCATTACATAATCTTCTTCAACAAGATTTAATCCATTAATCACGCTTTCACTTCTGGTAGCACCACCTACACACCGTTTTAATCGTATTCTTGTCTTGATTTTACACAAATCAAAATTTTCTTTTTGTGTCACAATAATTATTTCGTTGCATTCTTTATGCTTATCAAAGCATGCTACTGTTTTAGACAAAACAGTTTCGTTATCATTAATTGGATAAAAAACTTTATTATATCCTAAATTCATTCGAGTTCCACTTCCAGCTGCAACAATCACTACAGAATATTTCATACTTATCACCTAAAGTCATCGTATCATTTTTTAATGTACTTTACTAGTAAAAGAACTACTTAAATCAAGACAAAACTGATCATTGATTTCTTTTTTATCACTTAGTATAAAACCGAGCGCTTTTGACTTTTTTTCATACTTATCAATTAAAAAAAATGAATACGTTAAATTTAAATTGAAATCCTGGCATTGCAATTGTCCTTGATGAAATATTGTTTGAAATAAATCCATCATTGTAGTGCTCATCTTATCATAGTTTTCAATATAGATAATCTGAAACGGATTTTTTTTGCATTTTTGATGCAGATAAACCATGTTGTTCATATTAATTAACGCGCCATCAAAAAGAGTTAATTCTTTTTCATGATTTAAAAATATTTTCGCTAACATTTCTGCTACTTTTCTTTTTGTGCTACTATTTTCTCCACTTAAATACCATACATCAAACGGCTTGTTTTTAAGTTTGTGTTTATCTAGTGTATTAAATCGATTCATAATTCTTTGAACATTAATTTCATCAAACACTTTTTTTAATTCTCTTTCTTGTTCTTTAATTTTCTCACTAAAGGAATATGGAATTTCACTAATTGACTTTATTGTATGCTCAATACAACTAAACTCCACACTTTCCATACCTGCTTTTTTTGCCTTAACACAACTTAAGTCCATCACATCAATCGCTTTATCTGGAAACATTAAACCTGGAAGATACTTTATTGACATCTCTAAACAATCATCAATCAAGTTAGATGGAAATCTTACTTGATGATGTTTTTCATATTCTTCTTTTTTACATTCCAACATTATTTTTACATCACTCAATAAAGGTTCTTTAACTTTAATAACTTGAAATCTTCTTTTTAATGCACGATCTTTCTCAATCCCGTTATTATATTCATCAATTGTGGTTGCTCCAATACAGCGAAAATTACCACGTGCTAAATATGGTTTTAATACCCCAGCTACATCAATACTTCCTTCTGCTTTACCTGCATTTACCATCATGTGTACTTCATCAATAAACAAGATTATATTGGGATATTTTAATACTGAACTTAATAACTTTTCAATCTTTTCTTCAAATTCTCCGCGATACTTAGTCCCTGCAACCAAACTATTTAAATCCAGTTCATATATGATACATTCTTTTAGTTCTTCTGGTGCTTCATTACTTACTATTCTTCTAGCAAGCTCTTCTACAATTGCGCTTTTTCCTACCCCTGCTTCTCCAATAAGCAAAGGATTTGCCTTACTTTTACGGCACAATATATCTATTATTGACTCCAACTCTTCCTCTCTTCTTACAATTTTGGTTGGATTTTTCTTCTGTGCTAAATTTAAGTTTTTTAGTTCTTTAAAGTTATTGACTATTTCTAAGTTATCTTCACTAAATTTCATTTTCAACTCCTCAATATCAACATCAAATCTTCTAAGTAGTTCATTAGCTACATTGTTGTCAGCTTCCAATAGACAAAGTGTTAAGCAGTTTAAATCGACTAATTTTTTTGAATTTTGGTATGCTTCTATTAAACACTGCTGTAATATTTCATCCATGGTGCATGTATATTCCATTTTTGAATCATGTTCTTTGCTGAAACCAAAAAGAGTCATTACTTCATTAAAAATCATTTCATAATTAATATTTAAATCTTTTAAGCAACTTTCTAACTTTGATTCCTCAATCCTTAATATCCCAAGCAATAAATGTTCAGTTCCTATATAACTATTTTCACATTCTTTCGCTATCATTTTTGCATTATTAAGTGCTAATTGTGCTTGAGCGGTAAAGTGATATCTCACTATTAACGACCTCCTTCTATAAAGTCTATGCAGAAATAGTATGGTCGAAAACCTTAAAATTATTTAGAAGTTAGATACAAAAAATGGAACATATAAAATAACTCTAAAATTCTGTTTGTTTTACTAAATTTATGGTATGATATTTCTTGAGGTGAGCAATGTGATTGTAACAACTAAAACCGGTGATATAGGACTTACAGATATACATAATGAACGAATCAAAAAAAGCTCTTTACTCATTGATATCATTGGTCAAATCGATGAATGTATTTCAGAAATTTGTTATCATAACTCCAAATTCAAAATGAATGAAGCTGAACAAACAATTATGATTCTTTCAACAATTGCTTCAATTTTAAGTAAATACTGTCTTCCAACATCATTCGATGATGCCTGGATAAGTGAAATTGAACAGGCTATCATTGACAAAGAAGTAACGTATAATCACTTTAAATTTATTTATCCATTAGACAACGAAGAAGCTGCATTGTATAATCAGTTACGTACAAAAATACGAAAACTTGAGCGAAGCTTGTGGAAATTAAATGATGAAAACTCTATTGATAAAAGCTACATCATTTATATAAATAGACTATCTGATTTCTACTATCTAGAGATGCTAAGAATTGTGAATAAATAAATTTTAAAATTAAATTACAATTATTTTAATAGCCACACTATTGTGTTATTATTAATAATAAAAGCAAGGGGAGAACTGAATCATGTATAGTCAATCAACAATTAATAAGTTAAATAATGATATTAAAACTCATTTTCCATTAATTACACCAATTAATGAAAAATTTCATACTGTTTTCGAGGGTGTTTCTCGATTAGTTATGCTAGATCGCTACGCACAAAAAGATCGTCAATTAGTGTCTTTAGGCGTAGGTGATATTGTCATAACAGTTATCAAAGAAGACCCTAAATACCCTGCAAGAGGAATCGGAATTGTCACCGCCATCGATGATAAAACAGATACTGTGACAATTGAAATAGAAGATGAATTTAGACCAACCTTAGAAGATGAGGAAGAATCAACAACAGGTATTATAAAACGTAACCTAAATAAAATAGACAAACCGATTGAAATCTTCTATGAGCAAATCGCAAATCGTGTAGGACATGCTTTAGCACGACCAGAAAAAGATGAATCTAAGCGTGATGATTTTGGTGCTCTTTTTGCTGAAGAGTTGCGAAAATTAAATGTTATTCCTGCAGGACGAGTACTTTATGGTGCAGGAAGCGGTACACAAGTAACCTACTTCAATTGTTTTGTTATGCCTTTTATTCAAGATAGTCGTTCAGGTATTGCAGAACACCGTAAAGAAGTTATGGAAATTATGAGTCGTGGTGGTGGGGTTGGAACCAATGGTTCTACACTTCGTCCTAAAGGGGCTCCTGCAAAAGGTGTTGGTGGTAAATCAAGCGGATCTGTTAGTTGGTTAAATGACATTGCAAATCTTACTAATCTCGTTGAACAAGGTGGTAGTCGTCGTGGTGCTCAAATGATTATGCTTGCTGACTGGCACCCAGATATTATTGAATTTATAATTAGTAAAATGCAAAATCCTAAAGTTTTGAAATGGTTAAGTGAAAATTCAAATGACTCCGTTATTAAAGAACTTGCATTTAATAAATTAAAATTTGTTCCACTAACTCGTATGGAAAGAGAAACATATGAATCTTTAGTTGATAACAAAACCATTCCTACTCATGTTCAAGATCACGCAAGAGAAATCTTACTTGATGGAGGTACACTTTCTGTAAACAACATGGATTTCTTAACTGGTGCAAACATTTCAGTAACACTTACAAAAGAGTTTATGGACGCTGTTGAAAATGATAGTACTTATGATTTGCGTTTCCCTGACCTTCAAGATTATACTGATGAACAAAAAGCATACTATGATGAACACTGGCATGAAGTCGGTGATGTCAGAGAATGGGAAGCATTAGGTTATCCAGTAAAAGTTTATCGCACAGTTAGAGCTAGAGATGTTTGGGATTTAATTTGTTTCTGTGCTACCTATTCTGCAGAACCTGGAATTTTCTTTATTGATAATGCTAATGATATGACAAATGCAAAAGCATATGATCAAAAAGTTGTTGCGACTAATCCTTGTGGTGAACAACCACTTGCCCCATATAGTGTTTGTAATTTGGCCGCTGTTAACTTAGCTAATTTCGTTAATAAAGAAACTGGTGAACTTTTATTAGATGATTTATCTCGTACTGTATCATTAACTGTAAGAATGCAAGATAATGTTATCGATGACACACCTTATTTCCTTGAACCTAATAAAGACCAAGCTCTTGGTGAAAGACGCGTCGGAATGGGTATAATGGGTCTTCATGATTTACTTATCTGGAATAAACAACGTTATGGTTCTGCTTCATCAATTGAAGTTATTGATTTAGTCTTCAAGACTATTGCCGAAAGTGCATATAGAACATCCATTGAGTTAGCTAAAGAAAAAGGCTCATTTCCATTCTTGAAAAACAATGAAGCATTTATTAATACAGGGTTTATGAAAAAAATGCCTGAAGATATTCGACAAGATATTTTAAAATATGGAATTAGAAACAGTCATTTGCTAACTATTGCTCCTACTGGATCTACAGGGACAATGGTTGGTGTATCAACTGGACTAGAGCCTTATTTCAGTTTTAGTTACTTTAGATCAGGTAGATTAGGTAAATTCATTGAGGTGAATGCGGCAATTGTCAATCAGTGGTTAGCGTTAAATCCAGGATATAACCGTAGTACATTACCTGAGTATTTTGTTAGTGCTATGGAATTAACTCCTGAAGAACATGCTGATACTCAATGTGCAATCCAGTACTGGATTGATAGTTCAATTTCTAAAACTGTTAATGCACCTAAAGGATTCAGCGTTAAACAAGTTCAAAAAATATATGAAAGATTGTACAATGGCGGTGCTAAAGGTGGTACTGTTTATGTTGATGGTTCTCGTGATTCTCAAGTACTTACATTAAGTAATGAGGAAGATCAAGCATGGGGACAAATGACTGCACAAGACTTTGGTATCGAAGTGAAAAAAACACAAGAAAAAGAAAAGAAAACTGATTTGCGTGCTGATAGACAAGACAGAAATATCGGTACTGAAATTGGAGACATTTGCCCAATTTGCTTAGAAGGCGTTGTTGAAGAAATTGGTGGATGTAACACATGTACAAACTGTAATGCACAGTTGAAATGTGGTTTATAATTTAAATAAATCAGGGACCGTATCGATTAAGTACCATGAAATAATCGGTATGGCCCTTTTTTATTAAAAAAAGAACTAGTTTAACTAGTCCTTCATTACAGGTTTTAATAAATTCATTAATAATGGAATTACGATCAATGTAACTATAGTAGTCGGCACCATATAGGTTAATTGATAAGCGATAGAACCCTCCAATGACACTCCCCACACAAAAACTCCTGATAGCGTACTAAACATAGTACGAAAAATGTTGGTCATAAGCACACCTGAGTAAAACATCTTATAATTTGGAAAACATGCTGCAAAACCATACACACTGAACGCAAAGAAATAATCCAACAAAAAACCTAATAAGTCTGGTGTGTACATAGGACCAGTAACAAACTGTAAAAACACGGATGTAATTGAAACTATCAAACCACATTTCCATCCTAAATGGTATCCAGCCATAAGAAGCGCTATCACTGATAATCCCAGTGATCCTCCTTGGGGCATTTGAAACATCGGTAGTGTATTGACAAAAGAATCAAACACCACAAATAATGCTACATATAGCGACATAAACGCTAATTTTCTATTGTTTTTTAACAAATAAAAACACCTCCATTTTATCATGAGGCGTAAGGATATACTCTATCAAAAAATACTTGACTCCCTACGCTAGCATTAACTAGATCAGGTCATAAGGGTTCACCATGATGGTATCTCAACTTTGCAGTTCCCCTGTCTTGACTAACACATTATATCCAATTAGATAACATTGCGCAAGTTCTATTAAGAAAAATATGATAATACTTAAAGATTTGCTTCATTGTTTGTTGTTCGACTTTTTGTTATATTAATGCATGGCACTTTTATTTTGAGTATTTATTTAAATATTCTTTCTTATAATCTCGTGCCATGTTTTTTGTATGCTTGCTTTTATATGCTTGAGAAATTTCTTCAAATGTTATTCCATATCTTAGCAAGATATCAAAGTAATACATTAGTACATCGCTCATTTCTTCTATAAAAGCACGACGTACTATTTCATCATTCATTATTGCTTGGTCACCCTTTTTTTTGATAATTGCAATGCATTCTCCCATTTCTTCCATCATCCATAAAATGAAGTCTCTACCATACTTTGCCTCCATTGGAGACCACTTATCTTTGTTTTCATACCATAACTCATTTTGCATTTTCATCATTTCAGATATTTTTAAATCATTCATATTTTTGCTCCTTATATTATTATAAATTATTGCATCGTGTAATGCTCATTACCTGTTCTGAGAACATTCGCAAAACAGAATTCAATGCCAATCTGTCCTCCTACTTATTCCTGAACAGTTTTAAAACATAGTATACCAGACTCCCAATAATAGGTGCTGGAATCATAGTTAATACCCAACTAGGAAACACATCCCCATAAATGACATTCAGAATCAAACAACTAAATACAATACTCATAAATAGTTTAATCGTTATAATCATATCTCTTAGGATTGAATAGATTCTCGACCTATTCTCTTCTGTAATTTCAACACCTGTATTCCATATCGCAGGAAACCTTTCGACTACAGAAACGAAAGTAAACATCAAAACATCTGCAAAAATCAACAAAAACACACTATTTTTGTGTCCCCAAGCATCCGCTTCTCCTAAAGCATTAAAATGCGTGGGTATAGTGTCCGGAATCGCATCCCACACAATCCACAGAAAAACAAGAGGACCAACTAGGACAATCCACGTCGCTATTTTTTTTATTGTAGTTATCAATCCATATTTCCGTATCATATGCCATTCTCCTTGTCATTATTATAAATTGTTGTACCTTGTTTTACTCATAGTAAGCAGCTAGCAATAGCTTTTAGGTATTCTTACTTTTATATATTTGAACAATTATTCCCACGATTAAACCAATAGTTAAAATTACAATATTGAGAGATGCACCAATCATATTAGGGTTATCAACATTTATTAAATGCATTATATATTCTACAGTTAACCCTAATTCTGCTGACACAAGAAAAATATTCCCAGTGTACTGTTTTTTGAAAAGGATAAGCAAGGAGTAAATTATAAATATTGGTAAGTATATCGTAATCACTACAGGCAAATTAATGTAATTTATTACAAACATAATCGTTAGTAAAGCACTAAAAGCGATAGCATGTATTGTAATATGTTTTAAATTGTTTTTCATTTTGCACCTCAACTTAATATAAATTATATCTTACTATAAAAGTAATAAAAAAAGCTACAAGATAACCTTGTAGCTTTAAATATAAGTTTTAACTATTTAATGATGCTAGTAACACTACCAGAACCAACAGTACGTCCACCCTCACGGATAGAGAATTTTGTGTTGCTTTCGATAGCGATTGGAGCAATCAATTCAACTTCCATTTCGATGTTGTCTCCAGGC
>CAYJAJ010000012.1:0-173 GCA_964368495.1 uncultured Holdemania sp. | reverse complement strand
TCAGTTGTACGGAAATAGAATTGAGGACGGTAGTTTGTTACGAATGGAGTATGACGTCCACCTTCTTCTTTAGTCAAGATATATACTTGAGCATTGAAAAGAGTATGAGGAGTAACACTTCCTGGTTTTGCTAATACTTGTCCACGTTCAACTTCTTCACGGTTTACACCACG
>CAYJAJ010000011.1:0-57193 GCA_964368495.1 uncultured Holdemania sp. | reverse complement strand
AAAGTAATTAAAGAAGCTGTAAATGAATTAGAAGTTCAAGATTAGTCAAAAAAAGGGGATTTTAAATAATCCGGTGGAGTAGGATATCACACTTGTGTGGAGAAACTATAACAGAAAGTGTGGAAGAGCTATAACAGAAAGTGTGGAAGAGCTATAACAAATATGTGGTTTATGGAAAAAAGGCGATTGAAGAAATCGCCAGTCCATAAACCATTTATATTATATACTAAATTTTGTAGCTATCATTTTTGTTGAGGCAATAAAGAAATCTATTACGAGTACGTTTAAAGTTAGTGAAGCCATTAGCGTTATACATGAGGGTTTCGATTTTGCGATTCATAGATTCAATAAAACTATTATTGATACGTTTATAGTTGACATGAGAAAAAGAATTAATAATTTCAGTATTCCAGTTAATCAATAAATTATAAAAAGGGATATACTCTGGGATATTACAGGAAGAAAATTTAACGATTAAAGTAGCAAGTTGGTCCTTAACCTCTTTAGCTAAGCAGGTTTCGTTGAAGAAAATATAATCTTCTTTTAAAGAGTAAGCAACTTGAAGAGAAGGAAAAGCCTCAAATAAAATATTCATGATATCCCGGAAATTAAGATAACGATTATAACGTTTATTAAATTTCGCTTCATTATCTAAATTAATATTATGGTTAAAAATAAATTTGAATTTAGTGAGTAAATACTGTAAGTTTTCATCTTCAGTAGTACGTCTACATTTAAGACGAACATCTTTGAAAGCATCAGTGAGATTTTTAATTACATGAAAACTATCGGCACAGACTAAAGCATTGGGGAAGAAGTGCTGAGCAATAATGCGATAAGTATCATAAAGATCAATGGAAACAAACTGTACATTATTTAATTCACTAAGATGAGTAATAGGATCTAAGGTAGCATTTTTAATAGCAGTAAAATAACTGGAAATATAGTCTTTTTTACGATCGGGAAGAATATCAATAATAAGACCTGAAGAAAAATCCATAAGAATACAACAATATAAAGATTCATAATCAGAATTAGGAAAATAATGTTCATCAATAGAAAGCACAGCAGGAAGAGGTTTCCTGTCGATAGCAACGTGATTATCGAAAAGACGTTGAACCTTAGTGACAGATAAATTATGTCTAATAGCACAAGAGGTGTAAGTGGTGTGAATACTTTTAAGATCCTTTAAAACATTAATTTTAGTTTCAAAGGTCAAATTTTCATTAGAATTAATGAAAGGGTTCTTTTCGTGAAAAGTATACTCACAATTAGTGCAACGAAATCGTCTTCGTTTATAAATGAGGGTACATTTTCTATTGATAAGAGTGGCATGATTTAAAATACGTGAATAATATCCGTGAGTAAGAGGTTTCGTATTACACAAGGGACAAAGGGTAGTATTAAGAGGTTTCAACTTAATAGAAATAATCATAGAATTATCAGCATTGGAACGAGTTGAAATTTCTTGAATAATTTTTATATCGATATTAAGCATAGATGTGATAAAATTTTCTAAAGACATTAGTCTTTCTCCTTTCTTAAAATGATTTATGGACAACTTCATTTTAAAGCAAAGGAGTTTTTTTAGCTAGAAGCCTATAAAGTTACTTGGATTACACACTTGAAACCACAATCACTGTTATAATAAACCACATATTTGTTATAGCTCTTCCACACACCACAAACTGTTATAGGGGTATCCACACCACAGCATTATTTAAATAGCTAAATGAACTGATAACATCATTGTCAGTTTTTTTTATTTTAATTGACATTAAAATATTAATTTCAATACTCAAAATTATCGTTTATAATAAATAGAGGTGATTTTATGTCAAAAAAAAGTAAATTATTATTAGAAGAAAGCAAAAAAAGAAGAAGTTATCGTAAATTCATACAGGAAGAAATTGATATCGAAACAATAAAAGACTGCATTTTAACAGCAGGAAGTGCACCCAGCGGTGCGGATAAACAGCCATGGTTTTATACTGTTGTAGTTAATCAAGAAGTTAAAGATGCACTTCGATTCAAAGCGGAAGCAATAGAAAAAGACTTCTATGAAAATAAAATTAGTAAAGAGTGGAAACAAGATTTAGAAAAATTGTCAGTCAACACATCAAAACCCTTTTTAAGTGAAGCCCCTTGCTTAATTATTATATTTAAAAAAATGTATCAATTACTTGATAACAACAAGAAAGACATGAACTATTATCCAAACGAATCAGTTGGTATTTCTATAGGTTTATTGATTAATGCACTTAGAAATGCTGGATATTCTTCATTGACTTATACACCTGCTCCAATGAATTTTTTACTCGAAATGTTTCATCGCCCTGAGGGTGAACTACCGGTAATGATATTAGCTGTTGGAAAACCCGATGAAACCTATCAACTGCCTACTTTAGAAAAGAAAACACTAGACGAAATATCAGAATTTATAGTTTAAATTTTCAACCTATGATAAAATTAAAACATAAAGAGAGGAATACTTATGATTGATTATACACAAGGTTCAAATAAACAATATCACATTGGTGTAGGACCCGATGACATTGGGAAATATGTCATTTTACCCGGAGATCCTAAACGATGTGCTAAAATAGCAAAATATTTTGATAACCCCATTTTAGTAGGTGATTCAAGGGAATACGTGACATACACTGGCACACTAAATGGTGTTAAGGTAAGTGTGACTTCAACCGGAATTGGTGGTCCATCTGCTGCTATTGCACTTGAAGAGTTAGTTTCTTGTGGAGCTCATACTTTTATTCGAGTAGGCACAAGTGGAGGTATGGATATTAATGTAAAAGGCGGCGATGTTGTCGTTGCTACAGGAGCAATTCGTTTTGAAGGAACTACAAAGGAATATGCACCAATAGAATTTCCTGCAATTGCCGATTTAGATATCATTAATAATTTAGTATCTGCTTGTAAAAAACTTAATCAAACTTATCATACTGGTGTTGTACAATGTAAAGATGCCTTTTATGGACAACATCGCCCTAGCACTTTGCCAAATCATTCTGAATTAAATCAAAAGTGGGATGCTTGGTTGCGTTTAGGATGTAAAGCTTCTGAAATGGAATCTGCAGCTTTATTTATTGTTGCAAGTTACTTAAAAGTGCGTTGCGGATCTTGTTTCTTAGTTGTTGCAAATCAAGAACGAGAAAAAGCTGGTTTACCTAATGAACAAGTACATGATACTGAAATTGCCATTAAAGTTGCCATTGAAGCGTTAAGACAAACCATTGAAAATGACAAATCAAAATAAAATTCATTCATACAAAAAAATCCATCAAATGATGGATTTTTCTTTACATTAACTATCTTCTTTAACAAGTTCAAACCTTAAAACAGGTTTATTTTCAACAAGCACCATCTCCGTAAACATTTTTAATGGTCTTACCCAAAACTTCATTTCACCATATAGTGCTTGGTAAAGTACCATTTCCTCTAGTGTTTCACTATGGTAAACACAATCAACCACTCGATAAAGATTACCTTTAAAATGCTTATATACCCCAGGTGTTATCATTAGTCTACAACTTTTTGGCAACGAGGGCATAAACCATCTTCATTGTGTTCTTTCGAAATATTCCAGCAACGTGGACAAATTTCTCCTTCAGCTTTTCTTACTTCTACTTGTGCATATTGATATTTATTTCCACAATTTTCAGCAAAAATTACTTCTGAAACAATTAGCCACTGTGCCACTTGGTTATCCAATGTTTCTTTTATTAAAATTTCATCTTCTTTTGAACAAGAAATAATAATTGCTGCATCCAATGGCTTTCCAATAATTTTTTCACTACGTGCTTCTTCAAGTGCTTTTAACACGTCATCACGAATTGAAAATAAACGATTAAACTTCTCTTTAAGTTCATTAGCATTTTCATAACTATGTTTTTTTGCAAATTCTAAATAATGCACAGATGTGCTTTCATCGTTTGTAAAATGATCCCAAACTTCTTGCATTGTAAAAACCAAAATTGGCGCAAAGCAACGAGATAAGTTGTCTACACAATCCCAAATTACTGTTTGGACACTACGTCGTCTTAAACTATCTTTTTTATCAATATATAAAATATCTTTAGTAAAGTCTAAGTAGTAACTACTTAATTCATTAATCATGAACGTTGATAAAGTTTGTGTTGCTTGATTAAAGTCATAATTCATATAGCAATTCACTGCTTTTTGAACTGTTTCATTTAGCAACACTTGGATATGCTGATCCACAGGTGACAATTGATCAAATGGTACACGATCTGTTTTTGGATTAAAATCATCTGCATTGATGTTTCCTAGCATAAATCTGAATGTATTTCTGATTTTACGATATTGTTCAGAGATTTGTTTCATCATATCGTCACCAATTCTCATATCTTGTTTAAAATCAATACTTCCTGCCCATAAGCGTAAAATGTCAGCTCCATATTGCTTCACAACTTTTAATGGGTCAACAACATTCCCAATTGATTTAGACATCTTCTCGCCTTTAGCATCACATACATATCCGTGTGATAATACTGCTTTATAAGGTGCATGTCCATGCGTTGCTGTTGAAACAATTAAACTAGAATTGAACCAACCACGATACTGATCGCTACCTTCAAAGTATAAATCACAAGGATGTTCATAACCACGTGCGATAAGCTCATTATGCGATGAACCTGAATCAAACCAGACATCCATAATATCTTTCTCTTTTGTAAAAGCATTGTTTGGACTCTTTGAATTTGAATACCCTTTCGGTAACAAATCAATCGCTTCACGTTCAAACCATACATTACTACCATGTTCTTTGATTAACGCACTAATATTTTTGAACACTTCTTCTTCCATAATTGGTGAGCCGTCTTCATTATAAATAATAGGAATTGGAACTCCCCATAATCTCTGTCTTGAAATACACCAATCACTACGATCTTTAATCATATTAGATAAACGTACTTCTCCCCATTCATTGTGCCATGTAACATTTTTAATTTGATTTAGTAATTCTTCTTTAATTTTTGAAATAGATGCAAACCATTGTACAGTTGCTCTAAAAATAATTGGCTTTTTAAGACGTTCATCATGCGGATAGCTATGCACTATAGTTTCAACATGCAATAAATTTCCGCTCTCATTTAATTTAGTGATTACCTTCTTTGAACAATCATCAACAAACAGCCCTTCTAAATCACTACCCGCTTCAGAAGTCATATTTCCTTTTTCATCTACTGGACAAAATGCCTTCAATCCATATTTCATCCCAACGTAAAAGTCATCAGCACCATGTCCTGGAGCAGTATGCACGCATCCTGTACCAGCATCATCACTAACGTGATTTCCTAAAATTACTAAAGAAGGTCTTTCAGGGTAAAATGGGTGAACTACAGTTACATGTTCTAATTCTCTACCCTTATATGTAGCTACTATTCCTTGACTTTCTAGATTAAACTTAGCTAACAATTCTTCCATTAATGATTCTAATACAATTAATTTTCCTTTTTCAGTTTGCACACAAACATAAGTCAAACTATCATTTAAACAAATCGCTAAATTCGCTGGAATTGTCCAAGGTGTAGTTGTCCAAATCACGAATTTTTCATCAGTCAAAATTCCTTTTCCATCTAAAACATCAAATGCAACATAAATAGTAGGATCTTTTTTATCAAAATAAACAATTTCACTATCAGCAATAGCGGTTTCTTGTGCAGGTGACCAATAAATTGGTTTTAACCCTTGATAAATTAATCCATCAAGTGCCATCTTCGCAAAACTATCAATTTGTCTTGATTCAAATTCCTTTTGAAGTGTGATATATGGGCTATCAAATTCAGCCCATGTCCCAAGTCTTTTCATCGTTTCCATTTGTGTAGCAACTTGTGTATATGCAAATTCTTCGCACTTTCTTCTAAAATCTGCAGCAGAGATTTTTTTGCGGTCTACTCCTAGTTTTTGAATAGCGTTTTCTATAGGTAAACCATGAGTATCCCATCCTGGAAAAAATGGCGTATAATAACCATTCATTGCATGTGATTTCACGATAATATCCTTAATAATACGATTCATTGCTGTTCCTGCATGCAAGTTACCATTTGCATACGGCGGGCCATCATGCAGTATAAAATGTGGTTGGCCTTCATGAGCCTTTAACATTTTTTGATATGCATTTTCTTCATTCCATTTTTCAATCATTGCTGGCTCTTTTTTAATTAAGTTTCCACGCATTTCAAATTCTGTTTTTGGCATAAGTAGTGTATCTTTAAAATCCATTTTAAAATCCTCCTTTATAATTAAAAAAAAGTCCTTATTTCTAAGGACGAAATAGTTTCGCGGTACCACCTTAGTTCATGAGTAAATCATGCACTTCATTCGTTAACGCCGACAACGTCAGTTATTACACTGCAACTCCTGGGTGATATCTACCTCTTTACTTGAATCACTTTCACCAACCGTGACTTCTCTAATTACCATAAAGGTTAAGCATGTCCCATTCTTCATCTTTATTTTTTGATATGTCGCATCGCTTGAACTTTTGGAACATCAAATTGCTCCACAATGTTTTTTAATTCTTCCGCTTGCTTCATCATATCTTCTTTTCTATCAACTACTTGATTAGATAAGTTTGTTATTTCCACTAAAATTAACTTAGCAGTAGTTAAAGCCTCCTGTATTATCAAATCTGCATTGTTTTGAGCAGTTTCAATAATTCGATTTGCTTCACGAAGTGATAATCTTGCAATTTCATCAGCAGCCTTTTCTTTACCTTGTAATCCTTCAAAAACCTCACTATAACGGCTTTTAATTAGCTCAAGTTGCTCATTTGAATGTTTAATCTGCAAATTATAAACTTCGATTTGTTTTTTTAAGTCCTCTATAGTCCTTTGATAATCCTCTACAGCATTATCAACCGCAAAACGATCATATCCCGATTTAACTAATCGAAACTTCGATTGCTTATCCGACATAGTAGCACCCCCTTACAAAAACTTTTTAACTTTAACTATATGTCTATCTTTCCTCGATGTTTTCCCCTCATCAATTATTTCAAAGCGTCCACATCTTGAAATCGATATAACAGTACCATTATGACATAATTTGCTACAATCTTCAATAACTTCATGATTGATTGATACTTGTTTCAGCTTAATAATTTGAACTGCATCTTTTCTTGAACAAGGAACCAATGCACTTACAACATTATCAAGACGAAAACTTGCTATATTAATCGATTGAACACTATATTCTTGCTCAGCATATAAATGATCACTAGAAATTTCAAAACGAACCTTATTGTGATGAATTTGAGTGCATCCACTTTTTACATATTCTGCCATCATTTTCGTTACGTAGACAACGATTTGTTCATTTAATACAAATAGATCTCCAAAATGATTTCTATCTATTTCAAGTGACATCAAAGCCCCTAAAACATCACTATGTGTAATTTTCACAAACTTCTGATTCACTTTAGACACCAAGCATACAATATCGCTCATATATTCATCTTCATCATAAAGAAAGGCTATCCGTGAGCGACGAGCATTTGGATAACCACCATCTATTTTATAAAGATACTTCTTACCTAAAAACTTTACTGCTTTCGCTAATTCTTCTTCATTAAAAAACTGTGTATTCACTTGTTCATGATAGCGATCACATTGACTATATAAATCCATTAATCTTGAATAAAACAAATCAGATTCTTTATAATTATTTTTCTTCATTTTGATTTGTTACGTCAATTTGTCCATCAACTCCAATAGAATTTGGTGTAAATAAGTAAACATTGTCACCAACTAAAACTTTATCACCTTGAAGGGCAAACACAACGCCAGTTAAAAAATCACATACGCGGCGTGCAGTGCCTGCATCCAAACGGTGCATATTTACTACAGCAGCTTTTGTTTTCATTAAATGGCTCCCGATTTCATGGGCATCTGATAAAGAACGAGGTTCAAATAACACAAGTACTGCATTACTTGCTTTTTTAAGTTTAGGATTATCTGTTCCTTTTTCATAATGAGTGTAGCGTGATGCTTCTTCTTCAGTCATTTCTATTGCTTCATCCATTTCTTCATCGTCTTCTTCAACTGTGAATAAATTTTTGATTTTTTTAGTTATCATATTGATAAATCCTCCTGATATCATCAACAATTATACCATATTTTTAGCTATTGTCTTGCATTTTTTATAAATAAAAACGATTTAAGAATTGTAATTTTTAAATCGCTTTAGTAATTATTTTACTTATTCTTTTTCTTACGAATTGCACAGTCGACTAAAACTACATCATTTCCAACGGATACAATTCTTTCTGTCTTAATCACTGTCTCTAAATCGTTTAAAAATATTTGAAAAATATAGGTCAAAAAATTACACTTTTTTTTAATACAAAAAGATTCAATTTTAAAGCTTTGTGGCTCATATTCAAAATCCACAATCTTACCTAATATTTGACCATCTTGAATAGATATAACTTGTTTTTTATTTAATACGCTCATTTTCATACAATCACCTGTTATAATCTATGCATAAAACAATCATATTATGTCGAATTTTATAATTCTTTTTTCAAAGAATTGAGTGCATTTTTTTCAAGACGAGAAACTTGAGCTTGTGAGATTCCTAATTCGTTAGCAATTTCGACTTGTGTTTTTCCATCATAATATCGTTGTTTGATGATATCAAACTCTTTTGCATTGAGGTGTTTTAGGCTTTTTCGCAATGCAATTTTATTTTGTAGCAAATCAATTTCATTTTTATCATCTTGTATTTGATCCAAAATGTATAAAGTATCATTATCATCTTGATAAATCGGTTCAAATATACTGACAACACTTTGAAGAGATTCTAGACTATCACGCACTTCTTTTTCAGTGACATTAAGTATATTCGCAAGTTCTTCATAAGTCGGTTCTTTTTGATTTTCGTGAATAAAAATCTCTTTTTCTCTTAAAACTTTATATGCTAACTCCTTTAATTGTCTTGATACACGAATCATTTGATTATCACGCAAGTATCTTTTCATTTCTCCAACAATCATTGGCACCGCATATGTAGAGAAACGAACTTCATGTTTTAAATCAAAATTATCAATGGCTTTAATTAGACCGACACAACCTATTTGAAATAAATCATCCATGTTATCTACACGATGAACAAATCGTTGCGACATAGACAAAACTAATTTTAAATTCCCTAAGATTAATTTTTCTTTACATTCTATTTCACCGCTTTGAAGACGTTTAAATAATTCAACCATTTCTTTATTTTTTAATACCGGAAGTGTTGATGTATTGATTCCATTAATTTCAACTTTATATCTACCCATAATTGACCTCCAACAATATGGATAGTCTTGCCAAAAATCCACATATTCAAGCAAGGAAATAATAGGTAAAAAACCTTTATTTCAATAAAAAAACTGAAATGGTTATCATTTCAGTTTTATATGAATTAAGTAAACATTAGCCAAACCACTAACATCACAAGACCAAAAATCAATATCGCAAAAGGAACAATGGTAGTCAATGCTGCGATAATAATCGCTTTTATATCATTTTCTTCCAGATTAACTGTTCTTTTTAATTCTTCAATTTCTCTGTCCACTTCATTATATTGTTCTTTATCTCTTGTAAATTTCACTATAAACTACCTGTTTCATCATTATTTTTAATTAATGAATCATATAAGTGACAAGCTACAAAATGATTAGGTTCAGCTTCAAGCCATACTGGAATTTCTTTCTTACAAATATCCATGCATTTTTCACAACGTGTGTGAAACTTACATCCTTTTGGTGGATTCACAGGGCTTGGAACATCTCCCTCAAGAGGTTTCAAATCTGCACGCTTATCCACATCTGTTGTAGGAATAGCAGCAAGAAGTGCTTGAGTATAGGGATGTAAAGGTTTAGCGAATGTATCATCTGTACCAGCTAACTCAACTAAATTACCAAGATACATAACACCAATACGATCACTGATGTATTTAACAACACCTAAATCATGAGAAATAAATAGATATGTGAAATCTTGTTCCTCACGGAAATCTCTTAGCAAGTTGATTACTTGTGACTGAATAGAAACATCCAAAGCACTAACAGCTTCATCACAAACAACGAATTTAGGTTGTAGCGCTAATGCACGTGCTATACCAATACGTTGACGTTGTCCACCTGAAAACTCATGTGGATAACGGTGAATCATGTAAGCTGAAAGACCACATTTTTCCATTAAATCAGTAATGTAATCAGTCAATTTTTGACTTCCTTCTTTATAATATCCATGAGTGACTAAGGCTTCACCAATAAGTTGTCCAACAGTCATACGTGGATTTAATGAAGAATATGGATCTTGAAAAATAATTTGTAAGTCAGTGCGTAATAGACGCATTTCTTCAGTTGTTAAACGTGCTAAATCAATCCCTGAATCCAAACGAGATTCTAATCTTTCAAACTTCTTATTTGATTTAAGTGGCTCTTTCAATGCATCAATTTCATTTTTAATTGACAACAGTTCACTATTAAGTGCATCATACTGTTTATTTAAATCAGCCAATTGAGCATTGCTTTTTTCAACTGCAGAAGATTTCTCACCTTTTTCACTGATTTCAGCATCAATATGAACTTCTAGCAAACCTATTTTGCGCGACAAATCAATTTGTTTCCCTTTAACAGTGTACCACTTAGTTAATACAGTGCTTGCTGCATCTAAATTATCACAAAGCGTAAGTGGTCCGAATATTTTAACTGTCGTATCAAAATAATTATCAATTTTAGCATCAACAGCATCGAATTCTTTTTGTGCTTTTGCAATATCAGTCTCAGTATTTGCTGCTTCTAATTTTGCTTTACATTGACGTCGAAGTTCACGATTTTTTTCGAATTCTACTACATCTTTTTTAATATTTCTAATAGTCTTTAAAACATATTTCGGTGCAACATCTTCAAGGCTACGACCATAATAGAATGTAGCTCCAGCAGTTTGCGGGTACAATTGAAGCAAGACACGCCCAAGTGTAGATTTACCACAGCCAGACTCTCCTACTAACCCTACTGTTTCTCCAGTATAAATATCAAGCGTAATTCCATCATTTGCACGAACATATTTTTGCTCTGCGAAAATACCTTCTTTTTTGATTGGAAAATATTTTTTAAGCTTCTTTACGCGAAGTAAAACATCATTATTTTTATTTGTCATTGTTACGCACTCCTTTCACTGGATAGAAGCAACGCACTTTTTGCCCGTTACCTAAATCTTGTAAAGTTGGATGCTCATTGTTGCATTTTTCAGTAGCATATTTGCAGCGTGGAGCAAACTTACATCCTTTTGGCAAATTAAGAGGGTGAGGCACACTACCAGGAATAGGTTCTAATCGTGAATTACTATCATCTTCTAAACGAGGAATCGAAACTAGTAATCCTTCAGTATATGGATGAGAATATTTGCTAGAAGGAAGGAATATTGTATCCACATCAGCGTATTCTACAATTTCCCCACAGTACATTACCGCAACATCATCAGCCATTTGATTAATTACACCTAAGTCATGAGTAATAAACATAATAGCAGTTCCATTATCATTTTTTAAATCATTCATTAACTTAAGTATTTGCGCTTGAATTGTTACATCAAGAGCTGTTGTTGGCTCATCTGCAATTAAAATATCTGGACGACATGCTAACGCCATAGCTATCATAACACGTTGTCTCATTCCTCCTGATAGTTGATGAGGATAATTATTAACTACTTCTTCAGGACGAGGAATCTTAACTTCACTTAATAAGTCAATTGATTTTTGATGAGCATCTTGTTTAGAGATGTTTTGATGTAAAATTAATGTTTCTGAAATTTGTTTTCCAATTTTGAATACTGGATTAAGACTTGTCATTGGCTCTTGAAAAATCATAGAAATATTATTTCCACGAATTTTCATCATTTCTTTTTCAGAAACTGTTGCTAAATTTACTTGTTTACCATCTTTAGAATATAAGATTTTTCCATCTTCAATGTTACCAGGCCATTCCAATAAGCGTAAAATGCTCATTGATGTAACTGATTTTCCAGATCCACTTTCTCCTACTATTCCTAATGTTTTTCCTTTTTTAACTTTAAAATCAACTCCGTTTACTGCTTTTACTACACCTTTATCCGTCGTAAAGTAAGTATGCAGATTGACAACATCTAAAATTACGTTATCACTCATGGCTAACTCCTTCCTCTTTTTGCTTTTTAGCAAAAAGTCTTTTAAAAATACTTTCAGTCTCTTGTTTTCTAAATTTTACTTGAGATTTAGGGTCAACAGCATCACGCATACCTTCCCCAACTAAGTTAACACTTAAAATCAAAAGAAATAATAAAAGTCCCGGAAATATCCACATCCATGGATATTGACGCATAATGATAGATGAAGAAGAACGATATAACAATCCTCCCCAAGTAGGAATTGGCTCAGAAACTGATAATCCTAAATATGATAATGAAGCTTCTGACAAAATTGCTCCAGAGAATGCAGTTGTCGCATTAACAATAACGTAAGCAATAGTATTTGGTAATAAATGACGAGTAATTTGTTTCCAAGGTTTTATCCCTAGTGAACGACACGCTGTCATGAATTCTTGTTCACGAAGAGATAAAATTTGTGCTCGAACCATACGTGCTAACCCTGTCCAGCCTAATAAACCAATGATAAACATCATTAAGTATAAACGAAGTTCTGGCTCTAAATCGATGAAAATTACCGCTACAGTAAAGGCAATTGGTAAAAATGGAAAACTTGATACAATTTCAGTAAAACGCATTAAAATGTTATCTACTGATTTACCATAAAACCCAGCTACACCACCGACAATTAATCCCACAGAAACAGAAATTAGTGCAGCGATGAAACCAATTTGAATTGATAAAAATCCACCTAAGAAAACACGTGGTAAATTATCTCTACCAAATTCATCTGTACCAAATAAGAACTCGCTCGATGGCGGTAGATATTTTTGAGTTAAATCGATGTTCGCTAAGTTGTAATCTGTAAAAGTGATATATAATTGAGTAATAATAACTGATACAGTGATTAAGCTAAACATAATCAATCCAAACACAGCTAATTTATTTTTTAAGAAGCGTTGAACCATCAATTTTGTCGGTGTTAATATTTCTTCACCGTCTAATTTTTTATTCTTATTTTTAATCATTTTTAGAACCTCCTATTCTTACACGAGGATCAGCAAAACCATAACTTAAATCCACTAATAAATTACTTAATAATGTAATCACTGAGTAAAATAAAGTAATCGTTAATATAATTTGTTGATCTTTTGCATCATAGGCACTTCTAAGCAGGTTACCAATGCCTGGCCATGCAAAAATATTTTCAACAAGTACTGAACCGCTAAATAAAGCTGGAATATAAAATCCAATTAATGTAAGCACTGGAATTAATGCATTTCTAAAAGCGTGACGATAAATAATAACTTTATCTTTTAACCCTTTAGAACGGGCAGTACGTATATAATCTTGTTTAAGTACCTCTAACATAGAATTTCTAACATAACGTATTAAGGTAGAACTTGTTCCCATTACAGAAACGAGTACTGGTAATACCATATGATGTGCTAAATCTAAAAATTGTGCAAAACTACCATCAGCATAGGTTGCCCTAACATCATACATTCCCGCAAACGGAAATAATGGGATTGTGATAACAAAAGCAAAGATTAATAACATCGCAAAAAAGAAACTTGGCAGTGAAATCCCTGCAATTGAAAATACAGTAAAAAATTTATCGAAGAAAGAATACCTATTTACAGCAGATCGTATCCCTACAACAATTGAGAAAACTAAAGCAACAATAAAAGAAACAATGTTAACTAATAATGTGTTTTTTAAGTAAAATGGGATGATATCAGCAACATCTTTTCTTAATGACGTCGAATAGCCAAAATCACCTTGAAGTAATCGGCCAATCCATTTTAAGTATCGTTCGTGCATTGGACCTACTAGTCCTAATTCTTGTCTTAGTTGATCTAAATATCCTGGATCAATCGGGCGCTCAGGATCAACATATGCCCACACAGGATCGCCTGGCATAGATTGTACAATTAAAAATAATATAAATGATATGATTAATAAAACTGGAATCATTTGTACTAATCTTAATAAAGCATATTTAACTAACGGTATTATCGTAGCTAAAGCCGATTTTAGCCTAGATCTTTCATTCGTCTTATTCATTCTTTCACTCCTTTATAAATAGAAGAAATAGCCATCATATTTTTATAATGACTATTTCTTTATTAAGCTTTGGTTTTGATTACTTATTTAGCAACAGTTGCTTCAACGATTGCATATGGCCAATCCCACATAGGACCAGTCACTAAGTTTTCAAATTTAGCGTTGTATAAATCATGGTAATCATTTGCATAGATTGGAAGAACAGGGTTTTCTTGATTGTTTAATACAACCCAGTCACGATATGCTTGTTGGTACTGAGCATCACCTTCTTCAGTTCCAGCAGCTGCATAGTTCATAAGTTCAAGTAATCTGTCATTTTCTTCATTAACCCAACGACTTTGGTTAGTTGAACTTTGTTCTCCAAATGGGTAAACGAAATCACTATGATTATTTACATAACCATCAAATTCAGGATTATATGATGTTGCTAATGCAAAACCATTATAAATTCTGTCAGCTAGTGGTTGTAATCCATAGTAATGATCTAATAATACTGAGAAGTCAACAGTATCGATAGTGAATTTGATTCCACTTTCTTCAACTGAATTAGCTAAAGTATTATTTAAATAATCAGGCCATGGAGACCCACCAGTAGCGATACGAATTTCCGCAACAACACCATCTTTTTCATAGATTCCATCAGCATTCATAGCCCAACCAGCATCTTCTAAAATAGAACGTGCCATTGCAGGGTCATAACTAAGTGGATTAATATTTTCATCAATCCAAGCTTCATCAATCATCCAGAAATGTGGAGAGTAAGATGCAGCTACAGGAGATCCATAATCACCGCACATTAATTGTACGAATGTTTCTTTATCAAATGCATAAGCGATTGCTAAACGCATTTCTGTATAAGCAGTAGCTCCAAAGTCAGTATGCCATGTAATATGACCATAACCATGACGAGGATAGTTATTGAATGTTAAGTTTGCATCTGCTTTAGCAGCTTCAATTTTTTCTGGTTCGATTTGACCTTGAATCATATCGATTTCACCATTGATTAACATATCAATATCAGTTTCGCTAGGTACAACACGTACTACGATGTTTTCAATTGTAGGCATAACCCCATTGATGTTTCCAGTATAGTATTCATTGATTGTTAATTGAACATCAGAACCTGGATTCCATTCAGTGATTTTATAAGGACCTACACCAATTGGACTACTCATGTAGTTAGCTTGAATAACGTTTACATCAACAACACCATCTGGTGCCATTTGATGTTTTGCATACATAAAGTAAGCAAACTCAGATTTAATAGTATAAACTGGTTCAGCAATTGTAAATTTAATGTTGTAATCATCTACTACTTCAATACCAAGTAATGAAATATCACAAGCACCAGCATCACAAGATGCTACATAGTCATCAAATCCATAAATGAAATTAGGTTGATGAGAACCACTACCTTTTGCTTCTAAGAATGTTGGATGTGAATAAAGTTCATAAGTGAATAAAATATCTTCTGTAGTGAAATCTTCACCATCAGAGAATTTAATTCCTTCTTTAACTGTGAAAGACCAAACTTCTAATTCAGCAGCTTCTTCTCCACCTTCAACATAATTTGGATTAGGTACTTTTTCAGTAGTATAGCTTTCTAAATAGTGAGCTAGTACCAATTCGTTGTCTGCATTTGGTGTAAAGAATCCTTCGTTTCCGTCAACTAATTTACGAATGTTGTTGTCGTATGAAGAGTTCCCCCAACCTTGCATGAATTCACCAGCGAAATCAGTATTCCCTACTACGAAAGTAGTTGGTGCAGCTGTAGCTGGATCATCAGTTGATGTACCTGGATCAGTTGATGTACAACCTACTAAGCTTAAACCTAGTAATGTCACAAGCACAAAAGTTAATAACTTTTTCATTTCTTTCTCCTCCTTTATAACTAATTGCAAAATACACTTAGTTTAACTTACAGTATACTGTAAGACACCCCTCTTGTCAATGTTGCACAAGGCTCTAAAACATATTTTGAAAGGCTTTTCAATATCCTATAATTGCAACATTAAACTTTAATTGTTGCAATAAAATTTAAGATTTTTTTGAATTCACTAGCTCTTTTAGATAAAAAACTATACGCAGATTGTATGCTAGTGCAAATGGCACCAAAACACTTATACTACTTGAAAATAAAACACTTAAAATACTTATCATAATGCTTGTTGCAATCGCAATAAGGACAAACTGTTTAAATAGATTTCTACGATTATATAGCAACTTATCGATTTTCCTTAATCGAATTGCATTAACTGAAACTAAGAACAATGTATTTACTGTCAACAACATTAAACTATATGAGAATTCGCTATACAGTTTATTCATTGTTGCATTATCAATCGCGCTCAACACATGTATATTAGCAATCTCATCTTTACTCAGTAACGAATCATACTCAATAGAAAACGTGTATGGAGTTTGAACAATAAAGTCACCCACTGAAATAAGTAAACTTTCTTCAAAAAAACCAATTGTTGTCTGACCTTCTAAATAATCCTCATTGTTGTATATTAATACACCTTCATCTAAGTGAGTTTTAATCTTACTATTACAAATAAACTTTGAATCTTCATCAACCAAACATTCATCAAAATTTTCAATTGCATTAACTAGAGTCGACTCAATTTTTATCTGATTATTTATATACAGTTGTTCAATAGATTGATTGTACTGATAGCTACTTGTTAAACCCAAGACTAACACTACCCCCACAAATAATACCAATGTCAAAAACATTGAAAATATTGATGCTTCTTTAATTCTAGAATTACTATAAAATGCACTGTTGAATATTTCTAATTTTTTCATTTTTTACCCTCTTTAAAGAAAACTTCTGCATTAGCAGAAGTTCAATTATCTCATGTAATATGGTTTTACAAATGCTGGAAGACCATTTTCCATAATTAATACCGGTTCACCTTGTATTAGTGGTCTTAAATAATCATAGGCCTCTTTTGTAATTCCAGTATAGTTTGAAAGTATCCATTCCCTAGGAAATGATTTAACAAAATTCGCAACCTTATTTGCATCAATCGCAAAGAATTCAACATCATATTGTTCTTGCTCTTTTCGTTTTACACCAACCATTTTTCCAGTAAATGCTTTGTCCATTGAGCGCATGTGTGCAGACATTCCTAATCGGAAACTTTCTTCAACATCAACCAATGACTGTTCAGTAGCATGACATCTTTGTGCAGTCGATAAATCTTGCACCTTACAGCGGCTAGCAACTTTTGAATCTAAAATTAAATCTTTAATTGCATTTCCTGCACCGCCAAGTACAGCATGTCCAAAACCATCATTTTTAGCTTCACCAGCAGCTAAATATGTACCATCGGCATAACGAGCTCCTTCAGAAACAACAACATAACATTTGTTCTTTTCTGCAATACACCGTTTCACTTCATTTAAGAAAGTTTCTTTATCGAAAACTACTTCAGGAAGAACAACTAAATCAACGACTCCACTTAAACATGCAGAAGCAGCTAACCAGCCTGCATCGCGTCCCATAGTTTCTAAAATAAATACTTCTTGACGAGTGTACACGTTAACATCCAACCAAGTTTGAAGTGCAGTTGTAGCAATAAATTTTGCAGCACTTGCAAATCCTGGACAGTGATCAGTATGCTGTAAATCATTATCCACAGTTTTAGGGCACCCAATAAAACGACGACCAGTAATATTATTCTTTAGTGCATATTCGCTAAGTGCAGCAACAGTATCCATTGAATCGTTTCCACCTGTATAAAACAATGTCTCAATATCATATTTTTCCATTACTTTAATAATTTTTTCAAAGTCTGCAACATTTTCCCTTTTAAGTTTATATCGACATGATCCCAAAGCACTCGAAGGTGTTTGACGCAATACACGATTTTCAAATTCACTCATATTTGTTAAATCAACAAATCTTTCTTCTAAAATACCTTCAATCCCATTTAATCCTCCGTAAACAGTATCATAAATTTGATTCATTTGATTAGCTTTAACAACTCCTGCTACAGTAGCATTAATAACTGAAGTAGGTCCTCCAGATTGAGCAACTAAACAATTTGCCATAAAAAATAATTCCTCCTAATTTATTTAACTTATTCCTGTATTATTATACACCAAATCAAGAGTCATGAAAAGATATTTTAAGTGATTAAAACCTGTAAAATCAATGCAATTTTAAAAAAATCTTCTTGTATCTGTACGATACAAGAAGATTTAATTATTTTTATAACAAATTTTATTTGAAAGCCTTTTTAAATAGAATAAAATTGCCAACAACATTAATAATCCTTTAAAGATTGAACTAATTGTAATACTCCACCAAATACCACTTAGAGCTAATGCACTTGCACTAAGTATAATAGCCATCGGAATTCTAAGCGCAGTAAATGTCACACTTATAAATGCTGGAATCGCACTTTTCCCAAAAGCATTCATAGAGGTTGACGATAAAATTTCCATACACATAAACAATTGTGAAACTCCTAAAATTTGTAAATAACTAATTCCCATTTTGAGCACTTCTGGTTCATTTAAGAAAATGCTAAATAATGGTTTTGCACCAAATATCAATAACGATGTAGAAAACAAACTATAAATAGCCAAAATTTTTATCGACATATAGAACCCTTTTTTAGCACGAGCAAAGTTATTCGCCCCATAGTTTTGTGCAATAAAGCTATTTACCGCTACCGCAAATCCCTCAGATACCATCCATGAAATCGACTCAATTTGTGATCCAATACGTTGTGTCGCTACCGCATTATCACCAAAATTTGCGACCAATCTTGATAGAACCATTGATATTAAAGGCATAAGTGTATTTTGAAGCATTACAGGAAAACTTAATTTCATAATTTGTTTCACACATTCTTTATCGGGAAACACAAATAACTGTACATGAGAGAATAAATGCTTATCTTTGATGCAAATCATTATTAATATTACAAACACAATAAACTGTGCTAATACCGTTGCCAATGCCGCACCTACAACGCCCAGTTGTGGAAAACCAAAATAACCAAATATTAAAATAGGATCCAAAATCATATTAAATATTAAGCCAATCATCGTCGCAATAAAAGGAGTTTTACTATCTCCAGTTACTGTTATTAACGATGTAATCATCTTTCCTCCTAAAGAGAAAATAATTAAACCACCTGTAATTTGAATATAGTATTTTGCATCAAGAATAACTTGTGCATCATTTAAATTAAAAAATGCTACAATTTGATCAGCAAACACATAGAAAACAAATCCCAATAAAACTGTAATCAATCCACTTAAACTTAAACTTGCATGAGCATATTTTCCAGCTTTTTCGACATTACCAGCCCCTAAACTTTGACCAACATAAACTTGTCCGCCTACTTGTGCCAACATATGAACCCCAGCACTAAACCACAACAAAAGACCTCCTGTCCCAACAGAAGCAACTGCACCTGCTCCCAATTTTCCTATCCAAAAAATATCAGTCAAGTTATACGCCATTTGAAGCAAACTCATTCCCATTATTGGGAGCGCTAGTTTAGTTAATGTGCTTACAATATTTCCTTGTAATAAATCTATCCTCGTTTTCATTTCTGCCCTCTTTTTCAAATAATGTCGATTATAGCACGATTATTTAATCGCTACAAACATTTTTAATTTATGATATAATATTCAAAATTAGGAGAAATATTTTATGATTGGAACATACGCGAACACGGCAACTATTGTAGTTGGCACACTGATTGGTTGCACTTTAAAAAAAGGATTAAGCGAAAAACAAAGCGCCACTTTAATGCAAGCAATGGGTCTTGCCGCTAGTGCGATTGGGCTTAATTCCTTAGTAAGTAACATGGGTAACAGCCAAGAGCCTGTGTTATTTATCGTTTCTTTAGCCGTCGGAGGATTTATAGGTCAATCGCTTCAACTTGATACAAAAATTTCTGTATTTCAAATTAAGTTTAAAAAATTAGGAAATTTAGAAGGACTAGTCACTGCAGTCTTACTGTTTTGCATTGGCACACTTTCAATACTTGGACCTATAGAAAGTGCATTAAATAATGATCATACATTATTGTTCACAAACGCAACTTTAGATTTTGTAACTTCTATGGTTCTGGCTTCAACATTTGGGTTTTCTATTATTTACGCCGCTTTAATATTATTTTTCTGGCAAGGAGGCATTTACCTTGCTGCAACATTGTTGGCTCCATTCATCACTGAAGCACTTATGACAGAAATCGGAATTGTTGGAGGTATCTTAATTTTCAGCACTGGTTTGAGCATATTAAAAGCCGTGGATATTAAAACAATTAACTTTCTTCCATCGTTACTAATACCACCGCTTTATTTTTTATTTAAATTAATTTTGGGATAGGCTATTGCCTATCTTTTTTTTACCAACGACGACCTTTTTTACCCACTTTTGGCATTCCACCTTGCAAAGCATTGGCACGTTTCATAAGTGCATCCATGTTGCCCCCATTAGCAAGATTACCCATTTGCTTCATCATTGTTTTCATTTTTTCAAATTGATTCACTAATCGATTAACTTCTTGAACACTCACACCACTACCTTTAGCAATACGATTTTTTGAGGATGACCTCAATATAGATGGATCTGCTCTTTCTGCCTTCGTCATACTTTGAATAATTGCTTTTTGATGCTTCATCGAATTAGCAGCTTCATCATCATTAACTTGTGAAGCCATTTGATTAAACCCTGGAATCATTTTCAATATCCCACCGATGGGTCCCATCTTATTAATTTGTTCAAGCTGCAAAAGCATATCATCAAGTGTAAATTGTCCACTCATCATCCGATTTGCGCTTTCTTCAGCAGCTTCCATATCCATTTTATCTTGTGCTCTTTCAACGAGGGTCATAATGTCCCCCATACCTAAAATACGGTCTGCTACACGATTCGGATAAAACAATTCAATTTCATCTATTTTCTCACCCATCCCCACAAACTGTACAGGGACACCAGTAATTTTTCTTACAGATAAAACTCCCCCACCTCGCGCATCTCCATCAAACTTAGTAAGCACTAATCCACTAACATGTAATTTCTCATGAAACGATTTCGCAACTTGTATAATATCTTGCCCTGTCATTGCATCAACAGTAAGTAGAATATTATCTGCATTACAAACTTTTTGGATGTCTGATAGCTCATCCATCAGCTCATCATCAATATGAAGTCGACCAGCAGTATCGATTAATACAGTATCGTATCCATTGGTTTCAGCATAACTTATGGCTTGTTCAACAGTTCTTTTTGCATCTGTTTCTAATCCTAGTGTATAAACTTCTACTCCAATACTTTCTCCAAGTGTTTTTAGTTGATCAATGGCTGCAGGGCGCACTAAATCTGCCGCTACAAGCAATGGTTTACGATTATTTTTATTTTTGATAAAATTAGCAATTTTAGCAATAGACGTAGTCTTCCCAGTCCCTTGTAAACCTACCAACATCACTGTAGTCAATCCTTTTTCATTATATTTCAATGTTGCTTCTTCTTCACCTAATAAAACAACAAGCTCGTCATGCACAACTTTGACAACCATTTGTGATGGTTCCAGTGTATCATACACATCTTGTCCAATCGCTTTTGTTTTAACATTCTCTAAAAATTCTTTTACAATTTTATAATTTACATCTGCTTCCAAAAGTGCTAATCGCACTTCTTTCAGCATATTCTCCATATTTTTTTCGGATAATTTACCTTTTCCAGTAATATTTTTAAACGCTTTATTTAAACGCTCTGACAATGATTCAAACGCCATTATTCTCACACCTTTCGCTTTCCTATTATACTTTAGTTTATATGGAAAATCAAAAAAATTATTTATTGTTTAAACTTGCAAATATGACAAATATTCAAATAAATCTTCATAATTATATTTAATTTTTGCAAATAACTGCATTTGTAGTATTCATTTTTTTCATTCATAATGTCCACACTAAGGAGGATAACAATGTTAAATCAATGTGTATTGGTAGGTAAAGTTAAACAAGTACCTCAACTACAAGAAACAGCCAACAAGAATAAAGTCGCAACCTTACTCCTAGAAGTCGAAAGAAGCTTTAAAAATTCAGAAGGTGTACTTGAAAGCGATGTTTTTAATGTTCAGTTATGGAGAGGTATCGCCGAAACGTGTTGTGATGTTTGTACAATTGGAAGTGTTATTGCAATTAAAGGACGCATACAGTCTTTTAATGTACAAAAAGAATCAAATACCTTTTACAACGCAGAAATTATTGCTGAAAAGGTATCATTTATCACAATTCATTAACTTTTTTCTACGCTCACTACCTGTTAGCAATATCTTAAGTGACACAACTAGTCCATCCATTTGTAATACCCTTCTTTAATGAGCGTTTGTCGTGTGTCACTAAAAATAAAACTGTAGAATTTTCTACAGTTTTATTGTGCGTTATTCACAACAGAAACAAGCGATACATTTTCTAATGTTATATGACTTAGCGCCTCTTCTACTTGTTTTTGATCCAAATTTTGCAGAAGTTCTAATGTTTCAAATATAGATGTACCTTTAAAAATATTTCTAATCGTTGTCACTGCAATATCTTCAACATCATTCAGCACTCTCATTGCTTGACCAAAATAGCGTTTTTTAAGTTGATTTAATTCTTTAAAACCAATTCCATTATTTAAACAAAGTTTCATTTCAGCAAGCACAAACTTCTTAAAGTCTTCTGGATGATTTGTTTCATTTACAAAAGAGATAAAAGCAGAATCTTTTTGTAGCTCAACATCAAAATCAAAATATTGGTTAATAGTATTGTCATTAATCCACTTTTGATATTGTGTATTTAAAGAGCTAAAATGTGCCTCAAGTGCACAACGAATTGCCCATTCTTGATGTTCTCGTTGCTTATCACTACTAACCCACGGTTGAAGTTTAATCCCAACAGCAACCTTATTCGTTGATACTTCCATAGGTATATTCAACTGCTCTTTAGCAACAGTTACTGGCTCATTTACACTTATGCGCCTACAATTAATGTACGGCTCAAACTCTTTCTTTTTTTGATTTTCTTTAATCATTTGCAATACATCCTCAGGATTTGTAGGACCTACACAAACTAAAATCATTTTCCCAGGATGATAATTTAATTTATAACATTCAGTTAACTGTTCAAATGTTGTATTATTGACACTTGTTGGTGAGCCACCAATATCAAATTTATATGGATGTTCATGATATAAACCTTTAAATAATTCATAGAATAGGCGTGAATCTGGATTTTGCATGTACATCATTAATTCTTGTGTGATGATACCTTTTTCTTTTTCTACCGATTCTTTAGTGATATCTAAACGTTGAACAAAATCAAGCAATAAGTTTAGCGGTTCCTTAATTTCTTCACTTGAAGTAGAAAAATAATACACAGTTTCTGTATATGAGGTAAATGCATTGACATTAGCCCCCATTGATGAAAATAAATCGATAACATCCACATTTCCCATCTCAAACATTTTATGCTCCAAAAAATGAGCTATCCCACTAGGATGATGAATTTTTCGTCCATCTTCACAGATTAGTTCAAAATCTAATCCGCCATAAGGTGTTCCAAAAACACAAGAAGTTGTGCGCATTTCTGGCTTATGCCATACAAGCACCTTCAACCCGTTATCTAAGGTCTCACTTATGTATGTCTCATCAAATTTTGGTTCAATGTGCTTTTTCATTTTCACCCTCCTGTAACAAACTGAATGTAACCACATGTTTCAATTCTTTAAACAAACGCATTACATCATCTTTAGTTGTATTTTCGATACTTTGTATACAGTAATCTCTTGTATCATTGCGATTTAAAATTGTGTTTTGAAACTCAAAATTCACAAGGCTTGAAACATCATCATAAGAACCAAGAATTGCATTTTTAAGCATGACAATCGCAACATGTAAATCTTCGTCAGTAAACTTCCCTTGAACAACTTTATTCACTTGTTCAAGCACACAAGACTTAACTTCTTCTATTTTGTCTTTTTGAATACCTGTACTTACTAATATGCCACCTTCAAACGCAAACATTCTCGAATTAATCGAATAACACAAACTTCTTTTTTCTCTTACTTCTTTAAACAACAAAGAAGTTGGAAGCTGACCAAAAAGTGCATTGGCAACACGTAATTTCCAATAGTCATCACTGGCTATATTACAATTTGTTTCAAAAATCATTGCTAAAATTGTTTGATCAATTTTTAGTGTTTCTTCTTTTTCAACAAACTCATTTCCCTTTATTAAATAAGCACTATTTAAAGTAATCTCTCTTGGTTTAAAATCAAAAAATCGTTTAACATAACTCATTGTCTTCTCTTCATCAATTTTACCAACTATCGACATCATAATTTGATCATTTAAAATCATGCTCTCCCACATAATAGTGGCGTCTTGCAGCGTAATTGCTTCAATTTCCTCACTTGAAAACAACTGTGTTTCTGCTAGTGCATATCCTTTTGAATAAAGTGCTACAGCTTTTGAAACTGCTTTTGAATTTGGATGATCTAATCTTCTGCTGTTAGACATGATTGTTTCTTTTTTTGCCTCTTGAAATAAATCTTCATCTAATAAATCGTTTTTCATAAGTGGATTAAATATAAATTCATGTGCTGTTTTAAACATTCTTTCAAATGTGTTTTCTTGTGTATAGTGCTCATTAACACACTTAAAACGATATTCAAAAGCATGCATTTCTCCATAATTGTAGCCTCTTGTATATACACTTGCTCCATAAAGTTCATCCATGTGTGAACTGACTTCCTGTTTTGTAGGAAACATATTACAGCGATCATTCAACATTTGACTTAATATTATTCTTGTAATAATACTTTTACGATCACTCTTCATGCAAAATCGAATTGCAATATTAACATCTTTAAACATTGAGGTATTGTACAGACTTAATGTAACTCCTTTTGAACATTCAATTCTTCTCATATTAAACCTCCATTTCAATTAGTATACCTCAATTTTAAAAGTAAAATCAAACATAATGAAAAATAGAGTATAATCAATTCAATAATCAAAAAAAAATATGATATACTAAACTGAAGAAGAAATGAGGGTAAAAAATGAATAAATACACTATTGATTTAACATCATCAAAAAGCTGTCTAGTTGTAGTAGATATGATAAACGGTTTTGTTTTTGAAGGAGCAATTTGTGATAGCAGTATTAATGCCTGTACTAAACCAATTATAAATTTAATAGAAAAATATATTCATCATAATCAGCCCATCATTGCATTTCGTGATTCACACCCTTTAAATTGCAATGAATTTAATAGTTTTCCTGTTCACTGTGTAGAAGGTACACACGAGTCAGAATTGATTGATGAAATAAAAATCTATGAAAGCCATATGATTTCTTTACTTAAAAATTCTACAAATGGCTTTGTGCAACCTCAATTTTTAGAGTTATTTAAAAAATTCTTACCACTAAATAACGTGATAATAACCGGATGTTGCACAGATATATGTGTGCTTCAGTTTGCATTGTCTCTTCAAGGATACATTAATCAACATGAATTAAAAACAGATATATGCGTGATAAAAGATGCTGTTCAAACATTTAACACCCCTAACCATAACCAAGAAGAATACAATGAGATGGCATTTAAATTAATGGCTAACGCTGGAATAAAGTTGATTACTACAAAGGAAATGGAGGTAATTGTATGAATTCACAAGTACTTGTGACAGATTTTTATGAATACACAATGGCTTTCGCCTATTTCCAAGAAAACAAACACGAAGAAATAGGCTATTTTGACATGTTTGTGCGCAATATACCTGATGGTGGTGGATATTTAATCGCAAATGGTCTACATCGATTTATCAAATTCATTCAAAACTATAAAATCGACTCAAAACAAATCGATTACCTAAGAAGCACCGGTCATTTTAACGAAGAATTTTTAACATACATGCAAAATCTGAAAATGGATATTGATGTCTGGGCAGTTCCAGAAGGAACCCCTGTATTTGCAAATGAGCCAATTGTCACAATAAGAGGAAAACTAATTCAAGCTCAAATAGTTGAGACAATACTACTTTTATTTATTAATTACTCTACACTGGTTTCCACAA
Organism: uncultured Holdemania sp.; assembly: GCA_964368495.1. Classification (GTDB taxonomy): domain Bacteria; phylum Bacillota_I; class Bacilli_A; order Erysipelotrichales; family Erysipelotrichaceae; genus CALVGQ01. The sequence goes on along the minus strand of CAYJAJ010000011.1, from coordinate 30,865 downwards.
AGGCAAAACGCATCACAATTGCTGCAAAAGGAAAAGCAGTACTTGAGTATGGTAGTCGACGTGCTCATGGCTTAGATGCTGCAATCGAAGGAGCTAGAGCTGCATACATTGCGGGAGCTGTAGGAACCGCATGTACACAAGCAGGTTATAAATATAACATTCCTGTTTCTGGAACTGTAGCTCATAGTTATATTCAGCTACACGATAGTGAGTACGATGCATTTTTAAATCAAGCAAAGGTCAATCCTACTAATTGTTCCCTTTTAGTAGATACGTACAATACGCTTTATTCAGGGATTCCTAACGCAATCAAAGTGACACAAGATTACTTAATACCTAATGGGCATACTTTAAAAAGTATAAGGCTTGATAGCGGTGATTTAGCCTACCTTTCAAGAAAAGCTAGAGCGATGTTGGATGAAGCAGGACTATTTGAAACTAAAATTGTAGTTTCAAATAGCTTGAATGAATTCATCATCGATGACTTAATGATGCAAGATACAAAAATAGATATTTTTGGTGTAGGAGAAAATATGATTACTGCCAAAAGCAACCCTGTCCTTGGCGGAGTTTATAAAGTTTGTGCTCATGAAAAAGATGATCAGATAATTCCTAAAATAAAAATTAGTGGTAACATAGAAAAAATTACAAACCCTGGCTTTAAAAAAATTATTCGATTTTACGATAATGAAGATGGAAAAGCTATTGCTGATATCTTAGCACTTCGTGATGAAGTCATTGATGAAAACGAATACCTACTTTTTGATCCACAAGCTCCTTGGAAACAAAAAAGAATCAAAAATTATACATTCAAAGAACTACAAGTTCAAATTTTTGATAAAGGAAATTTAGTTTACAATGTCCCTACAACCGATCAAGTGAAACAATATTGTGAAGAACAAATGGAAACTCTTTGGGATGAAGTAAAACGACTTCGTTTTCCTCATGGATACTATGTAGATTATTCACGTAAATTATTTGATTTAAAAAATGAACTACTAGAAAAAATGACTATTAATATCTAATAAAAAAACTTCACTATTGAAGTTTTTTCTTTTCTTTATTTTGCGCTAACATTTTTAGTATTCACACAAACAATAATCATTCATACAACTACTCAAAACTTGCATTTTTTATCACTTTATCTAAGATGCATTTTTTATCTTCATACAGCTTATATTGAACTGTAGAGATTAAATTTTCATACACTGGTATTTTTAGACCACCTAATTTAGGCGCACTTAATAAAATTGGATTTTTCTTTAAACATTTTACTTCTAACCGGTATTTTCCTTGTATAATTTCTATTTCATCTTTACTTAATTTTTTAACTTTTGCTCCAAAATAAGTTGCAAAAACCATTTGTTTACCTTCAAATAAAACACAAGAAATACACCCTAGAAACTGAACTTTTAAATAGGGAATGGTTGCTGCAGCAACCATTATTGCATTTTCATTTTCATCTTCCCAAGTAGCATGAGTCCACGTATAATTTTCAGGAAATGATTTGCCATAATCCGTTTCAATATAACCAATATCGTTGTTGAACACTATTTTCTCACCATTAACTTCTACAAATCCGTTAATGTGATGAAACAAACTAATAATACCGTGCTTACACTCCATCATCGGAAAATACTTAAACGGACCCATAATATCCTTGTCTAATTCTAAAAAATCTTCGTACTCAATTTTTGCATGAACTTGAATATCCTCTTCATTGATATCCAACACTATTCCACGACTGCTAAAAAAACAATCTCCCATTCTAATGCTTAATTGCTCTTTTTCGCAATTCACCTCAACCATTTCAAATTCAACTCGCCACGAATGATTATTATTGATGATTTGCATAACTGCAGTAGTTTTGCCCTTTTCATCAGTAAAAATCGCTGGTATAAATGCTATACTTTGATCTTCTGATTGATGTTTAAAATACCATCCTTCAAAATAGCTTTTCTTTTTTAACCCATGATAATATTGCATAGTTTCACCTCTACAATATCATGACCTTAATCAAGAATTTTAAACACTTAAATTTAAAAAGTAAGCGATTAGCTTACTTTGACTCAAACGTTTCAATTAATTTATTTAGTTCTTCTTGCAAACTTGCATCAATCAAATCATCATTATAAAGTATATTTACCCTATTTTTTCCTAAATCCCATAATCTTTTATAATCAATATTTTTTTCGATTAAACTTTTTATATTTAATTGCACTGGTTCAAAATAATCGTTAAATACATAAGCTAAAATAACTGATTCACTTTCTTCTTTGTAACTTTCTTCTCTATGTGATTTTGTAGAGGAAATCACAAACACATCATCCCATGCTTTAGCTTCATTCAATATCCCTATTGCAGAATCACCTGTGTTTTCATACAAAACATTTACCCCTTGTTCAACCATCGACAAGGCTATACTTTGAGAAACATCAATGTCAATATTGGTTTCAGTATAATTTACTAGTAATTCTATATTTTCATTAACAAAATTAATTCCTTCTTTAAAACCTTCTAAATTTTCAAAATTACTTAATTCTTGATATCCTATATAACCAACAAGATGACCACCCAATTCAACTGTTTTTGTTGCCGCTATCACTCCAGCAACATAACCCATTTCATAGCTCTTATAATTGATGGTTAATACATTATCCAACTCGCTATCACTGTTAAAAAGCAAGAAATGATTATTTGGATAGTGCTTTGCAACTTTTTCAATTGTTGTATTAAAGTATTCATTAGGGTAGATAATCAAGTCAGCATTTTTATCTGAAAGTTCTGTTAGTTTCGCACTTAAATAATCTAATTCATCAATAGATTCAACTAAAACACAATCATGATTCAATCCAACCTCATCTATAATATTATAAACTGCATCTTCAACTGTTAAAAAAGTGCTCTGATTCATAGCAACCGAATCATTTAACAATGCTATTTTAATTTCACAGTCATCATAATGATCTATTGTCTTTAAATTTTCATTGACACAACCTGATAAAACAAACAAAACAATTAGTAATATTTTTTTCATTTCAGTAACTCCTAGTTTTCCTTTTTGTAACCATTAAACTGCATGTAAATCAATCGAGTTTATAAATCTAGTTATCGTAAAATTCAATACATAAATTTAAATTAGCAAATATAATAATTTGTACAAAACTACCACAAACACAATATTAATTTTAACATAGCTGTTTATTAATAAATAGTTTAAATTTACTTAATACACCCTTAACAAATCGTTCCCCCGATGAAATGAATATCTTTTTCATTCAAAATGATTGCTTCAATCGCTAAAATTAACCCTTCGACAATGTCATCTAAATTCATACTTGGAACATTATGTTTATTAACAACCTGTGATGGTAAAAAAGGAATATGAATGAATCCTGATTTAATATTTGGGTATTTAGTAATACATAAATGTCGAGTTCCATATAAAACATGATTACACACAAACGTTCCAGCTGTATTTGAAATTGCTGCTGGAATGTTTTTCGACTGTATTTTCTCTATCATTGCTTTAATTGGAAGATCAGAAAAATATGCATCTGGTGCATCTTCAACTATTTTTTTATCAATCACCATTACATTTGCATTATCTTTAATCGGTGCATCATCAAGATTAATTCCAATTCTTTCAACAGTTATTTGGCTTCTACCGCCTGCTTGTCCTATTGATAAAACAACATCAGGTTGATACTGCTTAATTGCATCTTCAATTACCTTTAAAGATACATTAAATACTGTAGGCACTTCTAATTTAATGATTTCTGCAGAGTATATTGTTTTTGGTAATTTCTCAAGCGCTTTTAATGCAGGGTTTATTGTTTCATTATTAAACGGATCAAATCCTGTAACTAATATTTTCATAAATAATTCCTCCTATGAACATGATAATGTACATTTTTTTATTTTTCAAATAATTTATTTCAAAACTATTACTATTCATTTTTTATAACTAATTTAGTATACTTTGTTTATTGAAATGGAGAGCACACAATGAACAATATCTATCAAGAAGTACTAAATGATTGTTATCTAACTAATACACAATGCATTATTGTATCAAAAAAAAGAAGCATTGATGAAATAATGAGCTATTATAATTTAGGGGCAAGGCACTTTGGTGAAAACAGAGTAGATGAATTAGTCGCCAAAGCACAAATGTTACCTAAAGATATACATTGGCATTTCATTGGTCATCTGCAAAGAAATAAAGTAAGAAAAGTTTTACCCTATGTAGATTTGATTCATTCAGTAGAAAGCTTAGAATTATGTAAGATATTAGAAAAAGAAGCAGCAAAGATAAATAAAAAAATTCCAATTTTAATCCAACTAAATCTTGCTAAAGAAAAGACAAAAACCGGAATCAGTAAAGAAGAAGCTGAGGAATTCATTAATCTTGTCAAGCTAAATAAATATTTAGAAATACATGGATTAATGTGTATGGGTCCTCATGTATCAGAAAACAATGCTATTGAGAAAGTTTTTCAACAAGCCAATAATTTATTCAATCAATTAAAAGACACAATAAAACTTCCTAGCTTTACTCACCTATCAATGGGAATGAGTCATGATTATAAAATTGCATTGAAGTATGGAGCAACTTATATTCGCCTTGGTAGCCTCTTATTTGATATGAAGTAAAAAACGCAAAATCACATAGACTTTGCGTTTTTTTATTAAATAATATGTGGTTTTACATCATTTGGGATTAAACATTTATATTTTCTTCCCGATAATCTAGTTTCGAACTCACTTTTTGCTTCTTCAATGCATTTTGGATTTTTTAAACACTCTATTGTCGCATCAGCCAAAATTTCAGCAGCCAACATGGTTCCTTTCAGTGCAATCAACGATTTCCCTTGAGCTACCCATTGCCAACTATGTGCACCAGCACCATAAGCAAAACATGCAGTGTTTATTTGTGCTGTAGGAACAACCCAGCTCACATCACCAACATCAGTTGACCCCATCTCACAAATTTCGCTATGTTGATGTTTTAAGACAATATCATTAATGGCACTTTGTTTCATATTGTTAATCGCGATTTCTTTATCTTTAATTGCATGAGGCATTTCGCTAAGCATATCTGTTTTACATGTATCTTTAAATTGTTGAGCATAAGCACGATCTTCCGCAGTATATTCACAAGCACCTATTTTTTCAAACGAACTCGCTAAGACACTCTCTAGTGTAAAGTTAGGGATAATATTACTTAATCCCTCATCAAAAACAACATCTACTGATGTTTCACTCATCATTGCAGCTCCTTTAGCAATATTAATTACACGTTCATATAAAGCCTCGCATTTTTCATTAGTAGTCGAACGAACTAAGTATTTAACCTCTGATTCCGCTTGAACCACATTTGGTGATTTTCCTCCAACATTGGTATAAGCGTAATGGATACGATCTGAGCTCTCCATGTGTTCTCTAAGATAATTTACCCCAACGCTCATTAGTTCAGCAGCATCCAAAGCACTTCTTCCTAAATGAGGGCTTCCTGCGGCATGTGATGAAACGCCATGAAATCTAAAATAACACTGAATGCATGATTGATGTGAACCAGATTGAACAGCATTAAAATTTGATGGATGCCAAGTTAGCGCAATATCAGCATCATCGAAAAACCCATCCCGTGCCAAATATGCTTTTCCACTTCCTGATTCTTCTGCTGGGCATCCGACCATTTTAATAGTTCCACTGATTTTATTCTCTTGCAAATAATTTTTTACTAACATTGCTGCTCCAATAGAGCCAACTCCTAGCAAATGATGCCCACAACCATGTCCAGTTTCTTTGCTTTCATCCGGACAGTAAGTCGCAACATCTGCTTTTTGACTCATACCATATAATGCGTCATATTCTGCAAGTATGCAAATAACTGGTTTCCCACTACCATAAGTCCCGACAAATGCAGTTTCCATATCACAAATATTTTCTGTCACATCAAAACCTTCATTTCGCATAAAGTCAACCATCGCTTTAGAAGTTTTATGTTCTAAAAATCCTACTTCTGCATAGTCCCACATTTGTTTTTGCAATTCATATAACTTTTCTTTCATTTGATCCATCTTTTATTCTCCTTTTCTTTCCAGTACCCTCTGAAGCTTCACTCTACAAAATATCTCTTCTTTTTGGTTTTTACATTTGTTAACTTTGTTGTAATAAACCATCTCATTCTAGTTTGTTACTTTAATCGAATGTATTTATTATACATTGAAATCAATAATTTTATAATATTTTTTAACTTATTATCTTCATACTCTTATCTTACTTATAAACATTCATTAATTTTATTTAAATTGAACTGATATTGTGTTAAATTTATAGAAGGTGATAAATATGAAGGAAATGAACATTAGCTGTACCGCAGATACAGCATTAATCAAAGCACAGCTTCTTGCACTACTTAATGATGAAACAGACTATATTTGTGGATTGTGTAATGCCAGTGCGTATTTGAATGAAATACTAGACGATATTAATTGGGTAGGATTTTATTTATTAAAATCAGACGAATTAGTACTAGGACCGTTTCAAGGAAAAGTTGCTTGCACGCGTATTTCACTTAATAAAGGGGTATGTGGTGCTGCAGCAACACAGAAAAAAACAATGCGTATAGACAATGTCCATGAGTTTGAAGGGCATATTGCTTGTGATGGTTCTAGTAACAGTGAAATTGTCTGCCCTATTTTTAGTGATGGACAACTTATTGGTGTTTTAGATATCGATTCACCAAAATATAATCGATTTGATGATACCGATCAAATCAACATGGAAACAGTAGCTAGCATAATTGGTGAATTTCACAAAAAAACTCACATTTAATTAATAAGCACATCCGCATGGATGTGCTTATTTAATATTATAATACTGCAAAAAACTATTTTTATTATAATAATCAATTGCTGTATTAACCGCGACATTTGTTTTAAATAGACGGCAATGAGAATCTCCAATGTTAAATTTTTTTATCCACTTGCGGTTTTCTATCAATTGGCCAATCGCATTAAACTCATTACTATCATAATTCGAACATAAATATTTCTTCCATATCCGATTCCCATCTATTTCAACAGCAGATCCATTGATTTGAATTGGTCGACATTTTGTAATTTCCTCAGCGAGGTGAAAAATTGAACAACAACTATAATCACAACCCATCAAAAGCACATATCCGCGTAATTCCTGCATTCTTCCTAATGGAGATTCAATGGATAATGGCAAATGCAAACTATGTCGATTACATAAAAATTTCGAATACTTTCCCCAAGCAATATGACTATATGCAGGATGATTTGAAATTACAACCCCACTTCTTCTTCGTAAATTTTGAAGAACTTCTCCCATTTTGTATGTATCAGAATTTTTTTTATCAAATGCTGGGATTTGATCACGAATGTTTTTTATTGCCGTGTATGGAATAGTTGGTTGTGCCCAGTAAGTCGGCTCACTGTTTGATGCACAATACATCGACATAAGCAAGGTTCCATTATAACCTACTGTGTCAATTAACGCATCAACTACAGTTTGCGCTCCTCCAACCACATAACCAAATGAAGAAAGTGATGCATGCACTTCTAATACCATTCCTTCTTTAATTCCATTTTTCTTTAAAGTTTTTACAATATCTTCTTTAGTAACAATATGTTTTAATTTAGTAAGAGAGTTTTCCACTTGAACCTCCATTAATCAGAATACTTTTCTTCAATAATTTTTTGTGTAATAATTTTTGTACTTAATGAAATAACCGCAAAGCGTACTACCACTAAACTATCATCATAGTTTTCCATCATCATATTTAAATTCTCTTTGTTTTTATATGTAAGAGCACAACTTTGAATTGCTCTTTCTAAGCTTTCTACAAAAGTATTGTATGCTTTCTTTTCTCCATGAGTTTCAATTGATTTCACTAAACCAATCTTCAAATCACTGATTGGTAATATTTGTTTCAATATGGTAATAGCCATTAAATATGCAACATGTCTTTTCGTATATTGTTTTTTTACAGGTGGCGGAATTAATTGTAGTTTAACATAGTTATTTATCATCGATTTCGTTAATATTTTTTCATCCTTAAAAGAAAATAGAGGATTTAAATACTTTTCCATGAGTTGTAAAACTTGAACCATATATAAATCAATATCAGGAAGTTGTTCCCACCTTGGCAGTGTAATATCTGCCATAATATCAAGCCAGTTGTTTAATTCATTATTTTTTTGCACAATTACCACCTCACTTCTTCACTTTTTTTATTGTACCATTATTATGAAAATAAAAAAACCCCGCATTAGCGAGGCAATAAAGGATTTTTATTGATTTTTTACACGAATCCAACGATCTGCAAGTTCTTTCTTTTGCGCTTCGTTATGTCTAAATCCTTCATTTAATGGATTGTCTGTATTTGGTTTATATGCTTCATTACCTTCATAATAACCACCTTCAGCAGATAATTCTTCTAATACTTCAGCATTTGGAGATGAGTATCCAACATAGTTTGAATTATCAAAAGCTGCATCATAACTTAATGTATAGTTGATGAATTCATGTGCTAATGCAGAACATTCTGATGCTTTTGGAATAACAATTGAATCTACCCAATAATTGGTACCTTCATTTGGTGTAAAGAATGCTAAATTTTCATTTTCACTCAACATATATGCAGCGTCTCCACTATATACGTTTGCCATTGCAAATTCACCATTAATCATACCATCAATAACTTCATCTTGAAGGTAAGATGGATTTAATGTTTGATCAACATCAACAAGCCATTCATAAGCTTCTTCAATTTCATCGATATTTTCTGTATTCATTGAATATCCTAAGGCTTTAAGTGCCATCATAAATGAATCACGTTCTGAATCATAAACAACAATATCCTCTCCTGCATATTTTTCACTGCGGAAGATTTCATAGCCCATACTTTCAACATCAGCTGGATCAATAATTGTTGAATCATATACGATTCCAACAGTCCCCCAGAAATAAGGTACAGAATATTCATTTCCTTCATCAAACGCTAAGTTTGGAATACCATCATAAAGCAATTCCATATTTGGAATTAAACTTAAATCAAGCGGTTGAACCATATCTTCTTCAATTAAGCGTTCAACCATGTAATCAGATGGAATAAGTATATCGTAATTAGCATTACCTAATAACTTTGTATACATTTCTTCATTGCTTCCAAATAATGAATAACTTATTTTAACATTGTATTCATCTTCAAAATTAGCAATAACATTTTCACCAACGTATTCACCCCAGTTATATACTTGCAAGGTATCACAACCGTATGTTTCCATAGGGTCTATATTACTTGTTCCTCCATTTGAACTACATGCAGTTAACGACACACCAATTAAACCGCATAATACTAATTTAAACATTTTTTTCATTTTTCTTTCTCCTTTTTTCATTAATCATTGGTACAACATTAATTATCAACAACACAACTGTGATTGTTATAATAATTAGTGTACTTAAAGCATTGATACTTGGATTGATTCGCTTATACATTGTATAAACATAAATCGATATATTGTTTACCCCAGGACCAGTCGTAAAGAAACTAATTACAAAGTCGTCAAATGACATCGTAAAGGCAATTAATGCCCCAGTAACAATCCCTGGTTTGATTTGAGGTACAATAACTTTTGTGAGTGCTTGCCATGGAGTCGCACCTAAGTCAAGCGCTGCTTCAGCCAAATTGTTATCTAACATCCTTAGCTTAGGCATAATACTTAATATAACGTAAGGAATACAGAAGATAATATGAGATATCAGCAATGTCATAAATCCTAATTCTATATTCATTGAAGTAAAAAACAACATTAACCCAATTGCTGTTACAATTTCAGGATTCAACATCGGTAAATCGTTTACTTGTAAAACTACATCTCTTACAATTTTTTTCGACTTCGACAAACCAATTGCTGTTATTGTTCCTACAATTGTACTTACGAAAGTTGCAATAACTGCAATAATGACAGTGTAATAAATTGACTCCATCATTGTGCGATTATTAAACATCGATTCATACCACTCTAATGAAAACCCTGTAAAGTGATTCAATGACTTTGAATCATTGAATGAAAACAGTATGACATAAAATATAGGTAAGTAGAAAAACAGCATAACAACCCATAAAAATAGCTTACTCGGAAGATTTTTTAGTTTCATACTAACTTTCCTCCTTACTTTGTACATCGATTTTCTTTGTAATATACATAGAAAGCATAATTATCAATGCCATTATTAATGATATCGCAGAGCCAAAATTCCAATCCCCTGTGGACACAAAATAATTTTCAATCAAATTACCAATCAACACATAATCTCCACCACCCAATAATTTTGGAATGAAAAATGTTGATACTGCAGGTAAGAACACTAATGTAATCCCTGAAATAACTCCTGGAACAGATAGAGGAAGTACTACTTTAAAAAATGTTTCTTTTTTATCAGCACCTAAATCAGCAGCTGCTTGAAATAAACTTTTATCCATTTTCGATAAAGCAGTATAAATTTGAATAATCATAAATGGTAAAAAGTTATAAACCATACCAATAAACACTTTCATTTCATTGCTAATATCAAAGTTCATTAATATTCCACGCCATGCGTATGTTCGAACAAGCATATTAATCCACATAGGAAGAGTAATAAGTAATATCAGCCACATTTGTGTTTTATCCGATGTTTTAGAAATAAAATAGGCAGTAGGATAACCTATTAAAATACAGATAACAGTTGTTATAAACGCAATACTTAACGATCTCCATAATACATTTGGAAAAATTGTGTCTGAAAAAAATCTCACAAAATTATCCAACGTAAAACGTATCGTTAGCACATCGTTTCCATCTATAGTAAATGCATAAAACAAGATCATCAACATTGGCATTACAATGAAGATACTTATCCAAAGCATATATGGATTCGCAAGTCTAGCAAATGTTTTCATTAATAACTACCTAATTTCGACATTACATGTATATCTTGAGGTTCAAACTTTAATCCTACTTTAGCTCCCTCTTTGGCAATATCCGTTGAGTGTATTTTAAATTCTCTACCACGTGTTGAGAATGTAATTTCATAATCTCCTTCAACGATTGTTTCTGGATCAAAGTCATAATCAACATCTGTGATTTCTACAACACTATCATCCTCTAAATCCCAAGCTTGTGCATTAGCCCACTTTTTAAAATCAATCGACAAAGCCATGCTTTCTTGTAGCTCGTCTGCTGTTTTGTAGAAATCAAAAGCAGTAATACCAACACCTTTTTTATCATCTTCAATATAAATCGGCTCAACAACCGTAATATGCACTGTAATCGATGTTCCCTTATTAGTAGAGAACGTAACTGGGTAAGTTCCAGGCTCATTTTTGACATCAAAACTAACTTTAGAAAGTGATAAATCTTCCTCATCCTTAGTAGACCATGCTTGTGCATTTGCTCTTGCCACTACCTCAGAATCACTAATATTTTCAACATCCTCTAAGTCCATCGTAAAGTCATTCGCACTGATTTTTTCTTGTGCGTCCTCGTTATAAAGGTCATGGTTCTTTAGAATATGCATTTTTACTGTTTTACTTGTTCCTTTTACAGTTTCGACAATAATTTCATAATGAACTCCTTTAAATAAAACAGATTTTACTACCCCATTTAAAATACCCTCTTTACGCGAAACAATATCAATATCTTCAGGGCGAAGCACAATATCAACATTTTCATTTTGTTTAAATCCAAAATCAACGCACTCGTAGTTTTTATCATCAAATCGTACTAAATAGTCTTCTTTCATCACTCCATCGATAATGTTACTCTCTCCAATAAATTTTGCAACAAACTCATTTGTAGGTTCATTATAAATTTCTTCGGGAGTTCCAATTTGTTGGATTTCTCCATCTTTCATTACAACAATCTTATCCGACATTGTTAGTGCCTCTTCTTGATCATGAGTAACAAAAATAAATGTTATCCCTACTTCTTGTTGAATGCGTTTTAATTCGTGTTGCATTTCTTTTCGAAGTTTAGAATCAAGGGCACCCAGTGGTTCATCAAGCAATAATACACTTGGCTCATTTACTAAAGCCCTAGCAATCGCAACTCGTTGTTGTTGACCACCTGATAATTGCATAGCATTTCTTTTTGCGTATCCATCCAAATTAACAAGTGCCAACATACGATTAACTTTTTGTTCAATAACATCTTTAGACATTTTCTTGATTTTCAAACCAAATGCAACATTATCGTATACATTCATATGTGGAAACAGTGCATATTTTTGAAACACTGTATTTAACTCTCTTTTGTATGCTGGTACATTTTTTAAATCATTACCATCAAAAATCACTTGTCCTTCAGTCAAATCTAAAAATCCACCTAAAATACGAAGTAATGTAGTTTTACCACAACCGGATGGTCCAAGTAATGTAACAAACTCATTTTCATTAATATCTAAATTAATACCTTTAAGCACCAATGTGCCATCAAATTCTTTAACTATGTTTTTAAATTGAATTAATTTTTTCATTTCCTAATCCTCCCCTAAAACATTGGTGGTGTACAAATCCACAGCACTTTGGCTAATTGATTTGAATCATTTAACAAATAATGATTCATTGCCCCTTTTAAATAAAATGTTTGACCCTTTTTAATAATAATTTCATTCATTGTATCACTGTTAATTAATTTAATTCGACCACTAAGTACATAACCAAATTCTTCCCCTTCATGGCATGCAATATGTTGAGACTCCCCTTGAGGCTCAAGTTCAAGCAATATGGGTTCCATTTCATTTTTCTGTGCATTAGGAACAATCCAATGAATTGTACTTTTTTCTTTTTCATCAATAAAGTAATCATCAGATGTAAAGACTATTTTTTCATCTTCCTCCTCTTGAAAAAATTTAGAAAGCGTACACCCTAAAGCTTCACTAACATCTTGAAGCGTTGTAATAGAAGGTGAAGTCAGATTTCTCTCCAATTGGGATAAAAACCCTTTTGTTAATTCACATCTGCTCGCTAATTCTTCAAGTGTTAAATTATTCTTTGTTCTCAATTGTTTGATTCGCGCTCCAATATCCATAAATTCACCTCATTTGTTTAGTGTCATTAAACTTAAAAGTAACAACCATTAAACACAAATATTATTATACATATTTATTTAAAAAATACAATACTAATTTTAAACTTTTTGTTTACATATAGTAAACAAAAAAAACAAGCACTATTTGCTTGTTTTTTAATGAAATATTATTCTGAAATGCTTTGATTTTTTACTTTAATCCATAACTCTGGTAAAGTTCTAGTTAGGTATTCACTGTATCTCAATCCTTCATCAAGTATATAATCTGATCTTGGTGTGTAGGCCTCATTGTTATAGTAGTCACCATTTTCACCAGATAGTTCTTCATATACCTGTAATACCGGCGATGAATATCCAACATAAAGTGAATTATCCAAAGCAGTTTCATATCTTAATGTATAATTAATGAATTCATGAGCTAACTTCGAACATTCAGAAACATTCGGAATAAGCATTGAATCAACCCAATAGTATGTTCCTGAATCTGGTGTAAAGTAAGCTAAGTTTTCATTTTGAGATAGCATGTATGCTGAATCACCGCTATAAGCATTTGCCATTACATAATCACCATAAATCATTCCATCGATAACTTCATCTTGAAGATAGGCAGGATCCAACACAGAATCTACTTCAAGCAACCATTGCAAAGCTTCATTGATTTCGTCTGGATTTTCAGTATTCATTGAATAACCTAGCGCCTTTAATGCCATCATAAATGCATCACGCTCATTATCGTAAACTACAATATCTAATCCTGCATATTTCTCACTTCGAAAAATATCATACCCTAATTTTTCTACATCAGCAGGGTCAATTACTGTCTTATCGTAAACAATTCCAGAATTACCCCAGAAATATGGAACAGTATATTGATAATCTTGATCAAATTCTAAACGAGGTAAGTCACTTTTTAAATTAGACATATTTGGAATTAACGTGTGATCAATAGGCAATACTTGATTCTCTAATATTAAACGCTCAGCCATGTAATCTGACGGAATGATAATATCAAAATTCCCTTGTCCCATTAATTTCGTGTATAACTCGCCGTTGCTAGCAAACAAAGAATAGTTTACTTTAACATTAAATTCACTTTCAAAATTAGATATGATGTTTTCTCCAATAAATTCACCCCAATTATAAATATCCAGTGAATCACACCCGTAAGTTTCAACAGGGTCAATTTCATTGTTTTGAACATTAGTTGAAGCACAACCCGTTAAAAGGCAACCCATTAAAACACTTAAACCACATTGAATCATTTTTTTCATTTGCTTTTCCCCTTCACAATTCATTTTGTTTAGTGTTAGTAAACAATATAGTAACAATTACTAAACACAAATATTATTATACATATTTTTGCGTTAATTACAATACCTTATTTTAAACTTTTTGTTTACTGATACTAAACAAAAACACAATCATAGATTGGATTCAATGTAATTATATTAAATTGATAAAAAAAGTTATAACTTTTCAGTTATAACTTTAAACAGACATTACAGAATTGAATTTATCAATTTTTCTAGTGCAGGTTTTGGTAGAAACCCTACAGCCTGATCAACTACTTCACCATCTTTAAATGCGTAAATCGCTGGGATAGACATAATACCATATTCCTTAGCCAATTCATTTTCATTATCGACATTTACTTTGATAATTTGCACTTGTGGATAAGCTTTTGATAAGTCTTCTAGTACTGGTGCAATCATTTTACAAGGTCCACACCAATCTGCATAAAAATCCACTATTACTGCACCTGATTTAATTGTTTCGTTAAATTCTTCATGATTTACTATTTTCATAAGCAATCCTCCTATATTTATAGTATAACAGATTTAATTTATTTTAAAACGAATATGCTCCTACAATAAACTTGCAGCATCCGAATCTAAGAATACTAAGCATGCTTCATGTTTATGCAAAATAGAAGCTGGACAATCTTCACTAATGTCGTCTTTAATCATTTTTCTAACAGCTTCAGCTTTGTTTTTACCTGTTGCGATTAAAACAATTTTCTTAGCTTTCATAATTGTTGCAATACCCATAGTAATTGCATGTGTTGGAACTTCTTCATTTAACGGTTCAAAGAAACGAGCATTATCATCGCGAGTTTTCTCTTGAAGTTCAACTACATGAGTAAGTGAATCAAATGAAGTCCCTGGTTCATTAACCCAATATGACCATTTGCCCCTATTCCTAATAGTTGCACATCAACTCGATAGTCTTTCATTGCTGCTTCGTAATCTTTACATGATTTATCAAGATCATCAGTATCACCTAACGGAATATGAACATTATCTAAATTTATATCCAACCCACTAAATAAATTTTTATTCATGAATGTAAAATACGACTCGCTATGATTCTTATCTAATCCAACGTATTCATCTAAATTAAAAGTAACTACATTTTTATAGCTAGTTCCATTCTCTTGATGATCTTTAACCATGTTTTCGTAACATCTAATTGGAGTAGATCCTGTAGCTAAACCAAGTACAGCATCTTCTTTCATTAAAACTTCACTTTTAATTAATCTAAATGCTTCTTCACTTACTTCTTCGTAATTATTTAACACTATAACCTTCATTTCGTTTCTCCTCTTATCTATTTTAATACTTTATCATAGATTGCTATGATTGTAATTAGTTTTACTTAAAAAATCTCAATTTTATATTGGGTAGTAAAGCTTCTGTTCGCATCAAGATGAATCATCCCATCACGATTTTTAAACTCGACAACTTCTTCATTAAAATCAGTATGCCCATGCCATGGTTCTATGCATACAAATTTTGACTCAGGTTGTTTCCAAAATGCTAGCCATCGATAACCTGCTGCAGTGACACGAACACCTTTGTTTCCATTACTTAATTCAACAACAGTAGATAGATGATTTTCAAAAATCAACGTTTTACACTCACTAAACAGCTGCTTTGAAAGTTGTATCTTTTTAGTATCAGTCCACTCAATATTATTTAAGCAGGCTTGTTTATCATTGTTAGAAAACTTCAAATAAGTGTCTTCTAAAACTTGATCCTTCTCAAATGGACATGTAAATGCAGGGTGTAACCCAAAAGTAAATGGCATCATTTTATCGTTTTTATTTTTGACTACATAAGAAATTGTCACTTCTTTTTTGTTTAAAGTGTAGGTTACTTGCAAATTAAATCTATATGGATAGCTCAATAAAGTATCTTTAGTATCACATAACTCAAAAGTAATTTCATTTTCTTTTTGCTCCACTACTTTAAAAGCCATATTGCGGCAAAAGCCGTGATTACCAATTTCATATTCTTTACCATCAATGTGCAATTTCTTATCGAATGTACTACCGACAATTGGGAAAAGTATTGGATTTCTGCCTTGCCAAAACCCTTCTTGAGGTTGCCATAAATATTCAAAATCACTATCTTTAGATTTAAAACTAGTCATTTCAGCACCATTATGCGTAAATTCGATAGTTGCACATTTACTTTCTATTTTTAGCATATTTTTTTTCTGGTCCTTTCTTATAGGAGTTCGAACTATTCCAATTTTTCCTTGGAGCTATTAAGCAATGCTTTTTATATCCAATCAAATCTTCGCGATTAGCTTTGAGCAATGCTTCATATACCAAATCATAGTTTTTCGGATAATTAAATTGCATAAGCACTCTTTGATATAATTTTTCTTTGCGTTCTTTCGCAACATAAACCTTTTCTTTAGTAAGTGGATGCATTCCAGTATAATACATCGCAGTAGATAAAGATCCTGGGGTTGGATAGAAATCTTGGACTTGCTTCGGTGTATGGTGGATTTTCTTCAAATAACAGGCCAATTCAATTGCATCTACTAATGTAGATCCTGGATGAGAACTCATCAAATACGGAACCAAATATTGATTTTTTCCAGACTCTTGGTTTAGTTTTTCATATTTTAACCTGAATTTTTCATACGTTTCATGATTGCCTTTTCCCATATACTTTAAAACTTGATTTGAAACATGTTCTGGTGCAACTTTAAGCTGACCACTAATATGATATTGTACAAGCTCTTTAAAAAACGTATCATCTTTATCCAACATTAAATAATCATAGCGAATCCCTGAGCGCACAAAAACTTTTTTTACTTTTTCTAATGATCTTAGTTCACGTAATATTTCAAGGTAATCTGTATGTGAAACCTTTAAGTTCGCACATGGTTTAGGATCCAGGCATTGTTTTAACTGACATGTACCATGTTCTATTTGTTTATCACAACTTGGATGATAAAAATTTGCAGTTGGTCCTCCGACATCATGAATGTATCCTTTGAATTGAGGATGACTTGCTATTTTCTTTGCTTCATTAACAATGGATTCCTTACTTCTAGAAGATATTTTTCTACCTTGATGATTGGCTAAGGCGCAAAACGAACATGCACCAAAGCAACCTCGATTGCTTATGATAGAAAATTGAACCTCTTCTATAGCAGGGATATAGTTGTACATTGGATGAAATGTCCTCTCATAATGCAAGGCGTATGTATCATCCATTTCCTGTGTTGTTAATGGATATGCAGGTGGATTAGCGACTACATACCAACCTTTATAAGGTTCTACTAAAATATCTCCATTAATCGCATCTACATTTTTATATTGAATTTCAAAACTATCACAATATTTTATTTTATCTTTTTTTACCTGTTCATACGTAGGAAGCATTGTATAGTCAAACAAATGTTCAATGGTTTTTGTTTTGTAGACACTTCCTCTGATATAGGTCACATCTTGAATAGCTAATCCACTATCTAACGCTTCAGCCATTTCTATAATTGAGTTTTCTCCCATCCCATATAGTAATAAATCTGCACCCGAATCCAACAATATACTTCTTCTAACCACATCATCCCAATAGTCATAGTGAGCTAGTCTTCTTAGTGATGCTTCAATTCCCCCAATAATAATTGGACTATCTTTGAAAACTTCTCTAATTTTTTGGCTATATACAATTGTAGCGCGATCTGGTCTTTTCCCCATCACACCATTATCACTATAGCTATCTGTATCTCTTCTTCTTTTATTTACAGAATAATGATTAACCATTGAATCAATATTTCCACTTGATACAATAAAACCAAGTCTCGGTTTAGGAAAAACTTGAAAAGAAACTGGATTATTCCAGTCTGGTTGAGCAATCATGCATACTTTAAATCCATGTGCTTCAAGGGTTCTAGTAATAATTGCAGGACCGAAGGAAGGATGGTCAACATACGCATCCCCACTTACATAGACAAAGTCGGGTTCACTCCAACCTCGACTCAACATTTCATCCTTAGTTACTGGTAAAAATGACATAAAAACACCTCTATTTTTCAAATTTTATTATAACATAAAACAGCTATTTTATGATAGAATTCACTGTTTATGTTTCATAGTAAAATTACTTATACCCTACTTATAAACACCATGTGCCACAATTTGATAACCTTATTGATGCTTTTTCTTCCAATTTTTTATTGCCTTCATTCTCTCTTGCACTTTTATTTCTGATCCTTGTGTAGTTGGAAAGTAATATTCTCTATTTGCTAAACTATCTGGTAAACACTGCAAATTCGTAATTTTATCCTCACTATCATGTGCATATTGATATCCTTTTCCATAGTTTAATTCTTTCATTAATTCTGTTGGAGCATTTCGAAGTGCCAAAGGTACTGGCTCAGCGATTTGATTTAATGCATCTTCTTTCGCACTTTCATAAGCCAAATACAAGGCGTTTGATTTAGGAGCTAGTGCTAAATAAGTCACGGCATGACTAAGATGAACAGAACATTCTGGCATACCAATAAAATGACAGGCATGATATGCCGCAACACATATTTCCAGTGCACGACTATCTGCCATACCGATATCTTCACTTGCAAATCGAAGGCATCTTCTTGCGATATAAAGCGGATTTTCTCCACTTTCAAGCATTCTTGCAAGCCAATATATAGAAGCATCAACATCACTGTTTCGCATTGATTTATGAAGTGCAGAAATAATATTATAATGTTCCTCATTATTCTTATCATAAAGTAACGTTTTCTTATTAAGACACATTTTTAAGTCTTGATCAGTAATTGTAATCTTATTTCCTTCTTTTTTTGCATTTAGTATCAGCATTTCAAGAGTGTTTAATGCCACTCTTGCATCACCATTAGAAAAGTTTGCTACCATTTTTAACATATCCTCTGACATCTCAATAAAATATTGTTTAAAACCTCGCTCATCTTTTATTGCCAACTTCATAAGCGAAACAAGCTCTTCTACAGTGAGTGGTTTTAATACAAATACACGACAACGAGATAGGAGAGCTGAATTAATTTCGAAAGATGGATTTTCAGTAGTTGCCCCTACTAAAATAACACTACCTTTTTCTACATAGGGTAAAAATATGTCTTGTTGTGCTTTATTAAACCGATGAATTTCATCCACAAACAAAAGAGTTTTACCCCCAATTTGTCTAATTTTTTCCGCTTGCACAAGTATTTCTCTTAATTCTTTAACACCGCTTGTAACAGCACTACAATCTACAAATGCAGATTTTGTTTGTGCAGCTAATATCTTTGCTAGTGTTGTTTTTCCAACACCAGGCGGACCCCAAAAAATCATCGAACTTAAAGTATCATTTTCAATGGCCTGACGCACAATTTTTCCTTTAGCCAACAGATGAGTTTGCCCTACTATTTCATCTAATGTTCGTGGTCTCATTCTGCTAGCAAGTGGTGTATTATTTATATTCATTCATTATCACATCCCATTATATTTTAACATGAATTTTTTTCAAATAAAGAATTACTGCATATATTTAGATTTTATGTGATTTACTAGTACTTAAATTAATTATATTATGGCATTTTTACTTTTAAAAGGAGATATTAGTATCCATGAACTGTTCGTCTTGATACTTCATTTATGCGTCTTTATTATTTTTTTGACTATATACATACCTTACATGTTTATTGCTATTGTCATTAATTACATATGTGTAATTAAATCCTAATAAAAAATCTACCCAAATACGTTTTATTAGTTTGGGTAGTTGCAATACTCATTTATTTTAATGATATTTAATGGATTTACCTGGGAAATAATTTATGATAAAAAAATCAAAAAACAAGCTGAATTAAAAACATATAAACAACCGTACCGGTTGCAATACTTAAAAGAGTATTTCTTTTCAAGATGTGCAAGCCAATTACAGTACTCGAGGCAATTATTTCTGGTAATCCAAAAGGCATTGCGATTAACGTAGTATTTCTTAAACAGTACACAACAAGCATCCCCATCATCGCATAAGGTAAAACTTTGCCATAATACATAACAATTTCTGGAGTTTTATTATTAAAAACCCAAAAAGGCAGGAAACGAAGACACATTGTGATTAAAGCAATAATTGTAATTGAACTAATTTCAAACATCTTTTTCATCCTTCCTTTTCATTGCACTTATTAAAAATAAAATCGATATCATTGATGGAATTAAAAAATTATTCGCACCAAATACCACCAAACAAACCAGGCTACATAATACACCAATTAGTGCAGAACTATGTTTTTTTGTGCTTAGCCACTGTTCAGTAAATATTGTTAAAAACAGGGCAGTTAAAACAAAGTCAATACCTGCAGTATTAAATTCAATCATTGCGCCAACTAGTGATCCAAGGACACATCCAATAATCCAATACGATTGATTCAATATTGAAACTAAAAAATAATAGTCATCAGAATGCTTTGTATCTTGACAAACCAAAGAATAAGTTTCATCAGTAAGAGCAAAAATCAAATAGTTCTTATATTTGATATTTTTGTATTTTTCTATCATCGAAATTCCATAGAATAAATGCCTAGCATTAACCATTAATGTAGTTAAGGCGGTTGTTATTAATGAGGCTCCACCTGCAAGTAAATCCACTGCTAAGTACTGCATTGATCCAGCATATATAAAAACGCTCATTAGAACCGAATACCCTATACCATACCCTTTTGAATCTAACAAGATCCCAAACCCCATTCCAAGAAGAATATATCCTGTCATTACTGGGATAGTTATAAGAAATGCTTTTTTTAATTTTTCTTTATTCATAAATATCACCTAAATTTTCAATTTCAATTATTATACACTAATTGTAAAATGATTAAAACAGTTTAAAAACACAACATTTATACAAGAAAAATAAAAAAGATGACTACTTCAATAAAAATCAGTTCAGTCATCTTAAATTATAATAAAACATTACTTATCTTTTTAACGTTTTTATTTCTTCCCAAGGAAATCCTTCACGCCCAAAATGACCATATGCTGCCAATGGTTGATAAATTGGTCGTTTTAAATCTAGTTCATTAATAATATTAGAAACACTAAAATCGAAGTTATTTTTAATAATTGCTAAAATATCTTCATCACTTATTTTACCAGTATTAAACGTATCCATCATAACTGATATCGGTTGACTTTTTCCAATCGCATATGAAAGTTGTATCTCTACGCGATCAGCTAATTTTGCAGCAACAATATTTTTAGCGACATAACGGCAATAGTAAGCTGCACTTCTATCTACTTTACTAGGATCTTTACTGGAAAAACATCCTCCACCTATTCTACCCATTCCACCATACGTGTCGACAACAATTTTGCGTCCTGTTGTTCCACTATCTCCAAATGAGCCACCTACAATGAAACTTCCACTTGGATTAATTAAATACTTTGTTTTATCATCAATTAACTCTATTGGAAGTATCGGTGTTATTACTTCATCAATAATTAGTTTTCTTAATTCTTCTTGTGAAATATTTTCAACATGCTGACTTGAGACCACAACTGTATCGATGCGTGTTACTACATTACCATCATATTCAACAGTAACTTGTGTTTTACCATCAGGACGAAGTGGGCTATTTTCATCATTGCGACGTGTTAGTTCAAGTTGTGCTGCTAAACGATGAGCTAGATCAATCGCAAGAGGCATGTAGTTTTCTGTTTCATTACATGCATATCCAAACATGATTCCTTGATCACCTGCACCTAAATCAGTTTCATCGTGCGTTACTGCATAATGTATTTCTGATGATTGTTTTGAAACTTTAACTAACACATTAAAATCTTCTTCATAACCAATGTATTTCAATGTTTTCTTTGCAATAGTTTCATAGTCAATGTTTGCCTTAGTATTTGCTTCTCCATAAATCAGGATAAAATCATCCTTGATTGTACATTCCACAGCCATTTTACTGTTCGGATCTTGACGAAGTGCTTCGTCTAAAATAGAATCGGCAACAGTATCACAAATTTTGTCTGGATGTCCTATCGTTACTGATTCACTTGTAAATAAATGTTTCATAAATCTCCTCGTTTCTATCTAGTCTTATCAAAAAAAACTCTTTCAAAGAAAGAGTTCTTAAATTCATATGCTCCTTCTTATCGTTGTCAGCATTACCACCTTACTTTTGCAGGTTGGCTCAAGTTCATCGAGCTGACTCTCTCCCTTGTATCTTGATAAAAGACAATTTATATTAAATCACAAACATATTTATAAAGCAAGACTTTTTATTCCTTAAATGAAAAGGATTATTATAAGCTATTTATGCTAGACTTTTTTTAACCATTGTAATTACATTTTTGATATCTTCTTCTGAATTTTGTGAAGAAGTCTGCTTAGTATTTTTTATTGTCCACATCACTTGGTAAGAACAAATGCCTGAAAAAAGGATGAACTTTTGATATTCTTTTGTTAAGTCCTTGCTTATAACACCCTCACTTACTCCACACTTAATAAGTTCTTCTGCAAGTACATCAACTTGTTCAAGTAACTTTTCTGATAATTTGCTTTTACAATTAAACTTTTGATCAATATTTTGTAACAAAATATGATTAATTTCATATTTACTGCATTTTACTTTTAAAATATGGAAAAGCTTCTCTTCAAATGTATGAACTTTTTGAAGTTTTTCAATCAACTCAATCAAATTTTCATTAATAAAATACTCAAGGCTTTTTTGTAAAATATCTTCTTTATTATCAAAATATTCATATAATGAACCCTTTGCAATATTGGCCTGTGTTGCAATTTCTTGTACAACTAATTCCTGAATATTCTTTCCTCTTGAGAGTAAGTCATATACAGCATTAAAAATCAATATTTCTTTTTCTTTGTATTGTTTCATAAAATTAGTCCTCAATTTCTACTTTATTTTTTTTCTTGCGATGAAATAAACTATAAATAATTGGAACTACATATAAAGTAAGAACTGTTGCATACGTTAATCCACCAATAGTTACAATAGCCATTCCCTGCATCATTTCAGAACCCTCACCAATTCCAAGGGCCATTGTGGTCATTGCCAATATTGTAGTTAGAGCCGTCATTAAAATTGGTCTTAATCTTGTTTTACCAGCACTAATTAACGCATCATAAAGTTCGTGTTTATCATTGATTAATTGATTAACATAATCTATAAACACTATACCATTGTTTACAACTACTCCGCTTAATACTAAGAAACCAAGCATTGAAACAACACTTAACTCTACACCTGTAATAAATAATGCTAATAAACCTCCCGTGAAAGCTAATGGAATTGTAAACATAACAATAAACGGTGATAATAAACTTTGAAATTGAGCAACCATAATCATATATATGAAAACAATCGCTAACCCAATCATCAATAGTAAAGTAACCATTGTTTCCATTATTGTTTCGTTTTCACCAGAAAATTCTAATGTAATTCCTGATGGCAGATTTGAATCATCAAAATTTTCTTCAATATCCCTTGAAACAAGTGAGATATTATGGGTTTCTTCTATTGTTGCACTCACACTCATGTAACGTCGTGAATTATCCCGTGAAATTGACTGAGCACCTACTCCGTTTTCAATTGAAGCAATTTCATCCAATTCAACATCAATTGTTTCATTGTCTGATGTACCATCCATAACTATTGTATCTAGATTATCACTTTTGATGAGTGAATCTTTGTCTTTTAAAATTATCACTGGGTAATCTTTGTTATCAATTGTTAAGGTTGTACTTGATGTTTCTGTGTTAATTTCATCACTTACTGATTGAAACACTTGTGCAACGGTTAATCCAAGTTCCATTGCGGCATTTTTATCTACCACAATTCGTAGTTCTTGCACCGGATCATCTAATCCATCATTCACTTCTTTTACCCCGTCAAATGTAGACAGCTGTTCACCTACTAAACGTGAAGCTTCTTGCAATTCATCTAAATCATTCCCAAATACATTGATAACGACTCCACTTCCTGTTAATGCACTCATATCCATGTTATTAGAGGAAATACTTGATTCTACCGGTTTTCCTTCAACAGCTAATAAAATTTCATCTTCAATGCTTTCATAGGCTACATTTTCTTCAGTAATAATATAAAATGTTGCAGAAGAAGAACTTCCTCCACCCATAAGCATATTAGCATTAGCATCAATTGAAACCCCTGCTGTATCTACACCTTCAATAACAGTCAATTCATCTAGTATTTCATCCATAACTGCAGTAGTATCTTCTAAGGTTGCTTTTTCATCTATCATTGTAACTGTCATGGATAACTGAGTTGATGCCATTTCTGGTATCATAATTATTCCCATGCTAAATGTTGCAATTATACTACCAACAAATAAAACTCCTGAACTTATTAAAATTATTAATCTGTGAGATAAAGCCCATTTTAGTGTTTTTTCATAAATGCTGATAATACCATTAAAGAAACCTTGTTTTTGGCTTGGTTGCTTTTTAAGTAACTTACTTGAAAGCATTGGCACTAAAGTTAAAGCAACAATTAATGATGCTAATAAACTATATGCAATCGTTAATCCCATATCCACAAATAATTGTCTTGCAATCCCAGTAGCAAACACAATTGGCAAAAACACACATACAGTAGTTAAAGTTGATGCAATAATTGCGCCAGATACTTGTTTAGCTCCTTCAATTGACGCTTTTATTAGACTAACACCTTCACCACGCATACGATAAATGTTTTCAACAACGACAACAGAGTTATCCACTAGCATACCAACTCCAAGTGCTAAACCTGATAAAGAGATGATATTCATTGTAATATCAGAAAAGTACATTAAAACAATTGTAAACATTAAACTAAAAGGAATACTTAACCCAATAACAATCGTAGGTTTTAAATCTTTTAAGAACAAAATTAAAACTAAAACTGCTAAAATTCCACCAAACATGAAATTTTGAAGAACTGATGCAATAATCATATCAATGTAAACTCCTTGATCCATCAGTGCAGTGTAATTTAAACCTTCATGCTCTTCACATAAATTTTCAAAATTCTTATGAATATCTTTTGTTACTTCTGATGTTGATGAAGTCGATGTTTTTTGAAATGATATCATTACAGCTTCGTTACCATTTACTTTTGTATAAATTTCATCTGAATTATTTGCAATTTCTATGGTAGCTAAATCACCTAAATACACATTTGATAATCCATCCAAATCAAGTGGAAGAATAAGAAGGTTTTCAAGTTCATCTAAACTGTTGAACACATCGCCCACTTTAACTAAGATTGATGAATCATCACTATCTACATAACCCGCAGGCATTGAGAAATTTTCTGCTTGTAATATACCCCCAATCATTTCACCCGATAACATCTCACTAATATTTGCTGACTCAAGTGCGTCTTCCTTTGCATCTTCCATTTCTTCAAGGCTATCTTCAAGTTGTGCTTTTGCATCTTCCAATTGTTGTTTAGAAGTATTTAGCGTCATTTCCCCTACTGCAAAATCACTTCCTGCAGTAATTTTTCCACTTTCAAGATCAGTTTGAAGTTTACTTAAGTCACTCACGTCAATTCCATTATCGGTAAGTATTTTTGAGGCAGTACTTTTGACAGATTCTGCAGTTGCAATTTCAACATCCAATGTATTCAATTTAGAAACTGCATCAGGATATTGTGATTGAAGTGTTTTTAAATCATCCACACTCGATTGCATGTAAGGTAAATTAGTGTTTAAATAATCAATCGCATCTTTATATGTATTAAACTGTGGAAGTGTCACTGTCGCTGGTGGAATAGCTGGTCGTAGTGAATTTTCAATATTATTGGTTGTATCAATTAATTTATTATATTTTTCTGTATCGAATTCAGTAATTAAGGTATCTTCTGGCAAAGCACCTGCAGAAACATCAATGTCATTATTTAAATCTGTTAATAAGCTATTAATATCAGCTATAACACTTTCATTTTGTGTAATAATCCCATCAATTCCTTGAGGAAGCGCCTCCATTGATTCATATGCATCTACAATTCCCTTGAAGGCCATCTGCTCTGCCATTAACTGTGTGATTTGTGCATCCATTGCAATAAGATTACTTGCAGCTTGTTGCATTTGCACAGAAGCTTCGCCTAATCCATCTAGAGCTTCATCTTTGGCATCATCCATTTCAGATTCTGCATCTTCAATCTCCTCTAAACCTTCATTAACTTCATCTAATGCGTCTTTTAATTCGCGTTCAGCTTCAGCTAGTTCACTATTTACATTATCAAGAATTTTATTGTTTATTTCATCAATTTTCTCTTGATTTAGCATAATATGAATTGTTTCTTCAAGCAATCCTGTTACAGTTACAGAAGCAACACCTGCAGTTTTTTCAAGTTCAGGTATAACTTCTTCACTAACAAAATCACTTAACTCTTGAATATCCATGCCTTCATAATCCACAGTTGCCATCATAATAGGCATCATATTTGGATTTAATGCTAAAAGATTTGGTGCCCCAACTAACTCTGGAAGCATGCTTTCTATCATATCAATATTAGCATTAAGGTTAATCATTGCACTATCCATATTTGTATCATCCGCAAACTCTAAAATAATCATTGATAAGTTATCACTTGATGTTGAACTCATATTAATTAAATTTTCAGTTGTAGCCACTGCAGATTCAATCGGTCTTGTAACCTCTGTTTCGACTTTTTCTGCACTCGCTCCTGGATAACTGGTATATACTACTACAACAGGAAGTTCCATTTCAGGAAGCAAGTCTGTTGTTGACTCCATAAATGATATTACTCCTAACAATAAAACCATTACAACACCTACAATTACTGTATATGGTTTCTTAACACTATATTTTGATATCATCGCTTTCTCCTTTTGACTGAACGGTCAGTCACTATATAATTATATTCCACTATACTTTTTAGTCAAGCAATTATTACAAATAAAAATTATTTTAGATTATAAAATACTATGTGAACATTTTTTAAATCGATGTTTTGTTTGATTCATTCCATTTCTCAAGTACTTTCATCGATTTCTATGCATTTATGCTATTTTGCCAATACAAATTTTTCCACTACAATAAAAAGAAACCTAACAGGAATTATTACTAATTCACATCAGGCAACATAATTTTTTTATATTTTTAATCCACACGGTCAAACTGAGAATTATATAGCTCTGCATAAAACCCTTTTTTAGCTAATAGTTCATTGTGGTTTCCTGTTTCAATAACATCTCCATCTTTCATTACCAAGATCAAGTCAGCATTTTTTATAGTAGAAAGCCTGTGTGCTATAACAAACGATGTCCTGTTTTTCATAAGTTCATCCATAGCATTTTGTATTTGTAGTTCTGTTCTTGTATCAATTGAAGAAGTCGCCTCATCAAGAATAAGCATTGGTCTATCTGCAATCATTGCTCTTGCAATAGTAATTTGCTGTTTCTGTCCTTGAGATAACTCCAACTTGTCATTGAGGATTGTATCATAGCCATTTTCAAGCGTTTTAACAAAGTGATGAAGACCAACTGCTTTTGTAGCTCTAATTACATCTTCATCGCTTACATTTTTTGTAGCATACACAAGATTTTCTCGCAAAGTTCCCTCAAAAATCCAAGTATCTTGCAACACCATGCTAAACATAGAATGTACGTCTTCTCGCTTTACATCTTTAATAGATACATTACCTAATAAAATATCGCCAGAATTTATCTCGTAAAAACGCATTAGTAAGTTAACCATGGTAGTTTTACCAGCACCTGTAGGTCCTACAATTGCAATTTTTTGCCCACATGTTGCCTTTGCACTAAAGTCGTTAATTATGATTTTATTTTCATCATACCCAAAACGAACATTTTTAAACTCAACATCACCTCTTACATTTTTAAGTTCTTTTACTTTACCTGTCTCATCGCTCATTTCACTCTCTTCTAAAAAGTCAAAGACTCTCTCTGCAGCAGCTGTTCCTGACTGCAAATTTTGCATAGACTGAGCTATTTGTCCAAGCGGTTGCGTAAATAATCTAATATACACCATAAAGGCCACAATAATACCAAAGTTGATGCTGCCATTTAATGCAAGCAATGCACCTACAATGCATACAGAAACATACCCAAAATTTCCAATGAAAGTCATCATGGGCATCATAAGACCCGATAGTGCTTGTGCTTTAAAAGCACTTGTTCTTAACTCATTATTAATTGAATTGAAAATCTCTATAGCTTTTATTTCTCCGCTGTAAGCTTTTACGACTGTGTGTCCTGCGTACATCTCTTCAATATGTCCATTAATCTGTCCTAAATGTTGCTGTTGCCCTTCAAAATATTTTTGAGAAGACTTCATAACAATCATCATAAAAACAAAGCCAACAGCAACTGATAATATAGCTGTGATAGTTAATGTGATATTTGTTATAAACATCATTATAACCGATCCAAACAACAAGGTAACAGCTGAGATAAAAGTCCCCATAGATTGTGAAAGAGTTTGCCCTACGGTATCAACATCGTTTGTTACTCTTGATAATACATCTCCTTTAGAGTTTTTTGAGAAATAGGCCATAGGCAAACGATTTATTTTATTAGCGATATCACTACGTAAATTTTTTGCAGTTTTCTGCATAACCGTTGCAATCATCAAGCCCTGTGCTACAGATAAAACATAGCTAAGCGCATATACAATTCCTAGAAATAAACCTATTGTATACACTGCACTCATATCTATTTCTTTACCAGTCATACTTGCATTTATGCCCTCAGTAATGGTGTTTGTCAAATTGGTAAGTTGGCTAGGACC
Source organism: uncultured Holdemania sp. (assembly GCA_964368495.1). GTDB lineage: Bacteria > Bacillota_I > Bacilli_A > Erysipelotrichales > Erysipelotrichaceae > CALVGQ01. The sequence goes on along the minus strand of CAYJAJ010000011.1, from coordinate 1,689 downwards.
TATTAGGATTAATATAGATCCAAGCATCGCAAATAAAATTGCAAGAAACATAAGACCTCTACGCTTTTTTATATATGAAACAAGTTTTTTAGTAGTTAGTCGCATATCTTTTGCTTTTTCACCACCACCTTGCATTCCTGGTCCTCTTTGTGGTCTCATTTGATTTTTATTTGATCCTATTTCATAGTTATCCTTAGCCATTTTTTAACTCCTCCTTAGAAAGCTGTGATAGAGCAATTTGCTTATACACATCGCAGTTTTCAAGCAAATCTTTGTGCTTGCCCATTCCTGCTATTTCGCCATCTTCAAGCACTATTATTTTGTCTGCATCTTTTATAGTTCCTATTCTTTGTCCTACTATAAGCATAGTTGCATCGCCACATTCTTTTTTTAATGTTTCGCGAAGTTTACGATCAGTTTTGTAGTCAAGTGCTGAGAAAGAATCATCGAACACAAATATTTCTGGGTCTCTGTATACTGCCCTTGCAATAGAAATTCTTTGTTTTTGCCCACCAGAGAAGTTTCTACCTCCCTGTGCCACACGTGCGTTATAACTATTCTCTAAATTTGTTACAAAATCGCTCGCCTGTGCTATGTCTATAGAATCTACCAAGTCCTCTTTATTTTTTTCAGGTGAATCATTATCACCAAATATTACGTTGGATTTAATTGTTCCTGTAAACAAAACAGAACGCTGAGATACATAGCCTATTAACGAGTTAAGTGCATTTTTAGTATACTCTTTAACATTTAATCCATTTACCAAAACCTCGCCATCAGTAACATCATAAAACCTTGGTAACAAGTTAATTACTGTGCTTTTTCCACATCCTGTTGAGCCAATAAACGCTACCACTTCGCCTTTTGCTACCGTAAAGCTTATATTTTTAAGCACGTAGTCTTCAGCTGATGGATATTTAAAACTTACATTTCTAAACTCAATTTCACCTTGCTTGTTAATTAATCCCTCAGTCTTATTCCCTTCAATAATGCTATTTTTAGTATCAAGAACCTCATTGATGCGTCTTGCAGACACACTTGCCCTTGGCAAAAGCATGAACACCATAACAAGCATCATAAACGACATTATTACTTGCATTGCATAAGATGAAAAAACGATCATGTCTGAGAAAAGCACTATTTTATCAACTCCTATTGCCTCGTTTATCAACACAGCACCCACAAGATATACAGCCAATACTAATCCGTTACTTATCATTTGTATGCTCGGCATTAAAAATGACATTGTTTTTGATGTAAACAGATTTGTATCTGTCAGTTCACTATTTGCTTTTTCAAATTTATTTGCTTGGTACTCTTCTGCATTATATGCTCTTACAACATTCAGTCCGTCTAAACTCTCTTTTGAAACTTTGTTGATATTATCGGTTAAACTTTGAAGTTTCTTAAACCTTGGAATCGCAAGTGTAAGACAGATGCCCACAATAAGAAGCAACACTAAGACCGCTACTCCTGTGACAATAGTCCAAGACTCGTTTTTGTCGGATATTTTAGCAATTGCCCATACAGCAGTAATAGGTGCTTTTATCAACATTTGCATACCCATTACAATAAGAAGTTGTACTTGTGTTATATCATTTGTCGTTCTTGTGATTAAGCTTGATGTTGAAAAAGAATTCACTTCTTTCATAGAAAATCCCATTACTTTTTTAAACATTTTAGATCTTA
>CAYJAJ010000010.1:4589-58870 GCA_964368495.1 uncultured Holdemania sp. | reverse complement strand
TGTCTAACTTATTGTTTGTTTTTCATATGTGGGAATAGTATTACTTCTCGAATCGTTTCACTGTTTGTCAACAACATTACTAAACGATCGATTCCTAGCCCCATACCACCTGTAGGAGGCATTCCGTATTCTAATGCTTCAACGAAATCGACATCCATTTCATTTGCTTCATCGTTACCTAAGTCTTTTTCTTTCACTTGTTCGATAAAACGTTCTCTTTGATCAATTGGATCATTTAACTCAGTAAAGGCATTACAGTATTCACGCCCATCAATAAACAACTCAAAACGATCAGTAAAACGTGGGTCAGCCACATTTTTCTTAGCTAGTGGAGATATTTCAATTGGATGTCCATACACAAAAGTCGGTTGAACAATTTTGCTCTCCGCAAACTCTTCAAAGAATAAATTAATAATATGACCGATACTTCTTTGATGTTTTTCTACTGTAATATGATTTTCTTTAGCTAATTGAAGTGCTACTTCTAAATCATAGACATTCCAAAAATCCACTCCTACAGCTTCTTTTATCGCATCCACCATATGCAGTCTTTTAAACGGTCCTTTAAGAGAAATAATTTTATCTTCCCAAGTCACATCTGTTGTGTTAAGCACTGTAGTTGCTACATACTCAAGAAGGTTTTCATTAAGTTTCATCATTCCTTCCATATCACTATAAGCTACATAAGCTTCTACTGTTGTAAATTCTGGATTATGACGCGGACTCATTCCCTCATTTCTAAATAATCTTCCTATTTCATAAACACCTTCTAGTCCACCAACGATTAATCGTTTTAGTGGTAGCTCAGTTGCAATACGTAAATAAAATGGCATATCTAGTGTATTGTGGTGTGTCACAAAAGGTCTTGCTGCTGCACCACCTAAAATTGGTTGTAACACTGGCGTTTCAACTTCAATTAATCCTAATCCATCAAAATAATTTTGAATAGCTCTTATGATACGTGGGCGAATCATCGCTACTTTTCTGCTCTCATCATTCATAATTAAGTCAACATAACGACGGCGATAACGTTCTTCCACATCGGTTAGACCATGAAATTTTTCAGGAAGTGGACGTAATGCTTTACTAAGATGCGTATATGTTTCTACTTTAATAGATAATTCACCACTATCTGTTTTAATCACTTGACCTTTAATTCCAATGATATCTCCAATATCGCTTGCCTTAAAAATCTCATAAACATCTTCGCCTACAACACCTTTATTAATAACAATTTGAATTTTCCCATCACGGTCTTGCACATGCACAAAACCCAATTTCCCCATGCGACGTTTAGTCATAATACGTCCTGCAATACTTACAGTAACATTTAAATCAAGTAGTTCTTCTTTAGTTTTTTCACCAAATTCACTTCTTATTTGCATTGAATGGTGTGTTCTTTCAAAGGCATGTCCAAAAGGATCAATACCTTTTTCTTTTAACTCATTCATTTTTGCTATACGAACTAATTCTTGTTCTGATCTTTTTACTTCCATAATTTCCTCCTAGTAATATAAAAACTCTCATCAACAAGGGACGAGAGTTATCATCGTGGTACCACCCAAATTCATGATCAAATCACTTTAATCATCTTAATGACTTTAAAAGTCAATCTTTAACGCAGACTTACGTTATCGCTCAAAGTCTTTTTTCAAATAATTCTTTGTCATTCGTTCTCACCTTATCGAATTCTCTTAGCACATCGAATTAATCTACTCTTCTTTTCACTGCGATTTTATCAGTGTTATTATAGCATTTAACCTTAAATTGTCAAACAATATCAATTTAATTTGCTCAAACATTTTTCAAAAAATTCTGATGAATTTTCTAATTGTTCATCACTTGTCAAAACAACAAATTCTTCATAATCAAGCAACAATTGTTCTAATTGTTCATACGTATTTAATTTCGCTAAACAATCTTTCATTCGATTATTAAATGGCATTCCTTGTATATACCAACAAGCATGACCACGCATCTCTTTCATGGCTACATTTTCGTTTTTTAATGCAATTAAACGTTTTGCATGTTCCAACATCCATTTAAATTTTTCTTTATAATCAAATTCTGTTTTTGTTTTATTTAAAAGCACATCATTTAATTCTCTTATCAACCACGGATCACCCAACACTCCACGACCAATCATGATTGCATCACAACCCGTTTCATTTAATCGTTTCAATGCCTCTTCAACTGTTTTAATGTCTCCATTGCCAATTACAGGTATCGATATTGCTTCCTTTACCTTTTTTACCCACTGCCAATCTGCTTTACCTAAATACATCTGATCTTTTGTACGACCATGAATCGCTATAGCACTAGCTCCAGCTTTTTCTATCAATTTTGCTACTTCAACGCAGTTTATGTTTTTTTCACTGTACCCACTTCTGATTTTTACTGTGACTGGCTTTTTTACTGCTTTTACAACTGCAGAAACAAGCGTAAATATATATTCTGGATCTTTAAGTAATGCTGAGCCTGATCCATTTTTAGTTATTTTTTTTACAGGACAACCCATGTTGATATCGATGATATCACAATCCGTTTCTTTATCTAAATATATAGCAGCTTGAACCATTGAATCAAGATCATGTCCAAATAACTGCATTGTTAAAGGATGCTCATTCGTATTTGTCTTTGTCATCTGCATTGTTTTTTTGTCACTATAACAAATTGCCTTATCACTAACCATTTCAGTATAAATCAAACCTGCACCAAATTCTTTAGCAATTGTCCTAAACGCTTCATTAGAAACGCCAGCCATCGGAGCAATTACAATGGGATTGTCAATTTCTACATTCCCTATTTTCCACATGAGGCTTTAAACTCCAAAATTGTGTTTAGCTCTGATTCACTGTAATTGTATTTTTTATTACAATATTCACACTTTACTTCACATCCGTGGTCTTCACGAATCATTTCTTCAATGTCTTTTTCACTTAATGTTGAAATCGCACCATAAAAGCGATCTTTACTGCAGTCACAATTCCACTTTAATGGTTGCTCAGAAAGAATTTCAGCATCATCAAAGCAATATTTTATCACGTCTGTTGCATCCATTCCTTCATCAATCATCGATGAAATTGGTCTTAATTTCGCAATTGCTTTTTCTGCAACTTGTATATCTTCTTCAGTTGCATTTGGCATTATTTGGATGATCAGCCCACCTGCTGATTTAACTGAATTATCCACATCCACAAGAACACCTAATGAAACAGCAGATGGAGTTTGTTCTGAAACTGTAAAATAATAGGCAAAATCTTCACCAATTTCTCCACTTTGAAGTTTTACTTGGCTAGAAAAGTTTTCTTTTAAGCCCAAATTTTTAGTTACTTTTAAATAACCATCTGTTCCTACAACAAGACCCACTGCAAGTTTATTTGAATCATTGTATTTTAAATATTGTGTTGGATCTCCTACAAAACCTCTTACTTCACCACTTCCAAAACCATCAGCCATAATTGTTCCTATAGCTCCACCACCGTTAATTTGAATTGTTACTTTATGATGTTTTTCTTTTTCCATACATCCTAATATTGCTGCCATCGTTAAAACTCGTCCAAGTGCCGCTGCTGAAGTTGGCCAACAGTCATGTTGTTTACGAGCTACTTCACAAAGATTAGTTGTGGTGCATGCTATTACTCTTATTTTACGATTGCTCGCTACTGCTTTTATTAATGTATCTTTCATAACTTTCCTCTTTAAAAATAGGCACTGGTTAATGCCTAAATCGTTCTCTTAATCTTGAGTACAAACTCGTTTTCCATTATACACGAAGTTATAGACTATTTCTATAAGTTATCTTCTTCTACAAACTTATAAAATGCTTTTTCACTCGCGCTATCTTTTTCGCTAATTTTCCCAACTGGAGCAGAGTATACGATGAATTCTTCTTGACCATCTAAATGAAACATTTCATTGCATGTCGCATTATCAAAAGCTGCAATTGCACATGTCCCTAGTTTTAATGCACTGCAAGCTAAGTATAGATTTTGGCCAACATGACCAGCATCAATAAGTGCAACACGATGTGCATGGATTCCATATCTCCATTCACAACGATAGGCAACGATTGACCAATAAAATACGACATTTGATTTGTTTGCCCAGCTTTGCCCTACAAGTGAATCCCCAATTAATGTATTAAAATCATCCACTTTCTTGATTAAAGCTAATTCATGATTCTTTGCATTATAATGATACATCCCTTGATGTAGACCTTGTATATTTTGAATCGCTAAGTATGTTTCAAATCCATGCCTAGCACCTCCTGAAGGAACAGTACGAAGTGTAGCATATGAATGTCCACGTATATCTTTAATTCCTTGTGTAGCCCACAACAAATAAGAAAGTTCTAATAATGTCATTACCTCTTCTGTATATACTCTTGAACTTTTTCTTTGAAATAATATTGATGTGAAATCACCTTCAATATTCAAGTTTTCAAAATCTGTAGGCAGTTCAATTATTTCTTCACTTTTAATTTTTTTTGTAAGTGGAGGTTGAGTCTTTTTTAGCATTTGATCCGATTTGTAATCACTAAACTCTTTCTCTTTTGAAAACTTCATAAAATTGCGTCCGTTTTCTATCAATTCTTTTATCATTTTATCATCCATAATCAATAACTCCTTTTGGTTATTTTACCAAATAATTCTGTTTTTATAAACACTTTTTAAAAGATAGGAGCGTCTTTCATCTCCTATCTTAGTCAACTATTTTATTTTTCTTTTTTTCATTACTAATTACGTTCTCTTACTCATATGATTATTATTACTATCATTACTAATATTAGAATTAATCCTTTTTAATTAGTCATTTTATCTTATTTCTATTTTATAATAATTAAGCATCTAACTATTATAAATTTATATATTAAATTAAATCTCTACTCATGTGATTTTATACAAGGACATATCTATATAATCCTATTAAAACTTATTATTCTTCATACTCCTTTCTGCATATGTCAAATATCAAAGTTCATTTATCACATTTTAACTATAACATTTAATCATCATCTTTTTATAAACTACATTATTAATCACACTATTTCCCACAGTCAATTTTAAATATTATCTAACTTTAATCTTTTATATAACTAATTGATATACTACATATTTCTATTTAACCTTATTAGTTATAATTTATATTTAAAATTATTTTGTAATTTATCTGTTGTACTAATAATTAAACATTAATCATTATTCTTATTATTTTACTTTCTTTGCTCTGTCCATTGGTTTATCCTCTTACAGAATACACTTTCTATTTTTAACAACATTCTCCGCATTGGGGTTTCTTTTTATCCTTCCTCAACCGACTCTGTTATTTCGATCAGGAAGCGATTTAAATTTCTAGCAGAACCTTTTTCATGATAATTAACCTCCTCTTAAATTGTATTCGACTAATTCATGTCTTTCTTTGTACCTTAATCATAACTGATATTAATATAAGTTGTAGTCTTATATTTATATTTTTTTTATGTTATAATTATTCTTGTGGGGATACTTATGAAAGTATCTTTTATTTTTTATATAGAAAGTGAGTCATTTTAATGAGAATCGCAACTAATGAAGTTTGCATTAATTCCTTATTTTCAATTAAACAAGCCGGACATTTGAGCCAGACACAAAAAATCAATGTCGTTCACGATAACTTAAATGCACGAATTATTTATCTTGAAGACGAGATGATTTGGATACATATATCATGTGATAATTTAGGATTTAACCGAACTTTTCAAGAAAATTTACAAAATATACTTCAAAAAAATTACTCTAAAAAATTAAGTATTACTGTCAGTGCAACACACACTCATCATGGTTGTGATCCTGATAATTTTGAGTACCAAAAAGAGCTTACAAAACGCTTAGTACAGGCAATAGACTGTTTAAGTCCTAAGCCCCTTGAAAATCCAACAGTTAGTTTTCAACACTGCAAGTTTGACAAAATTGGGAAGAGTCGAATAAGCAATCACACTGCACATGTTTTACTTCAATGTATCACCCTTTATGATAATCAAACCCCAATAGTCAACTTTATTGTACACAACGTTCACCCCACTATTTTACAGGCAAATACTCCTTATTTTAGTTCAGAGTATCCAGGCTATGTTCTATCACAATTATCAAACTTATATCCTAATGAGTTCTTTACATTTGTTCAAGGGGCTGCAGGTGATATCAGCACACGATTTACACGTGAAGATCAGACATATAACAGTGTCATACTGCTTGGAGATAAATTAGTTGAACAGATAATTCAATTGAAAAAACAAAACGCCAATCAAATTAAATTATCCTTGTCTTATGATGAAAAGCTTTTAAAAGTTTCTCATGAACTTCACTCAATTGATTGTGATCATATTTCTAAAGATTTATCAGCCAGAGAACTTGAAACAATTGCGATTGGTCAAAAAGTGCGTGATGCCCTCAAACAAAACCCCGGAAAACTAGCAAAAGATTGTTTGATTTCAAGAATGCAATTTGGCGAATACAATTTAATCTTTCTACCTAATGAATTATTTAGCTCATATAATGATATTATTGATATCTCAAAAAGTGCATTGGCTTGTTATTCCAATGGATATGGCAACTATGTAACCGAGCTTAATTTTCAACTTCTTACATACGAGACATTTACTGATACATATTCAAAAAGCAGTAAAAAAGAACTTATCTCTATATTAAAGAAATTCGGAAAATAACTACATCAAACTTTCATAATATTTGTATATTCACCCCATTTACTATATAATCATACTTAAAGTTTTAAAGGGGGATATTATGTCAAAAAAGATGAAGAAATTTCTGTCATATTATAAGCCATATAAAAAGTTATTTATCGCAGATATGTTATGTGCGCTTACAGTTGCTGCTATATCATTAATTATGCCACTTTTTGTACGCTATGTAACCAATGATTTATTAGTGCTTAATACGACAATACCATTGGATGCAATTCTTCAAGTCGCTACTTTTATGGTCGCATTAACCATCATTGAATTTTTCTGTAATTATTTTATTACATATAAAGGCCATATCATGGGTGTCTACATGGAAAGAGACATGCGAAATGATTTATTTACACATTATCAAAAATTATCTTTTAGTTTTTATGATAATCAAAAAACAGGGATTTTAATGTCTCGCTTAACAAATGATTTACTAACCTTAGCCGAGCTATATCATCATGGCCCTGAAGACATTGTCATTTCATTAATTAAATTTATTGGGTCATTTATTATTTTATTTCAAATTGATCCTACATTAACACTCATTGTATTTTCAGTTTTACCACTTATGTTCATTTTCACAAAATACTGCAACAAAAAAATGAAAGCTTCATTTCGTCTCAATAAATTACGCATTGGTGAAATCAATGCACGCGTTGAAGATAATTTATCTGGTATTCGTGTTGTAAAATCATTTGCTAACGAAGGTGATGAATTGCAGAAATTCACCAATGAAAACGAAAATTATGTGGATAGTAAAAAAGAAAGCTACAAAGCAATGGCTACATTTCATTCTGGATTAAGTGCATTTATTACTTCAATTATGGTCATTGTCATTGTATTTGGTTCACTAATCATATCCTCAGGTGTCATTATCATTGGTGACTTACTTACATTCTTGTTATATATCAATAACTTCACTGAGCCTGTAAGAAAGTTAATTAATTTCACTGAACAATTTCAACAAGGTATCACTGGATTTGATCGTTTTATGGAAATCATTGAAATTGAACCTGATATTCAAGATAAGAAACACGCAAAACCTTTAAAAGATATTCGCGGGCAAGTTGATTTTAAAAATGTTTCATTTAAATACAACAATACCTCAGATTATGTGTTAGAAAACATTAATATCTCTGTGTCTGCCGGAGAGTATGTTGCCTTAGTTGGTTCAAGTGGTTCAGGCAAAACTACGCTTTGTTCACTCATTCCACGTTTTTATGAAGTGAATGAAGGGGAAATACTAATAGATAATCAAAATATTCAAGATGTTACATCAGCTTCACTTAGAAAATCAATCGGAATCGTTCAACAAGATATTTACCTTTTTACTGGAACAATTTTAGAGAACATTCGCTACGGTAAACCTGATGCAACAGATGAAGAAATCATTATCGCCGCAAAACAAGCCAACGCCCATGAATTTATAATGGACTTAATTGACGGCTATAACACTGATATTGGTCAACGCGGAGTTAAGCTATCTGGTGGACAAAAGCAACGTTTATCTATAGCACGTGTGTTTTTAAAAAATCCTCCTATTTTAATTTTTGATGAAGCTACAAGTGCCTTAGATAATGAAAGTGAAAAAGTTGTTCAAGACAGCCTTGAAGCTCTCGCTAAAGGTAGAACTACATTTGTAATTGCTCATCGTTTATCTACAATCAAAAAAGCGAAGCGTATTTTGGTCTTAAGTGAAGATGGAATCGTTGAAGAAGGGAATCATCAAGAACTAATAAAAAAAGATGGCGTTTATGCTCATCTTTACAACATGCAATTTGAAACTAATTAATCTCTGTTTATTCAGAGGTTTTTTTTATAAAATCCGCTTGATATTCTTTGGATATTTGCATTTGCATTATAATATATTTTTTGTAATATTTTTTTAATTCTTTATTTTGAATTTTTTCTAAGTTTCGTTCAATAACTTCATTTTCTCTTGAACTATCCAAAATATCTTGATGATTTTCAATTTTATACTCAATCACTTGTTGAACAGCCGACATTCTTTCTTCAAAAAGCTTTGCCATTTGTTGATCAACTTCATTAATTTTTAGCCTAGCTTCTTCTAATTTATTCATTCTTCCACCTATATCCTTTTTTCCATGTGAATGTGAGGACAATGTTCGTCCAAATACTCTTCTCCACTTGCCACAAATCCAAGTTTTTCATAAAACCCTTGTGCTTGGCACTGAGAAGATAATACAAAGTGTCGATATCCCATTGATGTTGCCTCATGTATGATGTTTTCCATTACAACATTTCCTAATTTTTGTTGGCGATATTCTTTTAAAACTGCGATTCTTCCAATGGTGCATTGATTTTCTTTTTCAGTATAAAATCTTCCACATGCTACAGGTTTCCCGTCTTCATAAATAACACAGTGTGTACATGTTTCATCAATTTCATCGATTTCACTTGAAAACCCCTGTTCAATCATGAAAACTTGTTCCCTCACAAAATAGGCGTCTTCAAAATGATCTTTCCCTTTGTAAAATTTAACTTCTCGCATATTCGTTCTCCTTCATAATATTTCTTTTTATGACTATGCTTCCTTCTCTACGAAATTCGCTATTTAGAAAAGTTAAGTATGTTCCAGGTGTAACTATACCTAAAAAACTAAATAAATCAAGCTGCGGACTTCTTAAAATATGATCTGCTAGTAAAACACAGTTTGTACTAAACACAAAATATGTTCTAAATTTCCCCTCATTGAACTTAAACATTTTTGCTTTTGTATGTTTATATACTCGCGATGCATAGTCCATAAATTCGATGTCGTTGTTTACTTCATAACCACTTTTCCATGGTACACCGCGTTTTAATAATTCTTCTATTCTATTTTTTACAATTGCTCTTTGTTGAGCATTTAAAGAAATACCATATGATAGAACCATTTTGTTTTCAGTACTTAATGCATTTTTTATAAATGCATCTCGTTCACTTACAATAAGCACACCTTCACCTAGTGTTCCGAATAATTTTCTGTTTAGTGGGTCGTGGCATCCATAAGAATAAATTTTCCCTTCAAAACTAATATCCACATGCCCTAAAGATTCTGGCATTTTTGATGTAAGATAAAAAAATACTTCAACATCGCTTTCTTTTTCTTGTTTTAGTTCATTTACTTTCACTTGTCTATTTTTAATTAAATTACTATAGGATAGATACACTTTTTGCGGCACCAAGGCAGACATAAATATTGGAATAGAGATATTAAGTCTACTCAACAACTTTCTTTTTTTAATCGGAGATATTAAGTCCTTGGTATTTTCAACTAATGTGATTAAACCATTGAATACCAAATAAAATCCTGTGAATTGTGAAAGTGCATTTAATGTTCTTTGTGGGTAAAAAAGTAAAACTAATGCAGAAAGTGATGTAAATATGACAAGCATTAATCTGTATCCCGTTCCTTTTAAACAATCTCTGCGATATACATAATAATTAATCCCTTGAATAATTGCATTAATCAATGCAAACCATCCCACCACAAATGGAATAAATGTGATGATTGTTGTGGGTTTTGATAAACTGTATGCCACTATAATAAAACTAGTTAGTGATAGTAAGCTCTTTGACAACGAGAATTTTTTATTAAATAGCATTGTAAAAGAAGTTGAAAACCCATGCAAAGTGAACATAATGATAAACAAATAATAGATAAACGAATAAACAAATGAAATTCTTGTTAAAAAAATGATTCCCAATATAATAAAAAACAATCCTTGAATAATTTCATTAAACAAATTAACTCTTTCTTTTAACAAATTATCACCTGTCCTTACTAGAAAAGATATCACTGTAGTTGTAATAATGCAAGAAAACTTGACAATACTACACTTGTATTTAATATTTTTAATTTCTTTTTTGTAAATCAAACTCACATATAAATAGTATGTGCTAACCATGATTAATAGTCACTTTGTTTCTTATTTAATTATCAAATTTATGATTAATTAATTTGTTGTTTATCTTATTGTTTAGTGATAAAATTAACACATATCAATTTAATAAAAGGAGAAAAACATGATAAAAGGAATTGCTGTATCAAGTGGTGTTGCTATCGCAAAGGTTTACAAGCTTGAACAACCTACATTAAACATTGAAAAATGCATTGCAAATGCAAGTGTAGAAATTGAAAAACTGAAAAATGCTTTGACTAAAACCGTAAAAGACATTGAACTTATCAAAGAAAGAGCTTCTTTAAATTTAGATGAGGAAGAACTTGCTATTTTTGATGCACATCTTATGATGATTAATGATCCCGACTTTGAAGCACAGATTATTGATATGATCAACAATGATAGTTGTAATGCAGAATATGCTGCAAAATCTATTGGTGATAATATGGTTAAAATGTTTGAAAGTATGGAAGATGCTTACTTCAAAGAGAGAGCTTCGGATATTAAGGATGTGACATTCAGGTTAAATTGTAATTTAGTTGGTACTGTCATTCCTGATTTAACTACGATAAATGAAGAAGTCATCATCGTTGCCCATGATTTATCACCTTCGGATACTGCACAATTAAACCGCCAATTCACATTAGGGTTTGCAACTTCAATTGGTGGTCGAACTTCACACTCTGCTATCATGGCTCAAAGTTTAGGCATCCCTGCAATTGTAGGTACAGGAACAATCATGGATGATGCAAAACACGGTGATATGTTAATATTAGATGCTATTGATGGAAAAGTAATTCTTAACCCTACTGACAAAAAAATTGCTGAGTATACAATTAAGCGTGATCAATTCATTGAAGAAACCAACGCTTTGCAAATATTAAAAGATGAAAAAAGTATTACATTGGATGGTCATGAAGTTGAAGTTGCCGCAAACATTGGAACTCCAAAAGATGTTGAAGGTGTTTTATCTCATGGTGCTGAAGGTGTTGGATTATATCGTACTGAGTTTTTATATATGGATCAAGAATATGATTTCCCTACTGAAGAACAACAGTTTGAGGCATATAAAAAAGTACTCGAAAGTGTACCAACACAGAAGGTTGTTGTAAGAACTTTAGATATTGGTGGAGATAAAACTTTACCCTATTTTACATTTCCAAACGAAATGAATCCTTTTTTAGGTTATCGTGCAATTCGCTTATGCTTAGATCGTCAAGATATTTTTAAAACTCAATTACGTGCTCTTGCAAGGGCAAGTGTTTATGGAAAACTTTGTATTATGTTCCCGATGATTGCGACAATAGAAGAATTTTTAAAGTCAAAAGCTTTATTTGAAGAAGTAAAACAAGAACTTATAAGTGAAGGGCATCAAGTTAACGATAATATTGAAATTGGTATGATGGTTGAAATTCCATCAGCTGCAGTTCTTGCAGATCAATTTGCTAAACATGCTGATTTCTTCTCAATCGGTACCAACGATTTAATTCAATACGGTGTTGCTGCTGATCGAATGAGTGAAAAAGTTTCCTATCTTTATCAACCTCTTCATCCAGGAATCCTACGCCTGATTAAAATGGCAATTGATGGTGCTCATTCACAAGGTAAATGGTGTGGAATGTGTGGTGAAATGGCTGCAGATAAATATGCTGTCCCTGTCCTTCTAGGTCTTGGATTAGATGAGTTTTCGATTTCTTCAACACTAGTTCTACCTGTTCGTAAAATGGTTCGTAGTTTAAAAATGGAAGAGATGAAAATTGTTGCTGATAAAGCTTTAACTTGTTCTACAGAAGAAGAAGTGATCGAATTAGTTAAGAATAGTATTTAGTTATTAACCACACTTTGTGTGGTTTTTTTATACAAAAAAGGTATTTGAATGCATAATTTTAATTTTTTTTAAAAAAACTGTTGAATAGTCTGCTTGCGTATGTTATTACTATATTATATTAATTGTGAAATATAATTATTTTTTCACAATGTATATTAGAAAGTGATACGAGGATATTATGATTACTGAAAAAAGACAAAGAAAAATTGCACTTTTTCTCATCGTCATTGCATTTATTATCGGAGTCTATTTATTCAATAGGAATTATATCTTATGTATAAATTTGATGCTTGGCTTTTGCTTTGGAGAGGTCATGTCGCGAACAAACTTTAGCTTTACAAATAACCTTAAAGGACCCGTTTTAAATAATGATTATTCCACAACTAAAATGTTAGTTATTTTATCTGCAATAACAAGTGTAGGTGTTAATATTATTGTTTACACTGATATCAGCAATGGTGTCTTTGATATTCATTCCTATGTTGGAGAACTTACTAAAATATCTGCTTATTTTTTTATTGCTGCTATTGTATTTGGTTTTGGTTGTGCAATATGTGGTATGGCTGGTTCAGGATTAATTAGAAGATGCGCAAATGCGAAGTTTGACTATATTTTAGCTACATCCTTCTACGTTGTTGGATCAGTATGTGGTGTTATTGTGAGAGATTATGCACTTCTTTATTTTGATGAATTTGCTTTGTTTATGCCTGATTTATTCGGTTGGCCACTTGCTATACTTATTCATTGTTTGTTATTGGGTATCGCTTATTTTATCGCTAATAGAGGAGGATTTCATGTTAAAAAAAGTAAAGAAGTTGTTTAAAAAAGTCATGATTTACCAACTCACACCAATAAAAACAGTTCTTTGTATTTCAGCAATTGCTATTATCTATTTTTATTTCAATAAGAGAGTTATCGCTACTTCTCTTCCTCTTAGTTTATATGGTTATAAATTTTTAAGTCTATTTGGATTTGACATAACAAACTATGTAAGTGATCCTGATTTAGTTGCTTCTATGCAGATGAGTTTATTTGACAATCCCTTGGCAATGCTTATTCTTGGTTTTGGGTTTGGTTCTGTAATCGCAAATCTTCTAAGGAATGAATTCAAGGTTGAATGGATTTCATCAAAGCAAAACGCTTTGTTTATGATTGTTGGTGGTTTTTGTGTTGGTTTTGGAGTTCAAGGTATACAAGGTGCCAACATTGGAGAAGTTTTTGGTGCTATAAGTATGATGTCATTATCGTCATGGTTTGGGATTCCATTTATATGTTTAGGATTGTATTTTGGCAAAATTTTGTTAAAAAAATTGGTAGTAAAGAAAGCGCAGTAAAATTAATTATTTTATGCGCTTTTTTAACATAAAAGACTGTTATTTTTTTCACAGTTTATGTTATAATTTTACTAAGGTCGCGCTGACGACAAGGAGGAAAAATGAAGAATAAATTTGTGTATCTATTTTCTGAAGGAAACGGACAAATGCGAAATTTGTTAGGTGGCAAAGGTGCTAACTTAGCAGAAATGACAAACTTAGGATTACCAGTACCTCAAGGTTTTGTTATTACAACTGAAGCATGTAACAAGTATTTCGATGATGGACGAGTTATCTCTGATGAGCTAAAAAATGAAATTTCTGAATACATTACAAAAATGGAAGAAATTACAGGAAAAAAACTTGGAGATGTTGAAAAACCACTATTAGTTTCTGTACGTTCTGGTTCACGTGCTAGTATGCCTGGTATGATGGACACAATTTTAAACTTAGGTATTAATGATGAAGTAGTTGAATCAATTGGTAAAAAAAGCGGAAACTATCGCTTCGCTTATGATTCATACCGCCGCTTTATTCAAATGTTTGCGGACGTTGTAATGGGACTTCCAAAAAGCCGTTTTGAAGTAATCATTGATGAAATTAAAGAGAAAAAAGGTGTAAAACTTGATACTGATTTAGATGCAGATGATTTAAAAGAAATGGTAAATCAATTTAAATCGTTCTACCGTGAACAATTACATACTGATTTCCCTACAGATCCTTTAGTTCAATTAGAAAATGCAGTTGAAGCTGTATTTAAATCATGGAACAATGATAGAGCAATTTACTACCGTCGTATGAATGACATTCCTTCAACATGGGGAACTGCCGTAAATGTTCAAGAGATGGTATTTGGAAATATGGGTAACGATTGCGGTACTGGTGTAGCATTTACTAGAAACCCTGCAAACGGTGATAATCACTTATTTGGTGAATTCTTAATGAACGCACAAGGTGAAGACGTTGTTGCTGGTATTAGAACTCCTCAAACAATTGATCAACTTAAAGATGTTATGCCTGCTGCATACAACCAATTTGTTGAGATTTGCAGTATCCTTGAAAAGCACTACAAAGATATGCAAGATATGGAATTTACAATTGAAAATGAAAAATTATATATGTTACAAACAAGAAATGGAAAAAGAACTGCTAATGCAGCGCTAAAAATTGCTTGTGACATGGTAGATGAAGGACTAATCACGAAAGAACAAGCATTAATGATGGTTGATCCTAAACAACTCGATGCTTTATTACATCCACAATTTGATGCTGCTGAATTAAAAGCTGCAAAAGTTGTTGCTAGTGGATTACCTGCATCTCCAGGAGCTGCTTGTGGTAAAGTAGTATTTGATGCTGCTGAAGCACTTGAAGCTACTAAAAAAGGTGATAAAGTTATCTTGGTTCGTCTTGAAACTTCACCTGAAGATATCGAAGGAATGCATGTTTCTGAAGGTATCTTAACTGCTCGTGGTGGTATGACATCACATGCTGCTGTTGTGGCTCGTGGTATGGGTACTTGCTGTGTTGCTGGTTGCGGTGACATCAAAATTGATGAAGAAGAAGGATATTTTATTGCTTCAGGTATACGTTTCAACCGCGGTGACTTTGTTTCACTTGATGGTACTGTTGGAAATGTATACGAAGGAAAAATTAAAACTGTTCCTGCAAGCATTGCTGGTGAATTTGAAAAATTCATGAGCTGGGCTGATGATGTTCGTAACTTAGGAGTTATGATTAATGGAGATACAGCTGCTGATGCTGCACAAGGAATTGGATTTGGTGCAGAAGGAATCGGTCTTGTACGTACTGAACATATGTGGTTTGAAAATGTTAGAATCAAAGCTATTCGTGAAATGATTCTTGCAAAAACAGATGAAGAAAGAGACGTTGCATTTGATAAAATGTTACCTTTACATCGAGAAAACTTCGAAGAAATTTTCAAAGTTACGAAAGAATTACCTGTAACTATTCGTTACTTAGATCCACCTTTACATGAATTCTTACCTAAAACTCCTGAAACTCAAGCAGAAATGTCTAAAGAATTAGGTATTAGTGTAGAAGATATTCAAGATATTGTTGTATCACTTCATGAACAAAACCCAATGATGGGTCACCGTGGATGCCGTTTAGCAATTTCTTATCCAAGACTTGCTGAAATGCAAACTGAAGCTATTTTACAAGCTGCAATCAACGTTCAAAAAGAACTTGGATGCAAAGTTAAAGTAGAATTAATGGTACCACTTGTTAATATCAAAGAAGAGTTCCACTTCATTTACGATCACATGGAAAGTACTGCTCAACGTGTATTAGCTGAAAATAATGCTACAGTTGATTACCGTATTGGTACTTGTATGGAAACTCCTAGATCTTGTTTAAAAGCTGGTGAGATTGCTGAAAGATCTACTTTCTTCTCATTTGGTACAAATGATTTAACTCAATGTACTTACGGATTCTCTCGTGATGATGCAGGAAAATTCTTAAACGATTACTATGATAATCAAATTTTAGAGTTTGACCCATTCCAAAGAATGGATATCGAAGGTGTTGGGGAAATGGTAGAGATCGGTCTTCAAAGAGGACGTGCTGTTAGACCAGACCTTAAAATTGGTATTTGTGGAGAACACAGTGCTGATCCATTAACTATCGCATTCTTAGATAAAATTGGATTCGATTACATTTCTTGTTCACCATTCTTAGTACCAATAGCTAGACTTGCTGCTGCACAAGCTGCAATCAACAACAAAAAATAATAAATTAAAACTTCACTTCGGTGAAGTTTTTTTTAGTTAGTCATGTTTTATAATAAAAAAAGCTCTCAAATGAGAGCTTTAACCTTGATATTGTATTATTAATTATTTAGTGAATACGTACATATCATGTGGTTCAGGGCTTTTTGTACAAGCTTCGATTTCAGCACGTTGTCTGTCTTGGAATGTAGCTTCTGGACCTTCAGGATTGTTTTTCAAGATTTCGCAGTATTCTGCAGTAGTCATAAGTTTTGTTCCGATGTTTTTCATATCGAATAAGTTAGCTTGATGAACTTCTGGAGTAGCTGCATTTGTAGCATCAGTTAATACGATTACTTCATAGTCAAGAGAGTTTGCATCCCATACAGTACCACGGATACAGTTAGGTGTTTGAACACCAGCTAAAATAACTTGTTTAACTTGTAAACGACGTAAGATTAAATCTAATTCTGTATTGAAGAATGCAGACCAACGTTGTTTAACGATTTGGTATTCACCTTCGATAGGTTTGATTGAATCCATAATTTCAGCACCAGGTGTAGCAGTTACACATCCACCACCTTTAGCAACGAAACCATCATAACGAGTGATTTCAACATCACAACCATCTGCACGGTAGTAACGGAATACATGGAATACAGGAATGTCTGTTTTACGAGTTGCTTCAAGAGCTTGCTCGATATAAGGCATTGCTTCTAAACCACAGTCAACACGGAATGGAGCACCTACTAAGTTAAAATCTTTTTGCATATCGATGATGATAAACGCATTTTTTGCCATTTTAATACCCTCCTTTAATTTTGATTAAACGGCTATATGTAAGCCAATTGATAATTGACTAACAAATAATTTGAGAATTGAATTCTCTTAGAGTATAAGAGAATTCAGTTTAAATATTTTGTAAATTATTTTTAATTAAATTGTACTAGCAATTTTTAAATAGGAATAAACTACCTGCAGTCATAGTTGCAAGTCCACCCCACATCATCATTTCATCACCACTTGATAAAGCGACATAAAGAATGATTGTTGTGATAATGATTACTAATACAGACATAATTTTCTTTTTAACAGCATCTGACATTATACATTACCTCCTAGAATCCTAATCCCATAGAGATTAATACAAATGCTAAAATCCCTACAAGACCACTTTGAATCATATTGTACATACCTGTAACTTTAAGGATTTCTCCCTCTTTACCAGCTTGGTTTGATACCCCAGTACCAAGTGCAGCATTCCCTGGAGAGAATGAATTTGATAAAGATGATGCAGTTGTTTGTGAAGCTAGAATAATATATGGAGAAACTTTTAAGATATCTGCTACATTGTATTGTAATCCAGTAAATAGGATATTTGAAGATGTACCAGAACTTGTAATGAATCCACCTAGTAAACCAATGAATGGTGCTAAGATTGGATAGAAGTTTCCAGCAACTTGTGCAATACCATAAGCGATATAAACTGTTAATCCACCTTCAGTCATAAGGATCGCCATCATAGTCATCGGAATAACTACTGTAGTTGACCCAATTGATTGAGAAACTGTTTTTGTTAATGATTTACCAATTGCACCTGCAGGTAATAAACCAAGTGATTTATAAACTAATGCAGCTACAATACTTGATACAACGATTAGTGTACCAGGTGTAGTAAAGATTTTTAATGCAGAGTATTTTGCTGTAGCAGCATTTGTAAACCCTGTAACAATTGCATTTTCAGGGAATGCAAATCCAACTAAGAACATTGGTTGTTCTAAAGCTGCTTTTACTGGTGCAATTAAGTAAACAGCAAATACGATTAATAATAGAATTAAATAAGCAGAGAATGCTTTTAAGAATTTAGAAGTAGAAGTTGTTTCAGCACCTTCAACTGCAACTGCACGGTACGCTTTTAAACGTGGCAGTACAGAAACCCCTAGGATAAGACCTGTAGCACCAGCAACGAAACATCCAACATATGGAGAAACGAAGCAAGTAGCGATTAGACCAGCACCCATAACTACTGCTAAGAACACAACAGCAACTAAACCTTCTTTGAAAGCTCCGAAGCCTTTTCCAGTTTCCATTCTTCCATAGTTATGAAGAATACAGAAACCAACGATTGCTCCACCGAATGCGATGAAGATAGAACCCCAGAATGCCATTAATGCTGGATCAATTGCACCTTCTGGTGTGTATTGTAATAATACTGAATAAGATGCTCCAAGAGAACCGAATGTAATCCCCCAAGAGTGTCCTAGTAAAGATGTAATAACTGAAAGCATTGGGCTGAACCCTAATCCAATCAATAATGGTGTAGCTACCGCTACTGGAACACCGAATCCACAAACCCCTTGGATAAATGTTGGGAATGCCCAACCTAAAATAAGAAGTTGTAAAATTCTATTTCCGTTTGTTAATTCTTTAAATTTGCTTGCGATAACATCGAAGCTCCCCGTAGAATCAACTAAATTGTAAAGGAACATTGAACTCCAAATAATGAATAATACGAATAATGTAGCCCAAACCCCTTTAACAGTACCTGAAGCGATTACATCAGGTCCGCCGCCGAACACAAAATAAACGACAATTGCAGCTAATAGCCAAGAAATAACTCCGGCACGTGCACCGCTCATTTTGAATTGTAACATTAGAACTAAGATTACTGCGATTGGAAGTAATGCTAATACCCAAGTCATTATGTCCATTGAAGGTAATCCCAAACTAGTTACATCTACCATAAATATCTCCTCCTTTTCAAAGACAGTCAAAGTGTACCATATGACGGTCCCAAATTGCAAGGGAATTTGTTAAAAAATGTACAAAATATGTGAAAATTAAGTGAAAACAATTTGTTAATTTTTTAACTAGTTGACTTTGTTAAATTACGCCATTTTTTCACTAAATTTTGCCCTTTTTAAGCCCTTTTTAAGTGAAAAATAACGATTTATTCACTAATGGCTTTGCTTATTCTTTCTACCACTTCTTTATCAAAAACATCAGGAATTACTTTTTCTTCACAAGGATTTTCTACACAACTTGCAATTGCATATGCCGAATCTAGTAACATTTTGTTGGTTACTTCTTTCTTTCTAGATGACAATAATCCTTTAAAAATTCCTGGAAATGCTAAAACATTATTTATTTGATTTGGAAAATCTCCACGTCCTGTTCCAAATACTTTAACTTTTGATTTCATCGCATCTTCGTAACTGATTTCTGGAATTGGATTCGCCATTGCAAATACAATTGGATCATTGGCCATTGTATTGACCATTTCAGTGGTTAAAATATTACCTACTGATACTCCAACAAAAATATCTGCATCAACAACTGCATCTTCAAGTGTTCCAATAATTTGATTTTTGTTTGTGATTTTTGATAATTCTAAATGCATTGGATTCAAATTTTCAATACCTTCATGCAAAATTCCGAAACGATCGACCATAATGATGTTTTTTACATTCAATTGCATAATTAATTTTGCAATTGCACATCCTGCTGCACCTGCTCCATTGACAACTACTGTACAATCTTCTGCTTTTTTGTTTGCGACCTTTAATGCATTAATCAATCCCGCAACTACTACAATCGCTGACCCTTGTTGATCATCATGAAACACAGGAATATTTACTAGTGGATGATTTTTAAGTTTTGCTTCAATTTCAAAACAGTCTGGTGCTTTAATATCTTCCAAATTAATACCACCATAACTACAAGAGATAAGTGCAATTGTATTTACTATTTCATCAACATCGGTACTATTTATTACTACCGGAACGGCATCAACACCAGCAAATGTCTTAAATAGTGCACATTTTCCTTCCATAACCGGCAACGATGCTTGCGGACCAATATCTCCTAATCCTAGAACCGCAGTACCATTGCTTATAACCGCAACTAAGTTACCGAGTCTTGTATAGTCATAGACAGCTTTAGGCTCTTTATTGATTTCTAAGCAAGGAAAAGCAACACCTGGTGTATAAGCTAATGTTAAATCATCAAAAGTTTCTATTTTAGCTCGTGGCGTAATTTCATATTTACCCTTCCAATTTTTATGTGCTTCTAATGCTTTTGTTTTTAAATCCATGTTATCCTCCTAAAATGTATTATCAACATAAATTCATTATACTTTATTTCCTTCTTTTTTTTAATCAAATTTTTAACAGAATCTCTTATATACACTGCCCTTTATATTAATTTTTTCCTTTTAATATACTTAGGTATATTAAAAGGAAGATCAACATGATCCCCCTATTTATTGTGTTTGGGTTTATAACTTTTTTTACTAATTCTAAAAATGACTCCCTCTTGCAAGTTTTCTGCAATCACACGATATCCATAAGTTGTACAAACACGGTACACAATAGATAATCCCAAGCCAAACTTCCCTCCGGTTCCTTTTTCATACGGTTTAAATAATTTTTCTCTTCTATCCTTACTTAATGACGGTCCATCATTTGAAATCTCTAGTTCCCCTTCATTTAATGTAATTACTATTTCACTCTTAGCATAACGTATAGCATTATCTAACAAATTTTCAACCACAATTCTCCATGGCTCTTCTTCACCATGAAAAAATACAGGGTTTAATATCGTTGTAATATTAACATCCGATTTTAAAACTTCCATCGATAAAATAACTTTATTAATAATATCGACCATATCCAGAGTATCCCCATCCTCTGCAACATCACTTAAATAGCCCATTTTATTTAACATTAATAAGCTATACACTTTCTTTTCTAGTCGATTCGCATGTTCAATAATGACATCTACACTTTTTTCTAAAGTTTCATATGGATAAATTCCATCATTGATACTTTCTCCATATGATTTTATTGTAGCGATAGGCGTTTTTAAATCATGTGAAATATTCTGTATCATTTCATCCTTTATTTGTTCTTGACGCAATAACTCCTCTCGCATCATTACTAATGCATCTGCCACTTCACCAATTTCATCACGACGATCAATGATTAGTTCAACCTTTTCGCCTTTTCTAGCCTTTTCAATGTATGTTTTAATAAGATTTAAGGGATGAATTAGTGACCCCACCCAAATCATTAAAATCACAAACAAAACTCCCACTACTAGACTACTGATATTTAAAACACTCCCTAGAAGAGCATCCCTAAAATCTTGTCGATAACTTTCAGAAATAACTGATATCAATATGTATTCATCTAAATGTTTCACACTATAAAGCAATCGTGAGTCATTTAACTGAAACTCAAAATCTTCAAGTGTTTCTGGATTATTAAGAGACTCTAATATAATTTTATCAATTACCTCTTTTTCCATAGTATTGTTATTAATACTATATAAATTTGTTTCTTTTTCATAAAAAATTGAAGTAACTAATGAATTTGAATAATTATTCCATTCATCATCACTAATATTTTCACTAATCGACTCTTGTGTTCTATGTAAAATTCGATACATTTCTCTATCAACAAAATCATCGACAATTTCTGACATATAAACAAAGAAAAACAATGCGAAAAAGGTTACTGACATAAATACTATCGTCAATAACTGTTGTGAAAGGTTTAACTCTTTAAGCCATAATTTTAATCGTTTCATCCTAAACGATATCCATATCCATAAATAGTGTGTATATTTAAATTCGGCATTTTTTTACGTAGTCTTCTTAACGTATCATCGACAACACGATCTGATCCAAAATAGTTCACATCCCAAACCTTCTCTAATATTTGTTCACGAAGAAATGCTGTCCCTTTGTTTTTTACAAAAAACATCATCAAATCAAACTCTTTTGTAGTTAGTTCTAACTCTTCGCCTAATTCATTAAACACCAAGCGTTGTCCTTCATCTATTTGATAGTTTTCCATGATAATTCTCGTTGAGTCCTCACGATATGTTCTTTTTATGATGTTGTTCACACGTAATACTAACTCTTTAGGAGAAAATGGTTTTGTGATATAATCATCACTTCCTTTTTCCAATCCAATAATTCGATCAAATTCCTTATCCCTTGCTGACATAAAAACAACTGGCACATTTGGAGCATTTTGTCTAATTTCTTCAATTAAATCAAAACCACTCTTATCGTCCAACATGATATCAAGCACCCACAAATGAATGTCTTCATCTGTTGTATGCACTGCAGCTTCATCATAAGTTAAACATGTTCGAACTTCGTATCCTTCTTTTTCCAAATATCGTTTTACAAGTTCGTTTAAATCTTTTTCGTCTTCTACAACGCAAATTACTTTTTTCATAAAATATCCTTCCTATTATTTTAATCAAATCATTTCAATTCAAGTTATCTTTATTCTATCACATAATTGTATTTTTGTATGGTAGTTACATAAAAAAAGATTGAAACTAATCAATCTTTAATCACTCTTACTTTTACGTTAATTTTTATCTAAATAATTTTCTACTTCTTCATTAATTCTATCAAATGTCAAAGGCCCTAAATTTAAAATCAACGTATTGTATTCTACAGCATTATATTTTGATCCCATTTCTTCTTTAACCTGGTTTTCAAGTTCTACCATATTCATCATCCCAAACCCGTAAGCAAGTAACATCCCAGGATTGTTTATTGCAGACTCATATAGCATATCAACCATTGAATCATCTGTGAAGTTATACAGTAGTGCATATGGACTTAAAAAATCTTTTAACTCTGTTTTATCCCAATCATAGTAATTTACACCGACATCAATCATTGCTTGAATTAAATACAAGAAGTACGTGTCGTTATTCAAAAATGTTGCCAAGTCTTTGTTATCCTCTAACACCCAATACAGTGCATCAAGCTGAGTTTTCATCGCCCAACCTTCTGAATATCCTGAATAGTCAAACACAGTAGTAATTGGATGTGGATTTAGATTATAAAAATATGTTCTTTGATAGCAATGCCCCGGGAATCCTTCATGCGCTAAAGTTGTATAAAGTGTTTTTAAATCATTTGTGTTATCTGGATTTATTTTAATTACATTTTCACTAATATCATCAATTGGAGGAATCAAGTAATAAGCTATTGTTGAACTATTCGCAATACTTGGATCTAAATATTGAATATCGTAGCTTACTTTTGGTCCCACCGGATAGCTCACTAACATCATTTCTTCATATTCTTTCAATATTTCTTCAGGAGATTTTGTTTCAAAATAATCATCAGAATTTGTGTACTGTTCAAACAACTCTTCGTTATCCATTAATAATGAAATGCTACTACTTATTAATTCACTTAATACTTCTTTGCCTTGTTTAAAGTAATCATCTATATCGCTAGTTGTTCCCACTTCAAGCTTAAATAAGAACTCATAATATTCCTTTCCGCCCTCAATACTTGCATAACCACCTGTCGCTTTTCTTGACGATTTATACATAGTCAATGCATCACGCACTCTCTCATATGCAGGAATAACACTGTTTAAGACAATATCTTCATTTCTTTTAATCAATTCTGCTTTTTTTTGTTCTGTGATATCAAATTCTGCAAGTTTATTATCAAATGAAATCAACAATTCATTATTTTCTTTCTTTACTATAAATTTATCTATTTCACTAATTGTTTCTTCAACACTTGACTCGCTCATAAACAGTCCCATTTCAACTTGTTTTTTTGTAAACTCCAACGCTTCATCCATATAACGAGAACTATCAGCTAATAAAATTAAATAGGTTTCAATATCTTCTATTTCTCTAAACTTAAATTCAGTAAAATTCACAATAATATTTGAAGTTAAACTTGATGAACTTTCAAAAAGATTCACATAATAGTCATAACCTATCGATTCATTAAGTATAGATAAATAATCATAGACAACCTCATATTCTTTTTGTTGAGAATCACTTAAATGTTTATAATCATAACTTTTTAATTCTTCAAAATCATTTTTTAGCTCTTCTGACACTTTAATCAGTTCGCTTTCATTTAGTGATCCCAGTGAAATTTCCTCTAACTCTATGTCATAAATAGAAGGATTTGTGACACTGAAATGCAAAGATAAGGCATCAGAACTAATTGTTTCTATATACAACTCCTGTATAAAATCATCAAACCCCTCTTGAATCTGTTTTAGTTCTGTTTCACTTACTTTGCTACAACCAACAAAATTAATTAGTAACAGGATACTTAAACAAAGTTTAAAAAACCGTTTCATCTTCATCTCCCTTTCATAAACTAGTTCTATTATACGTTGCAATTGATTAATTATCCATTTTTTTGTTATAATGATTTAGGTGATGAATTTGGAAAAAATAACATTAAATCAATTATTAAATGAGAAATACAACAACGAATCTTTTAAAACTTGTGATGAAGATACTCACAGCATTGTAAAAATAATTATTATTGCAACAATGCAAGAAAAAGCCTATGATTTTTTTCATATAATGCTAGATGAATCAAGAAAGCAATATACATGTGATCTATTTGAGAAAATTGAAACAACTCCTTGGTATGATTTTGATATGCAAGAAAAAAATCGTTATGTTGTAGTATGGAAACTTGAATGTGTTGGTGATAGCGAAGAATTAGTAGAATATTTTACTGAATGTTTTAATGAATTTACACAAGCATATGGAGACATCATTGTAGAGGTTGTCTCAAAAGAGTCCCCTAATGAATGCACAAAGATTTATACACATGACGATCAAATTCATGTTATTAAAAACAAAGTTTAAAAAAAATGCCGCTATTCAAGAATTCTTGAAAGTGGCATTTTTATTTTATAAATATCATTAATGAACAGCTTTTGATTCTTACATCTTTTTCAATTTTTTCAAAGCATTTTCCTTGTTCATTAAATATGCATGTATAGCTTTCATAACTACGTACATAATCTTGGTCAGTTGGATTTGCCACAACGATAAGCTCTTTCATGTTACTTATTTTTTGGCTATCATTTATTTTATATATCATTAGTCCTTCATCAAACTCGACAGTTACACATTGTAAACAATCATCAAGTGTCGATAGTTGAAATAAACGATATTTTTTTCTAAGTTCAATTACATCCTTAGTATATTTAAAAACATCAAAATATATGTCTTTGAGTTGCCAATCAATTTCATTAATTTCATCTGCCATATTGTAAGTATTATCATGATTTAATTTTGTACGACACATTTCTTGTCCAGCATGAATAAAAGGTACACCCTGCGCCAAGATCACTAACCCGATACACAATTTATGTCGTTTTTTTCTTTTCTCTTCACATTCAGTCGGATAACAACTTTCGATTTTATCCCAAAGTGTACGATTATCATGACACTCAACATAATTAATCGAAACATTAGGATGATCAAAACAGGTATTTTGACGTGTATATCGGCAATCTCCCATCACATATCTCATTTCTGTTTGAAGCCACAAATTTCCAGTTATGTACCCTCGATGATTGTTGTCAGTTGCCTTGCCTTTTAATACATCTCTTATCATGTCGTTAAAACACCCTACTCCTGGCATCGACAAACTATTTTTTATCATGGCTTTATCATTTTCTGAAACAGCTGTAGGCATATCCCAACCTTCCCCGTATAAAAGTGCAGACGGATTTATTTTTTTAAGTGCCTTATAGAGCTGTCTCATTGTTTCTACATCAATAATTCCCATCAAGTCAAAACGAAAACCATCAATTTTATAGACTTCACTGAAATACAAGCAAGTATCAATGATATATTTTCTAACCATTTTACGACGCGACTCGATATCGTTGCCACAAAAAGATCCGTTTGAATTTTTAAAATCAGGATGATATCTAAAGTAGTAATAGGGAACACATTTGTCAAATGAAGATAAACGATGATCATAATGATGATTAAAAACGACATCCATAATTATTCCGATATTCTTATTATGAAAACAATTGACCATATTTATGAATTCATCACATCGCACAAAACCATCCGATGGGTTACTACTGTAGCTACCTTCTAATGCCATGTATTGGTTTGGATCATATCCCCAGTTATAAAGCAACTTTGGATATGCTTCCTCGATAGTCACAAAATCACATACTGGAAGTAGTTGTAGATGAGTTATTCCCAATTCAACTACATGATCAAATCCTGTTGATAATTCATTCCACTTTGTCCCCATTTCACAAAGGGCATTAAAGTTCCCTTTTTCCCTTGTGCTTGCACTACTTGAACTTGTCATATCGCGTACTGATGCTTCATAAAGAACCGCATTAGTTGGATTTTCACACACTACATGCTTTGTTGATTTATTTAATAAATGCTGTGTATCAATGACTACACTATGTTTGCCATTACAATCAGAAGATTTTCCATATGGATCTAGTGTTTGATTCCAAGTTCCATTCACATATACGTGATAAACATATTTCACATTATGCAAATTCTTATCTACACAACCTTCAAAAACTCCTTTATTTCCTCGCTTCATTTGAATAAACTTTGTTTCATCATTTATTTCATAAAATAAGCTCATTTTTGTGGCTGTCGGTGCCCAACATTTGAAAACTGTTTTGTCATCTTTTACAACTGCTCCCAAATCATTACCATCATAATAAAATTCTTCTTCAAATCTTTTTGTCATGACTACCCCGCGGTACATTAGAGTAGCTCGATATCCTTGTGAAGCAACAACTACATATTCTTTTGAAAAATCCAAACTGCTATCCAACGTTAAACAATAACTCCAGCCAGTATATTTTCTAATTTTTTCTTCAATTTTATTACCAATTATGAAAGAATCTTCATCAATGATAGTAAAAAAATCACAGTTTCCCCCATAATAATCATTCGAGATTTCAACTGTTAAACGATTATAATCATCTAAGTACGCTTCAATACTTTGCATAATCATTTCTCCTATAATTTTCTATTATCATCAAAACCATTCTTTTACATCTATGTATACATTATATCACAATTTCCCTTTATCAAGTTACTACAATACATTGCTAAATAAATATACTTTATATTTTACTCATTACAAAACATTCCTATTCAAAAAGTGATATTTTAATTTAACAATGACACTGTAAAATGCTTTTGTAATGAATACTATTAATTTCTGTCATAAAAAAAGCCATGCTTAAACATGGTTTTTTCTATCTTTATATAAAATGAAATTCATTTAAGCCTTTTACTTTCTAAGTAGTTATTTCTTCATTTATAAAAAATTTTCTCAATACTACCTATATCTAGTCCTCAATTAAACCATCATTCTTAAGCAAACGAAGTAGTGTTGGATCAAGATGAAATTCATTTACTAATTGATTTACTTCTTTTAACATTTTTTGTTTAAACTCTCTTGGCATATTTGTTTTCCTTGAGCGTATCAACATATTTTTTGGAGTATGACTTAAATCCACAAACTCCAATAATTGTGTTTTATAACCACACGCTTGAAGTAAATTACAGCGTATCACATCAGTATACAGTGCACAAATTCTCTCTTTTACAATTCCATAGCGAGTTAAAATTTCATAATTGTTTGTTTCGATTTGTGTATTTAACTCATGCTGACAACAAGGTACCGAAAAGATATAATCTGCTCCCCATTTTATTGCATGATACAAAGCATAATCCGTAGCAGTATCACATGCATGAAGCGTTATAACTCCATCAACTTTAAAATCTGCCTTATATCCTTCAATATTCCCTACCTCAAAATGCAGTTGATTGTAGCCGTATTTTTTTGCTGCTAAATTGCAATGCTCTATTACATCCTTCTTTAAATCAAGTCCAACAAGTTTAACGTTCATTTTTCTAATTTCTGTAAGATAATAATAAACAATAAATGTTAGATAACTTTTTCCACATCCAAAATCAATGATGTTTATTTCATTTCGATCTATCTTTTTAAACTCATCATCCAAAATTTCGATAAATTTATTTATTTGGCGATATTTATCATACATTGATGCTACAACTTTTCCCTCTTTCGTGAATATTCCCATATCCACTAGCGGTGCAATAACCTCACCCTCTTCAAGTAAATAATTCTTTTTACGATTATGTGTTAAATTTATTTGCTTCTGCTCAATTTTCTTTTTAGAAACTTGAACCTTGCCTTTCTTCGTTTTCTTAATCATAAATTCCATATCTTGTGTAAAAATATTCGTTTGCTTATAATCATCAATCAAGCTAAGCATTTCTTGCTTTAAATCAATCTTTTCAATAGTAGAATGGAACACCTGTGTTTGTGTATATTTTGTACATTGTATTTTGTTTTGTAATTGCTTGATTTCAATTTTCTTATATTCACTATTTAAAGGCACTGAAAATACTGCTTTATATACAGTATGCTCGTATGCTTCATTTACTATGTTTTCTATAAGTTCCATGCTTACCTCTTTAAATTTAATTCACTCATCCAATTATCTGTTTCTTTTGCCCACGAATCTTCGCTGTGGTTTTGATGTTCATATAAGTGACAGTAAACTTGATTTCCTTTTGATGTTAGTGTCCTAGCGATTGATAAGTTCTGTTCAGAATATTTTGCTAAACGTCGATGTGTTGAACACTCATGTGCACCCCAACTTATGTAAAATGTTGATTTTTTTGCTTCAGATTGTTGAACATCTGCCAACAGCCTTCTAACAACATGTGGATAAAAAGGAGATAAGCACGCAGCCTTTGAAAAAACATGACTATACATTGCCCCTGCATATACCGACATCAAACCACCCATTGAACTTCCTGCAATACTCGTGTTTTTTGCATCTGTGTATACAGGATAATTAGCGTCAATTAACGGTTTTAACTCATAGGCAATCCAATCCATTAATTCTATTCCTCTCCCCATTACTTCTCCATAACGGTTATCTACGAAATCATAAGGACTAAATTCACATAATCTGAAATTACTCTCATGATTGCACTCTATCCCAACAACAATAATTGGCAAATTATGATAATCAAGATAATCTTTTAATCCCCAGCTTTTACCGTAGGTAGCAACTTCATCAAAAAATAAATTGTGCCCATCAAACATATAAATTACTTTGCACTTTTGATTTTTCCTTAGATTATCAGGAATGTAAATATATAGTGATCTTTCTAAATTAAATGGAGTTATCCAAACTTTTTCTTCAATTACCATATTTCCTCTTTCTATTTCACTAATTGTTCCAAGAAATGAACAATTTGCACTCGCCACCAAGGCCAATCGTGGTCAACATCATAACCCCAAAAATCTATCCAGGCGTTATTGATACCTAATTCATTGAATATTGTCTGTAGTCGTCGAGTGTCTTCAATACACTCTTCTTCCCAACGACCTTGTCCAACACTTATGATAATATCACTATGGCGATATGCCTCAATATAATAATGATCTTTTGGCATATTAGGCAAGTAATCTAGTGGTGAATTTTCATAAATTCTTCCATCTTGATAATCATTAAAAAAGAATCCTGCGTGATAAATCCCAGACATGGCAATTGTTCCTTTGAAAATATCTGGTCTTCTTAAAAATATGTTTAATGCATGCGTTGCCCCCATACTACAACCAGTTGTAATAATGTGTCCAATAAATGGATTGTTTATATCTGTTTCTTTTTGAATAGTATAAATATGCGGAATAACCTCATCACATACATAATTGATGTAATTATCGTATTGAACAATACGCCAAGTTTGATTCCCCATACTGCTAAAAGTTTCTTGATCAATACTATCGATGCAAAAAAATTGCACTAATCCTTGCTCGATAAAATGTTCAGTAGCTTCAATCATTTTAAAATTTTCATAGTCAAAAAAACGTCCATCTTGTGCTGGAAAAACAAGAATAGGAATTCCACTATGCCCATAAACTTTAAATTCCATGTATCTATTTAAATTGTTGCTATATTCTTTATAATAAGCTGTATGCATAACTATTTCTCCTTAAGCTTTAGCAGTAACATCACTAATGAATTGATTGACTTCATCCATTGTATCAAAACATGCAATAAAAATATAATCACCCATTGCTTGTGCTAATGCTTCTGGACCTTTTTGATTCATCCTTAATGCCAATTCATATTTTTTTGTAACATCTTCATTTGAAAGTTTATAATTGTATTTAAGTCTTCTACCCTCAAAAACACAGTGCTTACTTATACAATTCATATCATAATAACATTCATCGTAGGCAATCATATTTGCCCACAATTGATAAACATTAATGTCTCTAGCAAAATTCATCATATCTGGAGCATTTCCACCTGGTGGTCTCATATTTACTTCAAGACCAATTAAATCACCCACTTCGCCTAAACCTTCTTTCGCTTCTGTAAGTCTAAAATACTCACAGTGAAAAAAACGACTGTTTGTTTCAAATGCCTTTACAACTTTGCGACCAATTTCTCTTAAATCATCTGGAATATCTTTTAATGAATAGAAAAAAGTATCTTTTTCATCATTGACCAACTCCATAACTGGAATAGGATAATAATTTGCAGATTCAAAAATTACTTCTTTTTCACTATTAGCGATGCCATCGTACGATAATAATTCACCCACTACAAACTCTTCCATTATCATTTGTGTCGGATACGATGTTTCATAAAATTTTCTTAGTTCTTCTTCATTGCTAATTTTATATGTAGAAACAGCACCCATTCCGTTATCTGGTTTTACAATTACAGGATATCCTACTTTTTTTACAAATCGAATTCCTGCATTATAAGTTGAAGTTAAATGATAACGAGCAACTTTACATCCTGCTTTTTCATAAAATGCTTTCATTTTACTCTTATATCGAATTCCTTGAATTGTTTTTTCATTTAATCCTTTAATATTAAAATCAGTACGCAGTCTTGCATCTCTTTCCAACCAATATTCATTATTAGACTCCAACATATCAATTCGACCATATTTATGTGTAAAATAAGCTATTGCACGATACACTTCATCATAATTTTCTAAATTTGATACTTGATAATAATCATCAAGTGAATTTTTCAATTTTTCATCTAATTCGTTGTATGGTGCATCCCCTACACCGTATGTACTTACTTTATTTTGTCTTAAACTATGGCAAAATTGCCAATAGTTTTCTGGAAAGTTTGGTGATAAAAACACAAAATTCATAAATCCTATCTCCTTTTTTTATCTATTTACAGCTTTTATTTGCATTTGTTTACTCAATACTAAATAAACCTGTGTTTTTGTTAAATAGTACAATGGCGTTGAATAAATTGTTGATAAATCCATTGTATACAACCCTAATATTGTCCAAATGATAAATGAACAATCAAGCATAAACATAAACATGCGATAGCCTCTCATCATTTCTTTGGACTTTGCTAAAACTTCATGTGCCTCTAAATCAGGATAATCATGCAACAAATAAGGAACTAAACGATAATCATAATATTTCATAATTCCAGGTATAATAAAAAATAACAGATACATCGCAGTAATCATATCTTTTATTAACATCACTGATAATATTTTTGAATATCCCTTTTTAAATGCTGCAAATATATTTTTCATCTTTTCTTTTTTATAAAAAACGTTTTTACAAAAGACATATATTCCATACTCAAATGGATAAGCAATTAATATTGTATAGATTATTTTTGCAAGTCCAAATTTTATAACAAAATCATAACCTTCAAACAAATCCATTGAAAACACTGTAACACCAAACAATCGTATTGAATACATTTCAGTTTCAATATTAAACAACAACTGCACAAAACAAAGATTAATCATGTAGATGAAAACACCTAATAAAATAAATTTCATCCAGGATGACTTTATCGTGTTTTGAGCATGAGTTTTTAATAATGTCGCATTAAGCATTTTCCCACATCCTTGAAATAATTATACCATATAACACTTATGAAAAACATCGTAGAATGTTCTACGATGTTTTTGCTTCATTTTCTTTTTGTTTAAGTAATTTTTCAACTGCAATGTCCATTTCATGTTCTTTCTTCTCATGTTCCATTTCCCAGTGTATAAGCACTGAAATTGCAACACGAATCAAAACAAGTCCACCAACAATCATTAGCTCTGTAAGATCATGTGTAATGATAACAGTTTTTAAAATTTCCCCCCCAAGAAGAAAACTTAGTCCTACAGAAAATCCTTTAAGTAATTCTAAAGCAGTATTATCATCTTTTTTAAGATAAAGAATTAAACCTCTAACTCCAGCAATAATAATCATAACTAATGCTACAAGCTCAAATAAGGCTACAAAAAAATCTCCACCTTCATATAATACCGTTTTAATAATTTGAGTTAATCCCTCCATAAATGCTCTCCTTTTTTACAAATCAAGTTTATCATAAAATTTTAAACAAGCAAAGTTTAAAATTTATTTATTATTCGATGTTCAATCACTCCATAAATCAGCATTAATAAAATTTGTAAGTGCCATCATGAATGCTTGTTTATTTAATTCCACGCGATTAAACTTTCCATGTGAAATATGATGAATGACACCATTATATACACGTATATTTCTATCTTTAAATACTTGTTGCATTACTGTAGACATTTGCGTGTTTAAGATATCCTCAATATATTTTTCAGGAATTGGGTATGCAGCTGAAGTTCCAAACCCTATTTGTGAGTCTTTGTCTTTGATAATTGCCACACTCACAACACTCCATTTCCCTAAAAGATTAGTAAGACCTGATTCTACTGCAATATAGTAATCTGCCTTCAATTCATTTAGATTAGCATATTTAATTAAATTATCTACTCTGTTATAGGCGCCTTGATATATTTCTTCATTGAGTGGTTGCTCACTTACATCTGATTTTATGTCATAACCAATGACTTCAACATCGTTGAAATAAGTAGAAAAGGCTATTTCAGCCCCTTCTATTTTTCCTAAATTTTTTGAAGCTATCAATACTTTCATTATTTTATCCTATAAATGTGACATCATATAAATGAAACATGCACATATCCCTACACCAAACAACAATAAACCAAAAGATAAGCTATTTTCGATTTCCATCCAACTTTTGTTTTCTTTGTAGTTTTTCACTAAATCGCCATCTAAGAAATCATTAGGATCACTTTCTGGTCTTTTCTTTTTACATAAAATAGTTTTATTTAATAAAATGACACTACCATCACCTAAACTGCTAATCACTCTTGTAATAAAACATGCGATGAAAATAACAGAGCTTAGTATAGCTTTTTCGAAAATATTTGCTAAATCTAACCACTTTGGCCAACGTTCAATATACACAGTGCTTTTATTTTTTGTTTTTAATAACAATAATCTCACCACAAACAAATAAATAATCGTTCCAATAGTAATAGAAATAACTGCACCTTTTAAGTTAATCCACGCAAAATAAGCAATAGCATGATCTAGAGCATGAGCGTGCATGAAATCCATCATCACATCTGCCATGAAGTCTGCTGTAGTATTTGGAATTAATCCAATGAGTAGCAGTGGAATTGCGCTAAATATTAGATATACCCAACTTTCTTTAGTCATTATCTTTTTCATGTTGTCGTATTTCTCTTGAACCTTAATATCCTGGTTTTTTTCGACAAAAATTGCAATAAATATTTTAGTCATATAAGCAATAGTAAGTCCTCCAGCAAATAAGAATGTATATTCAACAGCTGTAAAGAAGTCCGCTGCACTTGTACCTTCTAAAATATGGATATATTCTACTATACTTTCATGCAACAACGTTTTCGACACATAACCATTAAATAATGGTATCCCGCCAATTCCTAATGCACCAATGATGAATAAAATCATTAACCCCCATTTTTTACGTCCGAAGCCTTGAATTTTATTCAAATCAAGTTGGTGAGTATTGCTATAAATAACACCAGCTAACATAAACAGTAATAATTTAATTAACGAATGATTAGCCATATGTAAGATTGTTCCACGAACCGCTAAAGTATTATGTGATCCTAAGAAGATACTCATAGCTATACCAATTGAAATAAACCCAATTTGTGACATTGATGAACAAGCCAACGTTCTTTTTAAGTTGTTAGAAAATAATGCAAGCACTGCACCAAGCACCATAGTAATTACTCCAAGTGATAAGATCAAGAATGCCCAATCTGTATCATTTCTAAAAATTTCTATGGAAATAACTATCATACCAAATACACCAGCTTTAGTTAAAATTCCACTTAGCAAGGCACTTGCTGGAGCTGGGGCAACTGGATGGGCTTTTGGAAGCCATACATGAAGTGGATATAGACCGGCCTTTGCACCAAACCCAACTAAAATAAGCGCTCCTGAAATCCAAATCATCGTCATATTTGACGAATTTGATACCGCATCATAAAGTTGTTCAATATTTAAAGTTCCAATTTGATTGTAAAGCATAAATAGCCCCATCAACATTGTTAAACCACCAATAACTGCAACTGCTATGTATAATGTACCAGCTTTCATTGCTTCCTCTTTTTGATCATGGATTACCATGACATAAGAAGTAAATGACATTATTTCAAAATAAATAAATGTAGTATATAAATCAGCTGATAAGAAAACGCCTACTGTTGCTCCACATGTTACCAATGTAAAGAACAAATAACGAAGTTGATTATCATAGTGACTTAAATATTCTTTTGTATATCCTGTAGTCATAAACCACATGAATGCAGCAATAAGTGAATACAAAACTCTAAATCCATCTATTTTTAAATCAAAAGTCATTCCGCAAAAATTTGCAATCGTCAAATATATTGGACCACTATTAAGTACAACACTCACTAAGTAAGCTAGCATAGCAAATTCAATTGCTGCAACAACAGTTGCTAAATTAAAGCGAACCTTACTGCTTTTTCTTCCGAACAGCACAACCAATAAACCACCAATCATTGGCCATAGTGTGACTATTAATAATAAAGTTTCATTCATCATTTTCACCTACATCAATCCATTAGCGATGAAATTAAGCGTATCCATCACCACTGTACTATTCGTACCTAAATAAACCATTAAAACACATAATATTCCAAAAGGAAGCAACATTCTCCAACTTGGATCATGTGCTGTTATCCCCTCTTTAATCCTTGAATTTTTATTTGGGAAGAATGCTTTAATACATATTTCAAATGTATAGTATGCAGTCAATACTGCAGAAATAAGCAAACCAATTACTCCAATAAATCCAAGAACACTTCCTGTTGTTATTGCTGCATTGGCTAACGCATATTTTGAAATAAATCCTGCAAAAAGTGGAATACCACTTAATGCAAGGGAGCCCACAAGGAAACTAGCAAATGTAAGCGGCATTTTCTTTCCAAAACCTTCAATATCTTCTAAATATTCTTGATGAGTAATTTCCATTACACCACCTACACAGAAGAACAAACAAATTTTAATTACCCCATGAAACAGCATATGTGCCATTGCAGCAGCTAGTCCAAGAGGTGTCATCAAGGTAAGACCAAATGTAATATAAGATAAATTTGAAACCGTAGAATATGCTAAACGACGCTTCAAGTGTACCTCTTTATATGCACATGCTGATCCGAAAACAACTGTAAATATCGCAAAAATCATTGCAATATCTTGTGCAAATGTCCCCACTAATATAGAAGGCCCAAAACTATAGAATGTTGCTCGAGCAATACCAAACACACCCGCTTTTACAACCGCAACTGCATGGAGTAATGCAGTGACTGGAGTTGGAGCAACACCTGCAGCAGGTAACCATTTATGAAATGGGAATACCGCTGCCTTAACACCAAACCCAAAGAAGCAAAACAAGTAGCCCATTAGGATAATAAATGAATTTTCATCAAAACTACTAAATCCTACTCCTCCATAAATAAAATCTAAACTTCCACCATAGAAATACACAATCATGATTCCTGTGAACGCTAGTGCAGCCCCAGTAATTGAATAAAGTATGTATTGTCTACCTGCTTTTACACTACGATTAGTCATACCATGTATTACTAAAGGTAAAGTAATAAATGTTAAGATTTCATACATAAGATAGAATGTAACAAGATTCGCACTACTTGCTAAACCAATCACTACACCGTATGTACTAATATAAAACATATAGAAAGTATTTTTCTTTTGTTCATGCTCCATGTATTCAAACGAATAAAGGGTTGCAATCGGCCATAAAACACAAACTAGTATTAAAAATATCTTACTTAATCCATCTGTATAAAACTTAATTTCCATTCCCTCATTAATTGTGATTAAACTAATCGGGTTTTGCATATCAGTTAATACGCATCCTAAAACCATTAAACTTGTGATTAAAACAATCGTTATAGAATAAGTGTTTCTTTTTTTATTATCCTTTTCGCTTATTTTTAACAATGGAAGGATTAATCCACCGATTATTGCAAAGGCCATCGCCATAAGTACAAGAGTATTCATCATCCTATCCCTCCTTAAAATAAACCATTAACAATCACATTAATATATGCTTGTATTTCCGATGGAAACATCCCAAAGTAGACAATCCCACATGTTAAAATCCCCATAGGTATCAACATTGTTTTATTGACTTCAACAACTGATTCATCACCAGTGTACGGTCTAAAATAAGCATGAATTGTGATTGTAAATAAATAACCTGCAGTTAATAATGCACTTACTAGTAAAACAACAGGTCCTATCCAACTATAAACAGGATTCAACGTAGTTAATGCTCCTTGCGCTAAATACCATTTGGATACAAAACCAACAAGCGGTGGTATACCAATCAACCCTAATGATGCAATTGTAAATAAGGCAAATGTGATAGGCATTTTCTTTCCTAATCCATCCAATTGGTCTACCCTTGTATGATGGCTCTTATAAATAACTGCACCACTAACCATAAATAGTACATTTTTAATTAATGCATGTGCTAGCACATGAAGCATCGCTCCTAAAAATGATATTCCATTGAAACAAAACACACCAAATAATATATAAGAAACTTGTGAGACCGTTGAATAAGCTAAGCGCTTTTTCATTATTCTCTCTTTAAATGCTAGTAGCGAACCCATAAATACAGTAAATAACGCTAAGACAAGAAGTGCATATTGTACCCAAGTTCCTTTAATAAAATCCATTCCAAACTGAAAATAAATAACACGAATGATCGCTAGTACACCTGCTTTTGTAATAATCCCTGAAAGCAATGAACTTGCTGCAGCAGGAGCAACAGGGTGAGCCGTCGGAAGCCATGAGTGCAGTGGATACATCCCAGCTTTTGCACCAAATCCAACGACAGTTATGAAACACACAATTAATAATAAATTTTCATTACCAGTTATTATCGATGAGTCAAGAATCCCACCCGCGACAAATTCGGTGGTTCCAGTGTAGCTTGAAATTGTAAATAATCCTAGAAGACCTAATGTTGCACCAAATATTGAATAAATTAAATATTTGATTGCAGCACTAATTGAATCTTTTGTTTGCGTATGCAATACCAATGGCATACTTGCAACAGTAAGTATTTCGAAAAATAGGTAAAGTGTGACAAAATTTCCACTCACACAAACTCCATTCATCGCACCCAATGAGATTAGGAAAAATGTATAAAATCTTGGATGATTTGTTTCATGTTTCATATACTCTAAACTGTATATCCCTACCAATGTCCATAATAAATTGACTATCCCCAAAAAGAATTTACCTAATGCATCTGCATTTAAAGTGATGGGCATTGAAGGTAGTATCGTTAATAAATTTATTGAACTTTGTTCAGTTAAAATGACCCATGCTGCTAGCAAGAATGTTGCTACAAGTGTGAAACTTACAAACATATTTCTTGATTTCTCTTCTTTATTAAATGGTAAAAAAGAAAGTATTGAACCTAGTAAAATTGGTACTAAAACCACAAATAACATACCTTCACCCCCTTATTTGAACATAGCGAATCCATCTTGAAGCATCTTAAACAACGGCGCTCCAAAGACTCCAACTACGAAGTTACATAATATAAAACCAATTAATGAAACCTTATATGCAACACCTTTATCATATTTTGTAACATATGTATCATCTTTAGGACGTCTAAACAATACGAATAAAAGCGGTATAAAGTATAATGCATTCAACACTGTACTGATTGCTAATGCTGCTAATGCTACAATCATTTTTAATGATGTAAATTCAATTGCTGACATTGTTAATAATATTTTTGCATTAAATCCTGCAAAAAACGGAATACCAATCATTGACAGTGCACCAATTAGAAAGGCAAATCCAGCCCATTTATCACGAAGTCCAGCTCCTTGAAGTGCATGGAAGTGTCTACTGTTGTTAGATACCTTCATTAATCCTCCAGTGGCTACAAACAGCAGTGGCTTAGTGATAGCATGAGCTAAAATATAAATGCATGCAGCAACTAATCCCAACTCTGTACCAAATCCAATTCCTAAAAAGATATATCCAATTTGACCAACAGAAGAATATGCAAGCATTTCTTTTAAATCTTTGGTTTTAAGTGCTTTAACAGATCCAAAAATTATTCCTATACTACCAAAAATAAACAATATGTCTGAAGCCCCAGATTCAAATATAATATCAATACCAATAACTCGATAGAAAATCTTAATCAATAAGAAAATATAACTTTTAGAAACAATACTAGATAAAATAGTTGTTGCCGCAATTGTTGAATGCTCATAAACAGGTGGTAGCCATGAGTGAAAAGGAAAGCATGCACTCTTAATCGCAAGCCCCATGCTAAATAAGGCAATCGTTACACCAAGCGGGAATGTATAACTTCCTGTTTCATAAACAAGTGCCACACTTTCTGCAATATTTTGCATAAGTAGATGACCTGTTAAATCATATAATGTTGAAATCCCTAATAAAAATAACCCTGATCCCAGCAAACTCATGAACAAATAGCGAATTGTTGCTACTAATGCTTTTCCACTACGATAACGAATTAATACCAACGCACATGCCGCTATTGTATTAATCTCCACAAAAACA
Source organism: uncultured Holdemania sp. (assembly GCA_964368495.1). Taxonomy (GTDB): domain Bacteria; phylum Bacillota_I; class Bacilli_A; order Erysipelotrichales; family Erysipelotrichaceae; genus CALVGQ01. The sequence goes on along the minus strand of CAYJAJ010000010.1, from coordinate 19,507 downwards.
TAGGCATTAAATAAGTCATTTGTATAAACAATCGCCAGTAATGAACTCATTAATAATAGTGTTAAAATATAAAATAGATTTACTTTTGTTGGTTCTACATCCTCTTTAATTTCTTTTAGCCCACCTAAAATGGAAAACAACATAATTCCACTAAAGGCAGATGCAAATAAGCCTTCCAGTACACCAATTCTAATTTCATTTCCCCAAGGTGCAGGAAAATGTCCCATCATGTAGTTGTATGAATCTTTGCTTGTCACCGCAAAAGCCAATACCATTAATGACATGATGAATACTAATGATAATATTGTAATCGTAAAATAACGTGATTTCTTTCCTTTAAATACTGAACAAAATACACCACTTGAAAGTGTCATTATAATTGTAAAGAAAGGAAAATTTTGTACAAAAGCCATATTATTCTTCCTCCAATTTAGATAAACGTATAATTTCTTCAATATCCAAAGTACGATAGCGATAATACAAACGAATTGTAATCGCTAATAAAAATGCAGTTACACTTACTGATACCACGATTCCTGTAAGAACCAGGCCACTTGGCAATGGATTAATATAAGATTCGATTTCTTGAATACCGTCTTTAATAATTGGTGCTTTTCTTCCATGGATGTACCCTTTTGAAGCCAAAAACAAGTAAATTCCATTGTCCATGAAGTTAAATCCAACAATTTTTTTAATCATATTTTTATTTAAAAGTAAGGTCGTAAACCCGATACCGAACAAAATAATTGCTGTTGTCTCATAATAATTCGCAAACAAATGTTCCATATCTTACAATCCCCCTTTTCTAAATAATGCGAAAAATGTATACATTGTACATGCAACAACTAAACCAACACAGATATTTAGTGGCAAGATTAACCCTGCACTTAAAATATCCCCAGGATTCCCTAAAGGAATCCCTGAATCAAAATGGTTTGCCCCCATATAGAAAGAATACAATTTTAAACATGCATATGTAACTAACCCTGCAAAAGATACCCATTTGAATGTATTTAAAGAGAAGAATTCTCTTGTCTTTTTGAATCCAAATGCATTGTTATACAATATAAGCGCCGAACCAATGATTGCTCCTCCTGCAAATCCACCACCTGCAGATATGTGACCATTTAAAATAATGTATATTCCAAACAGCACCATAATTGGAAACAAAAATGTTGCAACAAACTTTAAAATTGTATCGTTTTTTGGTTCATACATGCGATCATAGCCTTCATCATAAATGCTACTTTCTTTGTTGATAGACCCGTCTTTTTGATAATCCATACGCAATAAAATCATAACACTCACTGCTGCCAAAAAAAGTACATGTGCTTCACCAAGTGTATCGAATGCACGATAATCTAAAATAACTCCTGCAACGATATTAACAGCACCTGTTTCTTGTAGTCCTTGTTCAATATAACGCGCACTTACTTCATTGTTAGTTGCATTATTTGGATTTCCAAACTCTGGTAAATATGAAACAGTAAGCAACAAGATTCCAATGATTACTGTCGCAATAAGCACTGAAAATACGTTAGTCATTGTTTTATAGTTTCTTAATGTAAATCTTGCAACTGATTTACTAATTTTGCTCTTATGTGGATCCCTAATTTTATTTGTTTGAATAATACGCTCTTCTTCACTTAAAATATCTTTTTCATCCAAAACTTCTTTTGGAATGTAATCTTCTTTTGGGTCTCCGTTTACCCAGTGTACAAAGCGTCGCCATCCGGAATATTCGTAATCTTCTCTAATTTTCATGATTTTCATCCTCATCAATTAAATGAATCTTCTTCATCGCTGCAAAAAACAACAAAGTTGTAACCCCTGCCCCTACTGCAGCTTCTGTAATCGCTAAATCCGGTGATTCAATTAAAATCCAAATAATACACATAACTACTGAAAATCCAGTATTAATGATTATTGACGTTAAAACACCTTTAGTTAATGACACGGAGATAGCACAAACAATCAAATAAATACATAATAATATCGCAAATAGTGTCATTCTGTCATCACCTCAACTTCATCACTTAATTTTTCATTAGTTAATACTTCCATACGAAGAAGCAAATGACTACAAGTTGGAGAAGATAACCAGAAAAATACGATAACTAAAATCAATTTCATCGCTAACCAACCAAATCCAACATAAAAAATTAGACCCATTAATACAAATAAAATTCCTAATGTATCTTCCATCGCTGCAACTTGCATACGATTCAATACATACTTAAAATGGAAATTCCCAAAAACTGAAGCAGCAGAAATTATTATTCCAATTGCTATACAAATTGTTCCAAAAACAAACCCTAATACTTCAATCATTATTTGTCCTCCATTTCTTTTTCTTTATTTCTCATTAATCGTTCCATATATACACCAAAATAAATTCTAGTAAACAACACAATACTTAAGAAACTAAGCATTGCATAAATCAATGCCATATCCACTAACCCAGCTTCGTTTAAATAAACCGCCAAGATACAAATCAGAATAATTACTTGTGTACCAATCATATTAATCGAGAGTAATCGATCACTTATTCTGGGTCCAATAATTGTTCTTACAAATGTAGAAAACAGCATTAATGTTAAAATAATCATCGCCCCAATTAAGACAAAATCTTTCATGTTTTCGATCATACATTAAAATCCTCTAACTTTCTTAACACTCTTACAAATGCGCATTCATTTAATCCTTCTCCAAGTTCACGATCTAAACAATGCACTCTAAACTAATCATTTTCAACTGATGAAGTAATGGTACCCGGAGTTAAAGTGATGCAATTCGCAAGTATAGCTTTTGCCCAATCTGTTTTTAAATCACACTCAAAAACAACGATAACCGGTTCCATTCGATATTTATTTGAAAATATCCAATACAACAGTTGCTCGTTTGATTTCGCTATTTCTATTGTTAATACAATTAGAAGTTCAATAATATTTTTAAACTTTTTTATAATTATTAAATCATATTTTACCTTATAATTCATAAAACGACACATAAACATCGTTAAAAGCAATGACAAAATGACTCCAATAATTGCAAGTTCTAATGTAAACCTTCCATTAAATAAAATCCATACTACAAAAAGTATAAAAAACATAAAACTACCCCTCTTCTCATAATATTTAATTCTATTCCTTTTATTTTATATGTCAATTCATTTATTTAATTTTTTTTACTATTCACAAACATCATTTGAGCCTTTATTTAAGCCTTTTTGTTGTGAAATTATAAACAAAATAATCTTGAAATATGATATTTGTTTTATTGCAGTTTTTATTTGAAAATAGCTGTAGTTAAAAGAACACTTTAATCTATTTTCAAACTCATCCATATTTTGGATTATTTTTATTTTATTTTGTAAGTTTACAAACTATCAAATAATCAATTTTATTCTTATATTTCCCAAGAAATATTAAAAAAGCGAGTTTCCTCACTTTTAAATTTTTAATAGATTTAATATCGCTTGTGCATATATTTCTACTTGCAGATAAAACTCTTCAATATCTAGCACTTCATTTGCATCATGGATATGATTATCACTTGAAAAATTTCCGCCAAAGGCAATGCAGTTGTTAATCCCTTTAGCATAAGTTCCACCACCCATTGTCATTGGCTGTGATTTTGTGTCATTTGTTACACTACGATATGCATCCACTAAATTTTTAACTAAATCAGATTCTTTTTCAAAAAATAGTGGTTCATGTGCTCCCAATACTTCTAAAGTTCCTACTTTACTTTCAAACCCTTTTTTCAGTTCCTCAACTATTGTTGATGATTTCATTGTAACCGGGAATCGAATATCAATTGAGCCTGTAATTTCATCGTTTTCTTTTTTAATAATTCCGTTGCAAAATGTTAACTCACCATATTCATCACTAAAATTAACTCCACAATTTGAACCATTAGAAGATAACCCTATTTTATCATTATAATAATCCACGAATGAATCATCAAAACCACACTGTTTTAATGCATTCATAAATTGAGAAATAGCATTAATTCCACTGTTTGGTGTAGAGGCATGTGCTGCAACTCCATATACTGTAATTTGATGTGTGCTTTCAGTTTTGATTTCCACTCTACATCCATTTTTCACAAGGATATCTTCAAGTTGTTTTAAATCAACACTATTTAAAGGAAGTTCTGCTTTTACTTTCGCACAAACTACATTTGAAACACTTCCACCTTCAATATGTAATATTTTTGATGTTGGGGCACTAAATTTTGCACTAATCATCCCCTTTTCACCAAATACTCCAGGGAAAATCGCATCAGGTGTGAAACCATAATCAATATGCCCCTCTTTTTCAACATAGTACTTTAAACAATTTGAACCACTTTCTTCATTACAACCCATTATTAAACGAACACGTTTATTAAAGTTGACATTCATATCGTTTAATATACGAATTGCATAGGCAGAAGCTATAACCGCACCCTTATCATCACTGACTCCTCGACCGTAATATTTACCATCTTTTTCAAATAACTCTAAAGGATTGCTATCCCAGCCTTCTCCAACTGGAACAATATCAAGATGCCCTAAAACACCAATGATTTCTTTTCCTTCACCGATTTCTCCATATCCACAATAATAATCAACATTCGTTGACTTCATTCCACATTTTTCTGCAATTTTTAAAGCTTCATCTAAACATTTTGCATTTTCTAAGCCAAATGGTGCATTTTCATGTGCTGTATCCAGTATTGAATTATAGCTAATTAGTTTAGCTAAATCTGCTTTCATTTCTTCTTTGTATTGATTGATATAATTTTTTATCATCTTGACCTCCTATATGTCAATTTCTAATCCAACCGGACAATGGTCTGAACCAAATATTTGTGTATAAATTTTGCTATCTTTTATTTTTTCTTCCAATGATTTTGAAGTAATGAAGTAATCAATTCTCCACCCTGCGTTTTTAGCACGTGAATTAAAACGATAAGACCACCAAGAATATTCAACTTTTTCAGGATAGAGTTTTCTAAAAGTATCAATAAAACCTAAACTTAATAAAACTCTCATCTGCTGTCTTTCTTCATCAGAAAATCCAGGATTTTTTCTATTTGTTTTAGGATTTTTTAAATCGATTTCTTCAACTGCAACATTCATATCTCCTGTATATATAACAGGTTTTCGTTCATTTAATTTAGTTAGATGATTTTGTAAATCTTTTTCCCAAATCATACGATAATCTAACCGAGCTAACTCTTCCTTTGAATTCGGCACATAAGCATTCACAAAATAATAATTTTGAAACTCCAATGTTATCACTCTACCTTCTTTAGGATGATCCTCGTTTTCAAAATCATAAACAACTGAAATTGGCTTTTCTTTGCAAAAAACAGCAGTTCCTGAATAGCCCTTTTTTTCTGCGCTATGCCAGTATTGATAATATCCATCTAATTCTAAGTTAATTTGATGAGGCTGAAGTTTTGTCTCTTGTAGTGCAAAAACATCTGCCTTTTCTTCATTAAAAAAATCTAGAAATCCCTTCGTAATGCACGCTCTTAATCCATTAACATTCCAAGAAATTAGTTTCATATTAAACCTCTTGTACTGGGCGTGTAACTTTATATAGCCATTTTGAACACTCATCATCTAATCGCGGGCTTAATTTATCGTAAACTTCTTGATGATAATCATTTAACCATGAAAGCTCCTCTTTTGATAAATATTGTGAATCAATTAAGTCCACATCAATTGGGCAAAATGTTACTGTTTCAAAATACATAAATTGACCATAAAAATTCTTTATCCCTTTTTGCACAATGAGTTCATTTTCAATTCGTATCCCCAATTCACCACCAAGATAAATTCCAGGTTCATTAGTTACTACCATTCCTTGCATAAATGGATCCATCGGTGCATTACTCGGATTTCTCCATCTTACTCCATGAGGTCCTTCATGAACTCCTAAACAGTACCCTACTCCATGTCCCGTACCACATTGATAATCAATATCAAGATTCCAAACTGGACCACGAGCTAAGATATCCAAAGCAAGACCATTCATTCCTGATAAAAATTTAGCTTTTGATAAATTGATCATTCCTTTTAATACTGTTGTATTGTATTTTTTCCACTCATCACTTACTGGACCTAAAGCAATCGTTCTTGTAATATCAGTTGTTCCCTCTAAATATTGTCCCCCTGAATCAACTAAAACAATTCCAGCTGGCTTAAGCATGGCATAGTTTTCAGGTGTTGCACTATAATGCATCATTGCTGCATTTGCGTTATAACCACAAATCGTTGGAAAACTTAATTCAAATGCTCCACCTTCAACTCTGCATTTTTCAAGATAATCTGCAGCTGTTATTTCACTAATTTCTTCTGTTTTTATGTTTTCTTTTAACCATTTTATGAAACGTACCATTGCTACTCCATCTTTTAAATGAGATTCCCGTATGTTTTTAATTTCTGTTTCATTTTTACATGCCTTTTCAAGTACAATTGGAGTTCTTTGCAATACGAGTTGATTTGTTTTATTTATGCCTTTTTTTATTGCATAATTAATCTGTTCTAAATCACACCAAACAATTTGATTTTCAATTTTTCTAATGTCATCATAAAAACTAAAGTAATCATGCAATTCTACATTGCATTCATTAAATAACGCAGCTATTTCCTCATTCAATTTATTTTTATCAACATAAAAATCCACTTTATTTTCACTAATAAGAGCATAAGCATAAATCACTGGAGTGAACGCTACATCATTGCCTCGTATATTAAATAACCAGGCAATTTCATCAAGTGCTGATAAAACCAGGACATCCGCTTTTGATTTCATTTCTTTTTTTAGCCACTCTAACTTTTCTTTCATGGTTTTTCCTGTGTATTTTTCCGAAAGATAAAAGGCTTGTGAAAAAGGCATAGAAGGACGATCTGTCCAAATTTGATCAACTAAGTCTAGTTCATACTGTACTGAACCACCTTTTTTTAAACACTCTTTCTCAATTGTTTCTCCCATTTTTGCTGTAATGACACGTCCATCAAAACCTATATTTAGATGAGCATGATTTTTGCAATATTCAATAATTGTAGGCACTCCCTCTTGTCCCATTTTATATAACTGAATTTCTGTATCTTTAATTTGATTTTCAGCTTGAATAAAATAGCGACCATCTGCCCATAATATCGACTCATCTTTAGTAATCACTATTGTTCCTGCAGAACCAGTGAATCCTGAAATAAATACACGTGCTTTAAAATACTCTGCCACATTTTCACTTTCATGAAAATCTGCAGTTGGTATTAAATAAATATCAATATTTTTTTCTTTCATCAATTCACGAATTTTTTTTATTCTATTATTAATCATACTGTATGCTCCTTTTACTTTAGATTTATTTTAACTTAAAAATGATAAGACTTCCACAAATAATATCCATTGAATTATTAAAAGAAAAACACTATAATATTTATACTACCCCTAGGGGGTGGGGAGGCTATTATGAAAAAGAACTTTAATATTACAGGAATGACATGTACCGCTTGTAGTAGTATTATTGAAAAAACTTTAAACAAGCAAGATGGAATTGTTTCTGTACAAGTGCAATTATTAAATAATAAAATGACTGTAGACTTTGATGATTCAATCATTCAAACAAATTCTATCATTGAGATTATTGAAAATTTAGGGTATGGAGCATCAACCAATGATGAAAATACTCAAGCTATAGAAACTAAGCAAAATAATGAGGTTGAAAAACACTACAACATCATGAAAATAAAATGCATTTTTTCATTTTTATTCACAATCCCTTTATTTTATTTAGCAATGGGACACATGATGAATTGGCCTTTGCCACAATTTTTTTTAGGTAATGAAAATACAATGAATTTTGCATTAACTCAATTTTTATTAACAATCGCTATATTATTTATTAATCAAAATTACTTTATTAATGGCTTTACACATTTATTTAAACTTCACCCAAACATGGATAGTTTAATTGCTTTAGGTTCAGCTGCAGCGACACTTTATAGTATTTATGGCTTATATAAGATAGGATATGGTTTATCAGTTTTAGATTTTGAGCTTGTTCATCATTTTAAAATGAATTTATATTTTGAAACTGCAGGGATGATTTTAACTTTAATTACACTTGGAAAAACACTTGAAACCCGTGCAAAGCATAAAACTTCAGATGCAATTTCAAAGCTAATGGACTTTGCGGCAAAAACTGCCTTAGTTTTAAGAGATGGCCAAGAAATTCAAATTCCGATTGATGAAGTAAAAGTTGATGAAATATGTATAGTAAAACCTGGAAGTAAAATTCCTGTAGATGGCATCATCATTGATGGATATGCAAGTATTGATGAGTCCATGATTAGTGGTGAAAGCATTCCAGTAGATAAGTCTATCAACGATAAAGTTATTGGAGCTACAATAAATAAATCTGGCAGCTTAAAAATCAGGGCTACAAACATTGGAAAAGACACCACTTTATTTAAAATAATTCAATTAGTTGAGGAAGCAAGTTCTACAAAAGCACCTATCTCTAAGCTAGCAGATCAAGTTTCTTCAGTGTTTGTTCCTATTGTCATAGTGATTTCAGCAATCACTTTCCTTGTGTGGCTATTAATAGGAAGCACCCTTGAAAGTGCTTTAAGTAGTGCTATTGCTGTATTAGTAATTTCTTGTCCTTGTGCACTTGGACTAGCAACACCTACTGCAATAATGGTAGCTACTGGAAAAGGTGCACAGCTTGGTATACTAATAAAATCTGCAGAGGCACTTGAAGTCGCCCATCATATTGATACAATTATTCTTGATAAAACAGGAACAATTACGCAAGGCAATCCTCATGTAATCAACTCATTTTCTATCGATGATTTATTTCTTCCAGTTGCTTATGCATTAGAAAAACAAAGCGAACATCCTTTGTCAAAAGCAGTTACAAAATATTGCGATAACAAGCAAATTAAAATTTTAGATATTGAAAAATTTAAAATTGTAGATGGTCAAGGAATACAGGCAGTCTTCAATGGAAAAACTATTTTAGGTGGAAATGAGAAAATGATGAAATCTCATCAAATTGATTTATCTAAAGTCGACAAGTTATTCAATGAGTATTTAAACGAAGCAAAAACAGTTTTATTTTTTGCCTTTGACAATCAGTTGCTTGGACTATTTGCGATTGCTGATGAAGTGAAACAAAGTAGTATTGAAGCTATAAAACAAATGCAAACATTTGGATATGAAGTTGCAATGGTGACAGGTGACCATCAACTTGTTGCAGAAAATATTGCTAAACAAGTAAACATTAAAACAATTCATAGTCAAGTTCATCCGCATGAAAAAAGCCAAATAGTCGCTGATTATCAACGCATTGGAAAAAAAGTCGCAATGATTGGTGATGGAATAAATGATGCACCTGCACTTGCTTTAGCTGATGTTGGATTAGCTATTGGATCTGGAACTGATGTCGCGATTGAGGCAGCTGACTTTATACTAATTAAAAATGATCTCAACGATGCTCTTAGCGCTATTTTACTTAGTAAAGCAACAATCAAAAACATCAAACAAAACTTGTTTTGGGCATTAATCTACAATACTATTGGAATCCCTTTGGCGGCAGGGGTATTCCTACCTATATTTGGGTGGACTCTTGATCCAATGTTCGGAGCATTGGCAATGAGCTTGAGTTCAGTAAGTGTCGTATCAAATGCACTACGACTAAAAAATTTCAAACCACAAATTAATCAAAAATCTAAAGGAGAAAAAACTATGACAAAAACATTAATTATCAACGATATGATGTGTAAACATTGTGTATCACATGTTGAAAACGCATTATCACCAATTGCAGGTATTAGTAAGGTATTAGTTGATTTAGAAAGTAAAACTGCAACAGTTCAATGTATCGAAACAGTGACAAATGATCAATTGATTAATGCACTAAGCGAAATTGGATATAAAGTTAATGAGATTCGTTAATGAGAGCTGATAACAAAGAAATTGAAAACTTATTAAAAACCGCTAGAGGTCAAATTGATGGAATATTAAAAATGATTGAAGACAACCGATATTGTATCGATATTAGCACTCAACTATTAGCAACATCTTCAATCATTAAAAAAGCTAATACTAAAGTAATTGAAGCCCATATTAGAGGTTGTATTAGCGAGTCTTTTGTGGACAAAAACGATAAGAAACTAGAAGAAATTATTCAGTTAATTGAAAAAATTTCAAAGACAACTTAAAAATTCCTTGAATCAAGGAATTTTTTTGTTGCATTTTATTTTTGTGATTGCTATAATAAAAAAGCAATTGCGGATGTGGCGAAATTGGTAGACGCACTAGACTTAGGATCTAGCGCTGTGAGGCATGGGGGTTCGAGTCCCTTCATCCGCACCATTTGAAAATGAGAAAGTGTAATACATTAGAAAAATATATCTAATGTGTTGCACTTTTTATTTATATTATTTAATATTAAATATATGTTTTAATTTGTACTTTAATCCATTATAAATTGACTTAAGTTTTTTTATTATATATAATTATTTCAGATTTATTCGTACATATTTATACAGGGAAGGGATGTTATTATGATACACAAAAAAGGCACTACAACTTACAAAGCTAAGACCTATTTCAGCAACAATTCAACTATCATGGTTTTTAAAGTTAAAGGAGTTCTCTCTTATGAAATCTATAATAATTAGAGTAATAAGTTCTATTATTGTTATTTGTCTATGTTTTTTTGTTTATACATTTTTTTTCAAAAAAGATAATGTTCCAGAAATTCTTACTCAATCTACATTAGAACGCATCATTGATATCAATGAACTTTCAACTTTCAAATCAGTTTATATCGGTGTTACTGAGGTAATGAATGAAAATAATCCTGAAAATACAGATTATTATGTTTATTATGAATCAGTAGTCAAAGCAGGGATTGACTTCAAAGACATTGATTTTAGTATTGACCACGAGAGTGCGAGTGTAATGATTGAAATTCCAGAAGTATTCATTACAGAAATAACAGTTGATATAGCATCTCTTGACTATATATTTATAAATAGTAGTGCTAATAAACTTACAGTTACCGAAGAGGCTTATGCTGCTTGTATCGAAGATGTAACAACAGAAGCTAATAACGAAGAGAGTATAAAGAACATCGCTAAAGAAACAGCTAAAAACACTATTATTGCTCTTATTAGCCCTTTTATTGAGCAACTTGATGGAAACTATACTTTAGAATTCATGGGGGAAAAATAAATTATGAAAAAGATATTATTGCTTATTATCTCGATCATTACCCTTTCTATGTTATCGGGTTGTTCAGATAACGAAACAGTTAATCATGAAATTCAACTTTCAAAAATGGAAGCAATAAGTGAACTAGCTGTCATGGATTGCTACTTCCACAATGTTGCAAAATACTCCGAAGAAGATGCCACTGGCTTTTGGATTTGGACTAAAGATAAAAATTTCTGGATTGAATACAGTGGAATTGTCACAATTGGAATTGATGCATCACAACTATCATTAGATCTTGAAGGTACTCATGTTATTATTACTCTACCTCATTCAAAACTGCTTTCTAGCAAAGTCGACGAGGCAACTCTTACAAAAGATTCATTTTATTTAGAGAAATCTTCAGCAGCAATAACCGCTGAAGATGAGATTGTTGCTTTTAGTGAAGCACAAACAAAAATGGAAGAAACTGCTTCACAAGATACTACACTTTTAGCACAATCAGACCAAAAAATAAAAATTCTTTTAAGTGATTATGTCAATAATGTTGGTGAATTAACCGGAATACAGTATACAATAGAATTCATTTATCTTGATTAGTTCTTCAAAAGAGGTATACCTTAACACTACTTTTATTTCTGTATGTTAGAAGAATTAAAAATACAACTTCCTTTATAAATACAAAAAGCACCCTTTTGTAAAATGATTTGCTTATGCAAAAATGATACAAGGGTGCTTTTAATTATGAATTGTTTCTTAAAACTTCTGGTTGTTCAATTTCGACATATCCTTTTATATCAGTTAAGTACTTATCACTGGAGATATATAAATCATAGCGTTGATATTCTTCTTGCCAAAAACTCGCACCACAAGAATCTAAGATAATTGCATCATACGCTACCTCATCAACATAAATCGTTAATTCATCATATAAGCTATGTAGATTATATCCTTCTGGAAGCTCATTATATTTACCACAAGCCCCAGTTTTTGCTTCTAAGCAGATATCTGTCGCTGCAGCTAAAACTACTTTATTTTGATATGTATACCACCCATTTTCATTAACCTCAAAGTCTTTTGAATTTAATCCAGAACTTGTCGTATCAGCACTACTACCATCACCAACCCAATATGAAGTAAATCTAACAGCGTTTCTTTTTTCTTCAATTAAAGAAGAACTTGGTATTGCAACTTCATTTTCTATAGCTACTGGCGTATATTCCTCATCAACACTATCAATATTTATAGCTAAATCAACCAAATATGGAGCAGCTAATATTGTAGATAATGTCATTATTTTAAATAAGATATTCACTTTCATATATAACTTACCTTCACCTTCGTTTAAATTGTTCTTTGAGTACTCTATGCATATATTTACCAATATTTTCTTATTTATACCTCGAGTAATTTGTAATATATTGTCGAATACCTCAACTTAATTAATACTTTTTTAAAATGAATTTTATTTTATTTATAAAATATCTATCATTTGCCTATCTGTAAGAATTATTAGTTTATAAACTATAGTGAAAGGAGTGACTATGAAGAAAAATTATTATTTTGTCTTTATTTTATTAATTGCTGTAATGATGTGCACACATCTAAATCTAGTTAATGTTGATGCAACTAATCATATGTCTGGACTAGATGTTAGTGTATATCAAGGTGACATTAATTTTGATGAAGTAAAAAATGCTGGTATAAGTGCAGTATATATCCGTGCTGGATATGGAAATACAATTACTGATAGTAGGTTTGAAGAAAATCATACAAAAGCAGAGGCTGCTGGAATTGATTTTGGATTTTATTACTTTGTTACTGCAACTACCGAAGAAGAAGCAAAATCACAAGCTACTCGTTTTGCCAATTTAATTTCTGGAATCAATTATACGATGCGTCCTGCAATGGATTTTGAAACTTTTGGTAGCTTAAGCAAAGAAGAAATCAATGCTGTTGGAATTGCGTTTCTTGAAGAATTATATTCTCAAACCGGAGTATTACCTGTAGTGTATACTGATGCAAATAACGTAGAGAACACATGGACTAGCGAATTTTCAAAATACCCATTATGGGTAGCTGCCTACGAGGGTTTAGAGAATCCAGAAGAATACACTCTTCCTGAAAATGATGTATGGTCTTCTTGGGTTGGTTACCAATATACAGATGACGAAAAAGTGAATGGAATAGATGGAAATGTCGATGGTGATGTTTTTATGTCTGGAGTATTGCTTTCTTCAGATGAAACAGACAGTGTTACCAATAAAGATCCTAAAGATGATCCTATTAGTGTTGACCCACATCCAGTCACACGTACCCTATTATATGTTGTCCAAAGTGGAGATACTTTATGGGAAATTGCAGAAAAATATGATGCTACTGTGAGTGAATTGGCTGCTTATAACAATATAAGTAATCCTAATTTGATTTATCCAGGGGAAGAAATTCATATTCCTCAAGCTGCAACTAGTGAGACTTCAACAGTTCAACCAACTACTATTCGCTATATTGTACAATCAGGTGACACACTTTGGGATATTGCTCAAACTTATAAAACTACAGTAAATGCAATAGCAACATTTAACAACATTGTAAATCCTGACCTTATTTATCCAAATCAAGTATTATTAATACAAGAATAGTAAGAGCAGTCACTTAGTGACTGTTTTTACTATCTGTAAAGCTTTTTTACATAGTCGCAATTCACCAAATTTTAGTTGAGTTAGGTTTAATATCTTGTTATAATGAACAAAGCAAATGTTCAGAAATCCGTGTTTTGTAAGGATATTTATATTTATTAAATGAAGTTGCTATATACGTACCAATTTGTATTGCGCATAATAGTAAAATAGCGCGGAAAGTGAGAGAATTAATGAAAAAGAGTCAAAATAAAAAATTCAAATTTATACTTTGGTCATTTGTACTAATCGCAACAATGTTTGTCTTAAGTGCTTGTAGTGGTGGCGACAATTTATACGAACATACCATTACACATGTATCAAAAGATTATGATGTCGCTGGCAGGTATGTTTTTGAGCAAGGGGAAACTGCTACTGTTAGTTTTTTTGTAGAGTTTGATGAGGATATGCCTGAAAATGTTGTTGACAGAGGACTTCGTGTTGATCTACATGATACAAAAGGCTTAATATCTCAGAATACTGTAAAACATACTGTCGATGATATGAAAACAGGCATAACAATTGATGTTCTAATACCAATAGATGAACTTGGAACAACGCAGTATCGTGTTGATTTGTTCAGTGTATCAAGTCGTTTTTATGGTGTTTCAACTAATCGAACAGAATTTAACTTTACTGTTGAGGTTATTAACCCAACAGATGGCGATGACACAGCTGGTAATGTAAATGAAACATTTGCCATTACACAGCAACCTGTAAACACAAGTGTTTCAGTTGGTTCTTTGCTTACATTAAGCGTTGAAGCAAGTGGAAGTGGAACTTTAACTTATCAGTGGTATACAAGTTTAACAAATGATATAAATGACGGTAAAGAACTTGAGAATGAAACAAGTGCAAGTTTATCACTTGCTACAAATAGCCCATTTAGACAGTTTTATTATTGTGTTGTAACACAAAGCGACACTGGTGCTAAGCTTACAAGTGATGTAATAATGGCAAGTGTGTTTAGTGATGCGCAAACACCAACACCAACGACAGTACCAACTCCAAC
>CAYJAJ010000010.1:0-4489 GCA_964368495.1 uncultured Holdemania sp. | reverse complement strand
ACCAACACCTGCACCAATAACATATAATGTATGGGTGGCAGGTACACAGATAACATCAGCTAACGCCCCTGATGTTTTGGCAAACGGGAAAGTTAGCTATGATGATGTAACAAAAACATTGGCACTTGATGGCGCAGAGTTAACCTACACCGCCACAGCAGGTGATGTTGCAACGGCAGTTATATATGCAACTCAGGACTTAACAATTGATATTACAGATACTAACAAGTTAGAGGCTAACGGCACTATAGCCGCTCCAGCAAGCACAAACGAAATTTATGTGGGTGGCAACTTAACATTTACTGGTAATGGAAAAATTAATTATGGCGATTATTCATCTACAGCAGTAGAAGCGCATGGCTATGTTGTCACAGGTGATCTAACAATAGACACCACAGGCGGTGCAATACTTGCACGGGGTGCAAGTACAAAAAATGGCATAGATGTTGGTGGTAACGTTGTGTACAGAGGAGCTGGTACGTTTTCAGCACACGGAGGCTTAGGCGCTGGAAGTGGCAACGGCGGTATAGGAGCAAATATAGGTGGAACATTTACACATAGTGGCACAAATAGTTTTTCGGCACAAGGTGGAAATGGCGGATATGGAAGTTCAGCCGACGACAGTGGCGACAGAGGCGGAGTGGGCATAGCCATATACGGTGATGTCTTGTATAGTGGTTCAGGCAACTTTCAATTAAACGGTGGCGCCGGCGATAGCGGTGGAACTGGTGTTGGTGGCTTCAACAATGGAGCTGTAGGTGGTAATGCATTGGAAATAGCAAATGGCACTCTAACAGTTGATGGGGGAGCCAACCTTCTAGCAATAGGTGGTAACGGTGGAAATGGCGGAACAGCGGGTGAAGGTGGAATCGGTGGAATTGCTATTAATTCTAACGGTGCTATTAATTTAATTAACGGAACAATTGATGCAAGAGGCGGCAAAGGTGCTACAGGTTATGCCAATCCAGACTGGAGTAATGGTCAAAATGGCGGCACTGGTGGCATAGGAATAAAGGTAGATAGCATAAACAACACATCTGGCACATTAAAAGTGACAGGTGGCACTGGAGGAAACGGTGGGGGCATTAAAGGTGACGGAGGAGACGGTGGCATAGGAATAAATGCAAATACGCTAACAAATACAGGCACTTTGTCTGCAATAGGTGGCACTGGTGGCGTAGGTGGTTCCACGGCGATTGGTGGCACCGGTGGAAATGGTGCGGCTATTGGTGGGAGTACTAAAGACCAACAAGCTGCAGTAGACCCAAGTGGCAAAGATGGCGGTGCAGGCGGCAAATATGAATTGCTGCCATAAGATAAAACAATACATAAATTAAAATAGCGTTGAAAGGAACATCCCTTACAACGCTATAGGACAAGGGTATTTCCTTTGTCTTTTTTTATGTGATATGTACTTGAAGTAAAAGATGTCTTTTCGAACAATCGTAAAAATAATCCCTATAATAACTTAATTATTATATAGGGCTTGTACACCTTGGTACATAGTACTTTAATTCAAAACAGTTAAACATGAGTATGTCAATATTATTGGTATTTGAATACATACCATAAAATGGTATATTCAATAAATAATTCGTGTAAGTTCACATATGTTTTCTAAATTTACCACGTATAGTAATACAAGCTTAATCGAATAATAATTATAAATGATATGTTTAATTTGTAATTTTAGGTAGGCTTGTATGTTTATTAAAAAGAGCTTGACTATCTGTAAAGCTTTTTTGCTTGACACTTCTTTTTTTTGTGTTAAACTAATAAAGTAAATTAAATGGAGGAATTTAAAATGGTAAAATTACGCTTAAAAAGAATGGGTGCAAAAAAAGCTCCTTTCTATAGAATTGTTGCAGCAGACTCTCGTTCACCTCGTGATGGACGTGATATCGAAGTAATTGGAACATACAATCCAACAACTGAACCAGCTGATGTTAAAGTTAATGCTGAATTAGCATTAAAATGGTTAAACAATGGAGCACAACCGACTGATACAGTTCGTAATATCTTATCAAAAGAAGGTATCATGAAACGTTTCAACGATGAAAAACGTGCTGCTAAAAAATAATTATGACTGAATTAGAAAAAACTTTATATGATTTGGTATTGCCAATTGCAGATGATAAAGATGCTATCTCTGTCAAAACAATGCCGAGTTTAAATCCTAAAGAAGTTGTATTGTATGTCTATGCGAAAAGTGAAGATGTTGCTAGATTAATTGGTCGCCAAGGATCGATGGCTAGTGCACTTCGTCAAATGATGTCAATCGCATCTAGAATCGAAGACAAAAAGATTTCAATTAAATTTGAATCATATTAGGATGCTATTGCATCCTTTTTTAAATAATGGAGGTGTATGTATGGAATGGATAAAGATTGGCGCTTTAATTAAACCTTTTGGTTTAAAAGGTGAAATGAAAGTATTTAGTATGACTGATTTTAGTGAGATAAGATTTAGAAAAGGGAATACCATATATTTAGAAATCGACAATGAAATGACTGCTTTTAAAATCGCTTCATTTAAAGTACATAAAAATCAACCAATAATAAGTTTTGAAAAACACTTGGATATCAATTTAATTGAAAAATACAGCAAAAAAGAATTATTCATTAAAAAAGAGGACTTGCACCATCTTAATAAAGACGAATATTATGTATTCGAACTAAAAGGGTTAACTGTTGTCGATCAAAACAACACAAACATTGGCACAGTGATTGATGTTGAACCAACAGGTGCTCACTCAATATTAAGAATAAAAACAGCAGATAAAGATGTTCTGATTCCATATGTTCCATCTTTTATTAAAGATGTTAATTTAAATGAAAACAAAATTATTGTTAATGTTATCGAGGGGCTTTTATGAAAATAACAATTTTAACACTATTTCCTGAAATGTTTGATGGATTTAAAACCACTTCAATTATCAAAAGAGCTATTAACAAAAATGTTGTGGATATTGATGTAATCGACATACGATCTTTTTCATCAAATAAACATAAAACCGTTGATGATACTCCATATGGCGGAGGTCATGGAATGGTAATGACTTGTCAGCCCCTTGTCGATGCGCTTAAATCTGTAAAACAAGAAAATACTAAATCATATATTATGGCACCGTATGGAACAAAGCTTAAACAAGAGGTAATTAAAGAACTTGCAAAAATTGAGCATATCGTATTGATTTGTGGACACTATGAAGGAATTGATGCACGTGTTGAAAACTATGTAGATGGTGCACTAAGCATCGGAGATTATATTTTAACTGGTGGAGAATTAGCTTCAATGGTTATTTCCGATGCAGTTATTCGCTTGCTAGATGGTGCAATAGTAGAGGCAAGTCATCAAGAGGAATCATTTGAGAATAATTTACTTGAATACCCACAGTATACAAAACCCGATAATTTTGAAGGTTATCAAGTCCCTGAAGTACTTTTAAGCGGGCACCATAAAAATATTGAAAAATACAGATTAAAAGAATCACTTAGAAGAACCTTAATTCATCGTCCTGATTTACTGCAAAATTACCTATATACTGAAGAAGAAAAGATACTATTAAAAGAAATTAATGAAGAAAACATCTAAAAAGACTGCTCACGCAGTCTTTTTATTTAGCTAGCTTTTTTTAACATTCATCGAGTTAAAATATTCTGTATTAAAAAACTCTGATAAGGAACATCCTAAATAATCACATATTTTATACACAGTCTTTAGCGATAATTTCCCTTTTTTCCGATATGTAAAATTATGTAGTGTATTGTAGCACAGTCCCACATTCAAACTAAATTCAGATAGATTTTCATGCTTTGGCAATAACTCTAATATCCTAGCATGCAATGCTTCATCAACTTTCATTCGACAACTATATTATCAAATAATTCATCGTTGAAGAACTCTGCTAAAGATATATCAAACGCTATCGTTAGCTTCGCAAGATTATCTGTTGATATACATTGCGTAGCATTGTTCATTAAAGAGCTTAACGAAGATTTTGGAACTCTACTTTTTCTAGCAGTTTCTGATAAACTCCAATTTCTTTCATCACACAGCATTTTAATTCTTCTTTGCATCGCAACACTTAAACTTATTTTCAAAGCACTTTTATACATGATTTAACATCTTCTTTCTTTTATTGAACTTGAATGTTATAATTATTTCGATAAAATCGTACAGCCTATTTACTATTAAAGAGGTATTCCCCTAAAACCAATTCCAGCCACAAACGATACTAAAGGAGCCGCAACTATTAGTCCTAGAGCGATTAAATAATGTAATTTATTCACTTTTATTCTCTACTTTCTAATAGGCCCTATACTAAAATTATAGAAGTGAAAAACCTCGTTTTCAACGTTATTATTTATGCAAAATATCGTAAATAATGGCTTTAAATCTATTAAAAAATATCCACTTTTTTACAAATTATGCAGAAAAGGAGAATATATGGAAAACAGTAAATTATATGCAGCTTATTTCAAAAAAA
>CAYJAJ010000009.1:57700-65243 GCA_964368495.1 uncultured Holdemania sp. | reverse complement strand
CAAACACAAGCAAGATGGGAATTTTATAGTGATTTAGATGCATATATTGAACAATTTGGAAGAGAGAATTTATTAGAAGTAGATTCTATTGAAACATCAACTGTTCGTAAAGCAACAGATTTTACAACGTATGATGGAAAAGTGCTTCCTGCATATTATGTTGAAGCAGAGTGGACATATAAACCTAGCACAAAAATTAATGTAAATGAATTTCAACAAGTAGGATATTTTACTTTAGTTGATAATAACGGAAGAATAGAAATCGCTGAGTTCTATGACGCTTGGGATTAGGAGGATATTAAATGAGTAAAACTGTAAAAAAACATAAATCAAATGAAAAACGAATCTCATATCCTTCATTTATCAACTACATTGTGATTGCACTTGTTGCAATCATAAATATTTTGTTTTTCACATCATTAAATGATGTGAATCAATTTAGTGGATTTAGTGAAACTATTTTCGTTATTTTAAATGTAGTTGTTTTAGCGATATTGGTTTGTGTAAACTTATTTGTTGCCTTTGCAATTAAATTAAGAACACAAAAAATACTGATTACAATGATGGGTCTACTTGTAGTGATGGGATTATCTGGGGGCTATTTGTCATATGTCACAACAACAGTAAGTTCTAATATTGACAAAATTGTTGTTCAAGGTGAACAAGAAGAAGAAATTGAAGTATCATTTGTTGTGTATGACGAGAATGGAAGTTTTACCTTAGAAACCTTAGATGATTTAACAGGAAAAACAGTTGCTGTATCATCAAATCACGCTGATGAACAAGGATATATTTTACCGGTTGCAGAATTAACAGCAAATAATATCACTGTCACTTTAGCAGAATATGACAGTAACATGGATCAATTGAATGCTTTATTTGCAAAAGAAGTTGATGCAGTTGCTTTACCTAGTAATTATGTTGAATTGTATGGTGATGAAGGTATTTTAAGCGCTAGATTAGAAAATACAAAAGCGGTTCATACTTTTAGTGAAATAATTAAAACAACGGTTGAAACTTCTGGGACAGGGATTGATGTAACATCTGAACCATTTACTGTTTTATTAATTGGGGTTGATGAAGGTCGAAGCGATGCACTTATGGTTGTATCAGTGAATCCTGTTAGTTTACGTGTTACTGTAACTTCAGTTCCACGAGACAGTTATGTTCCTATCGCATGTTATGCAGGAAATGCAAGTGATAAAATCAATCATGCTCGCTCAAGAGGGAGACAATGTACAATTGATACTGTAGAAGATTTGTTGGATATTGAAATTGACTTTTTTGCAGAAACAAACTTTAAAGGAGTTGTTAATGTTGTTGATTCATTAGGTGGGATAGTCGTGGATAACCCATTTGAATTTGTGGGTCAAGATTCATCATCAGAAAGAGGCCATAAAACTGTATGGGTTCCTGCCGGGGATGATGTGCTTTTAAATGGTGAACAGGCTTTAGCATTTGCTAGAGAACGTAAATTATATCTGACTGGAGATTTTCAAAGACAAGCAAATCAACAACAGGTTATCGAAGGTATTTTAAATAGAATAGTAAATATGGATGATGTTAATCAAGCCTTAGCAGTATTAAATGCTGCTGGCGAGAATGTTTCGACGAACATGTCAGTGGACCAATTAATTGATTTCTTCAATTTACTTATGGCAAAAATGAGCCGAACATCTGTACAAGAAGAAATGGCAATTGATTTGGTACAAACATCAATTACAGGTTATAACTCGAGTGTATGGAGTGAAGCAGGGCAATACAGCATGTCTATTGTACGATTGTGGGAAGGTGCTATTGCAGATGCTCATGATTTGATTATGGAAAACTTGGAATACGATCGTGTTATTGATAGTGAAAAAACAATGAAATTTAGTATTAATTGGCTGTATAATCCGCCAGTTACAGTACTTGATAGTTATCCAGAGGCACAAATCGTTTCAACGGCACCGCCACTTGTTGCAGATTTCTATGGAATGGATATTGCGGATGTTCAGGCATGGTGTATTGAAAATGGTATTGGATTAACAATAGAAGAGGCTGACTATGACAGTCAATATTATGTAGAAACACTTGCTGAAAATGCAGTTTCAAATCAAAGTGTTTTAGCTGGAACTGTTTTAAGCACAATTGATCATATCAATGTTCATATCGTTAAACATCCTGAACAAAGTGATAGTGTTGAAGTACCTTCATTTACTGGGAAGACAGTAGAAGATTTCCAAGAGTACTTAGAAGAAAATGATTTAGAGGAAGGGGATATGACAACAGCCTATTCAAATGAGGTTGCTGTTGGTTTAATTATAAGTAATGATTTAAGTGCAGCTGGTCCAGACTTTAAAGTTAACTATGTAGTTTCATTAGGCCCACAACCTAGCACAAGTTCATCAAGCTTAAATAGCACATCCACATCATCACAAAATAGTAGTGTTGCAACTAGTGCAACAACTACTACATCAAGTAACTCTACATCAACGTCGACTACTACGACTACCACAACAACGACAACATCTACAACAAAAGCTCCAGAAACAACAAAAGCAGCACCAGTTACTACGGCACCTGCTACAGAGCAGGCTGCACCTGAAACAACTGCGCCTTCAGAATAGAAGTTGGCGAAATTCGATTTATTTAAAGGGGATTCTTATATCCTCTTTTTTAATTACTTAATGAAAATGGAACTTTTTAAATTGCATTAAAATGTGATATACTGAAACAAGTTAAGTTATGAAAGGTGATTCGATGAAAAAATTATTAGTAATGATATCCATGTTATTTTTATTAATAATAGGGGGCTATATGATCTTTTTTGAAAAAGATACATTTTTAAATCTTCCAATAATAAGTGTAGATGAAGTTGAAGATAAAATTAGTGGATTAAATAAAACTGAAGAAAACATTACATATCGCCTTCGTTTTGAAGGTGTAGAACCTGTTTATGATATAACAAATGACCAGTATTTTATTTCTGTTGGAGAAGATATTAAGGGAAATTTTTTGGATGATGAGTCACTTGAAATATATTGGATAGATGATTTACAGTTTGATGAAATAAAAGAAAGTATAGCATCGAACTTGGAGTTTAGAGTGCTTTTGATTGATGATGCTCAGTATTATATTGGGAAAATCAAAATAACGACATTACCAATAATTCATTTAAATACACCAACGACTCCAGAACAGTGGGGCTGGGAAAAATATGATGGAGAAGTTACTGTGATTGATCCTGATTCTCACGAAAGCGGTCGTTATGGATATGATACTTATTTCATGGAGTATAAATACAGAGGTGCAAATTCTCAATATTATCCTAAAAAATCCTATACTGTTGATTTAAAGGATGAAGTTGGAGAAAACTATGATGCACAATTACTAGGGTTAAGAAATGATGATGATTGGGCATTAACTGCGTTGTATTCGGATACAACCAAAGTAAGAGAAACTATCATTATGGATTTACTATCACAAGTAAGAAAAGAAGGTGAAGCACTGTATCTTCATCCACAAGACACAGAATTTTGCGAATTATTTATAAACAATGAATATATTGGTATTTATCAATTAACTGAACCCTTGGATGAAAAACAAGCTGATTTAGATAAAGAAAATGATTTGTATTATAAGTTTATAGGTGGAGAAATGCCGACAGCAGATCAAATCTTATCAACAGAAAATTACGAGAACTTATATAATATAAGTAGCATAGAAATCAAAAATTTTGATTTCACCTTAGCAGAACAAAAGTGGGATCCAATCATTGAATTTCTTGATTTGTTTTCATTTAATGAAGCGACACAAAAAGAAGTGACATTAGATGAAGTAAGCTCATTGATGAACTTACAAAACATCATTGACAATGATATTTTTATTTATATCTTCGGTTTATTTGATAATGATCCTAAAAATATGTTTGTATCTGCTATTCAACAAAATGAAAAAACGTATCGTTATGAATACATTCTGTATGATTTGAATTATTCATTTGGAGATGAGTATATTAATGATGAAGACATGGCATTTACTCAAAGTGTTGATAGCACATATAGAAAAGATCCATATATGTCGTCTATTTTAATAAATGATCCTGAATATTGTGAATTATTCATTGAACGTTATAATGAGTTAAGAGAAACAGTGTTATCAGAAGAAAATATAATTCTTACAATAAATAAACACATGGAAAGATTACATGAATCTGGGGCTTATTATCGTGATTATGAAAAGTGGGAAATGGAATTGGACTTACAAAATGAGTATGATAGAATGGTTATGTTTGCGCTAGAAAGAATAGAGTATTTAGATCAATATGTCATTGATTTAAGCATGGAGAAATAGCCGATGAAATACAGAGTAGAAGAAAAATACATTTGTGATGCGAAAGACTTCGCAATAATAGATCAGAGATTAAAAGGTTTATTGAAAGTTGATAAAAATGCAGGTCCATCCAATACATACTTAATAAAGAGTGTCTATTTTGATACATTAAATAACCGTTGTTACTTCGAAAATGAAGATGGAATTGGTGTTAGAAAAAAATATCGTATTCGTGTTTACAACAATGATTATTCATTAATAAGATTAGAAGTTAAATCCAAACAACATACTTATTGTTATAAGGAAAGTTGTGTACTGACAAAAGAAGAGGCAAGTGAAGCAGTTTTTAATAAAAGATTGCCAATTAAAGAAAATATGAAACCAGCATATTTTCAAACAATGCAACTTATGAAAACAGAGTTACTTAAACCTGTAATTGTTGTTGAATATTTAAGAAAAGCCTACACTTATAAAGAAGGCAATGTTAGAATAACGTTGGATATGAATATAACTGGAAGTAGTGATTGTGATTATTTCTTTAAGGAGAATTTTAATAAGACTCCAATATTGCCACAAGGATATTTTATATTAGAAGTAAAATACGATGAATTTTTACCTTCATTTATTAAAAATACCTTAGAATTAAGTAAGCTTCAAAAGACAGCTTTTTCAAAATATTATTTATCTAGAAAATTAGTGAAATCATCGTTTTTCAAATATTAGGAGGAAAAAAGTATGAGTGAGTTTATTGCAACTTTAACAGAAACGGATTTTAGTTTGACATTAATTGCAACATTTATGATGGTGTCATTTGCATTTTCAATGTATATATATATCATCTATCGTATTGCATCAAGAAGAGGATTTTACTCTGCTTCATTCGCAAAAACACTTGTTGGAATGTCTGTAGTGACAACATCTATTATTATCGCAATGCAAGGAAGTCTAATTGTGTCATTAGGGATGGTAGGTGCACTATCCATTGTGCGTTTTAGAAATGCAATTAAAGATCCGATGGATTTATTGTTTTTATTTTGGAGTATTAGTACGGGAATTGTTTGTGGTACTGGGCTATTTGAAATTTCAATTATAACTGCTGTTGTGATGACTGTAGTTGTTTTAGGATTAGACTTTCTTCCATTTGGAAAAGCAACCTATATTTTATCAATCAGTGGTAGTTCAGAATTATCAACTAATGAAATACTTACAACTTTGAAGAAAGTTTGTACAAATGTAAAAATAAGAAACAGAAGTATCATTCGAGGGCAAAAAGAATATTTAATTGAGTTCAATACAAAAAACGAAGAAAAAGCTGTCAATCGATGCAGTGCACTTAATGGTGTAGATGTCGTTTCTTTAATTAGTCACGATGGGGAAGTAAGATTTTAAATTAGAATTAAAAGATTATTTATGATATGATTATGATAATTTTGGAGGATTTAATATGAAGGGTATTATTCTAGCAGGAGGAAGTGGAACACGCTTATATCCACTTACAAAAGTAACAAGTAAACAGCTTTTACCAATTTATGATAAACCGATGATTTTCTACCCACTTTCTACATTGATGTTAGCGGGCATTAGAGAAATTTTAATTATATCAACTCCAACTGATTTGCCAAATTTTGAACGACTACTCGGTGATGGAAGTCAATTTGGAATTTCATTAAGCTATAAAGTTCAACCTTCACCAGATGGGTTAGCTCAGGCATTTGTCTTAGGTGAGGAATTTATTGGTGATGATGATGTATGTTTAGTTCTAGGAGATAACATTTTCTACGGGAACCATTTTAGTGCCATGTTAGAAAAAGCTCGTAATAATAAAGGACGTGCTACAATATTTGGACAATATGTCCATGATCCACATCGTTTTGGTATAGTTGAATTTGATAAAAATAATAAAGTAATTTCAGTTGAGGAAAAACCAAAAGAGCCGAAAAGTAATTATGCTATCGTTGGTTTGTATTTCTATGATAATCGTGTTGTAGAATACGCTAAAAATTTAGCGCCTTCAGCACGTGGCGAATATGAAATAACTGACTTGAATCGTATTTATTTAGAGAATAATGAACTGGATTGCATTGTTTTTGGTAGAGGATTTGCATGGCTTGATACAGGGACTATATCAGCATTATCTCAGGCGAGTAATTATGTAAAACTAGTTGAAGAAGTACAAGGGATTAAAATATCTGTTCCTGAAGAAATAGCATACTATAACAAGTGGATTACGAAAGAAGAATTACTGCAGGCAGCTGATAATTATGGAAATTCACCTTATGGGGATCATTTAAGGAATGTTTGTAGTGGAGATATAGTTTCTACTTACAGGAAGGATACATGATGAAAATAGTATTTTTAGGTTGTGGTTATTTAGGATATAATTTAACATTAGGGCTTTCAAAGGTTGCGGATGTAAAATGCATAGGATTACAGAGTGAATACAGTGGATTGTTAAAGAAACAATTTGTTGAAGTAAATGTGTTTGATGAGACTGCAATGATGAAACTCGATTTGAAAGATGCGATTGTAATTGATACAGTCGCATTGATTGGAAATCAAACTAAATCAGATGATGAAGATAAATTATTGAATTCAGTTAAAGAGAAATATGAAATGCTGTTTCGCGTATTGCAGCGTCAACAAATTAAACAATTTCTATTCTTCTCAAGTGGTGGAACAGTTTATGGCAATGCAACAAAGCCAATAAAAGAAGATTACCAGTGCAATCCAATAAGTTTGTATGCAAGAAGTAAAGTCATGTTAGAGAAGTGTTTAATGACGTGCGGTTTAAACTATTTAATATTACGTGTTGCTAATCCATATGGTGGGTTTCAAATGACTAATAAAAGGCAAGGAGTTATTCCTGTTTTAATAGAAAAAGCAATCAACAATGAGGTTTTTGAGTTGTGGGGAAGTTTAAATTCAATTCGAGATTATTTTTATATTGATGATTTTACAAATATGGTGTATTCATTACTTAAAAGTGATATTAGAAATGAAGTTGTGAATATTGGTAGTGGAGAAGGTACTTCACTGCGTACAATTATTGATTTAGTGCAAAAATACACTAAAAAAGATATCCAAATTAAAGAGATAGAGTCAACTGTAGCGCTAGTAGATGAAATAGTTTTAAACGTAGATAAATTAAAAAAATTGTCAGGTTTTGTTCATCAATTTTCAATTGATGAAGGAATAGAGTTAGAAGTAAAGAGAATTATGGAAGGGAATT
>CAYJAJ010000009.1:0-57622 GCA_964368495.1 uncultured Holdemania sp. | reverse complement strand
CAATCAAGTTGGTTTATGGTTTTTTTATCTTTTTTAAGTATTCCTTTTTGTTTTAGTTTTTTATTAGAAGACCATGATATTCATTTTATTAATTTTCTTTATTCTGTATCTTTTTCCTTATTGTTAAGTTGCATAGTTTTTATCAACAATAAAAAATTACGTAAAATTGTTTATTTGTTTATATATGTGTTCTTTATTATTTATAGCTATGTTCAATATTTCAATTATTTGGGTTTAAATAATTATTTTAGTTTATTTGATATTTATAATGCACAAGAAGCTTTTCAGTTTATTGAAATTATTTATTATGGGTTAAACTTTCAGTTTTTTTTCGTACTCTTTATATTTGTTGTGTTGGGATATTTAACATGGAAATGTCTATTTCAACCTCAAGTTAAGACGAATAAAAAATCATTGTACTGTGTCCTTATTTCATCAATGTGTTGTTATTTAGTTTCTTATGGAATGCTTTTGATACAACACAATATGTTGTATCAAGAGACGACTTATTCAGAGAGGTATTTTTACAACTATCAAACTGATTTTGAAAAAATTAATAATTTTACAGATAAAAAAGCCAATATGGAGTTATTGCATTTGTATTATTATTTTCAAAGAGATAGTATCAATTTTATATCGAATCAATTCGGGTTGGATTATGATAGTCTAGTCATTGAAGAATACATAAAACTAAGTGATAAAGATCATGTTTTGAATCAATTTACAGGCGATTTCGAAAATGAAAATTTAATATTAATTTTACTTGAAAGTATGGATACATGGATAATTAATGAAGAAAATACACCTACAATTTCAATGATGATGAATAGCGGTATCAACTTTACGAATCATTATGCATTGAACTACAATGGACCTCGAACATTAAATACAGAGTACACTGTGAATACAGGATATTATATTCCAAGAAATTACAGCGTTTACGAAAGCATTTCAAACAATTATAAAAATACATTGCCAAATTTGTTTAACGATGCTGGATATAAGACAACATCAATTCATTCAAATAGGGGTAATTTCTTTGCAAGAGATGAATTTCATGAAAGTTGGGGTTACAACGAATCTTACTTTTTGTTAGACATGTTTGAAAATTTAGATGTTTTAAATGATACTTATTTGAATAATGATGATATATTTGATTTGTATGTCGATAAAAATGAAAAGTTCATGTCCTATGTCATCAGCTATTCAGCCCATGGAGGATATGTTGATAACAGCATATGTGAAGAAGCCTGTTTAGTAACCGAAGAAAGCTGTTATAGCTATTTGGCAAGTATTACAGATATGTTTATTAATAATTTGATTACTGATTTAACAGATAGCGGATTATTGGATAATACTACACTTGTTTTATTCGGGGATCATTATGTTTATACGTATAAAGATAAAGAGTTTGTGTATAAATCAAAAGGAGTTGAATCAACAGACTATGAATTGGAACGAGTTCCATTTATTATTTGGAACAATAGAATGTCAGAACCGCTTGTTATTAATGATTTCACTGATTCATCAGATATTCTTCCTACAATAGCTAATATGTTTGGGTTAAATTATAATCCTGATATTTATTTAGGAGATGACATATTCTCAAATTCATTTAAAAGTTATTTATATTTACCTAACGAGACGCTTATTGGTAGTGAAACATATTATGAGTTAGGTGCTATGTCGTTAAAATATAATGATGCCATTGTTAAATCGGATTATTTTAATAAAGACAAGTAGTATAGATTATTAATGCAATATGGTATACTAAAAAGTATAGAAATTAGGAGGAAAGTGTATGAAAATTTTAGTTTCTGGAGGAGCAGGTTTTATTGGTGGAAATTTTGTGCATTATATGTGTGAGAAATATCCAAATGATAAAATTGTTGTGTTAGATGCACTTACATATGCAGGCAATTTAGAAACATTGGAGCCTGTAATAAACAATAAAAATTTCAAATTTGTTAAAGGAAATATTTGTGATAAAGAATTGGTTTTTGAATTGTTTGAAAACGAAAAGTTTGATGTGGTAGTGAATTTTGCTGCAGAATCTCATGTTGATCGATCAGTAGAAAATCCACAAATATTTGTAGAAACAAATATTATGGGTACACAAATATTAATGGATGCGAGTCGCAAATATGGTGTAACAAGGTATCATCAAGTATCGACAGATGAAGTATATGGTGATTTACCACTTGATCGTCCTGATTTGTTTTTTACAGAAGAAACACCGATTCATACATCTAGTCCATACAGTGCTGCAAAAGCAGGAGCTGATTTGTTGGTAATGGCTTATCATCGTACATTTAACTTACCGGTAACGATATCTCGCTGTTCTAATAATTATGGTCCATACCATTTTCCAGAAAAATTAATTCCTTTAATGATTTCAAGAGCCTTGGCAGATGAAAAGTTACCAGTGTATGGTAAAGGTGAAAATGTGCGCGATTGGCTTCATGTATATGATCACTGCGTGGCCATTGACTTAATCATTAAAAATGGAAAAGTTGGAGAAGTATATAATATTGGTGGACACAATGAACGTACTAATCTAGAAGTTGTTAAGACAATATTAAGACAACTTGATAAACCAGAAAGCTTAATTAGTTATGTGACTGATCGTCCAGGACATGATCTTCGTTATGCGATTGATCCAACAAAAATGGAAACTGAGCTTGGATGGAAACCAACTTATAATTTTGATACGGGAATAACTCAAACTATTCAGTGGTATTTAGATAATGAAAAATGGTGGAAAAATATTTTATCTGGAGATTATCAAAACTATTTTGATGAAATGTATAAGGAGCGTTTGGACAATGATAAATAAAGATGTGGTTATTGTAGGTGCAGGATTTGCCGGAGCGGTAATGGCTGAACGATTTGCGAGTTTAGGGAAAAGAGTTTTAGTGATTGAAAAAAGAAATCATATTGCTGGTAATATGTATGACTACATTGATGAAAATCAAGTACGTCGTCATGAATATGGACCACATATTTTCCATACAAATCATAAAGTAGTAGTCGATTATTTATCAAATTTTACTGATTGGTATGATTATAAACACTGTGTTCTAGGACATATGCAAGGTGTTGTTTGCCCGATTCCATTTAACTTTGAATCGATAGATATTAATTTTGATAAAGAAAAGGCAAGTCGTCTTAAAACATTGTTGATTGAAGCTTATGGTGAGGGGAATCAAGTTCCAATACTTAAACTTAGAGAAAATGAAAATGATGAAATTAAAGAATTAGCTGAATATATTTTCGAAAATATTTTCCTTCATTATACAATGAAGCAATGGGGGCTAAATCCTGAAGAAATTGATCCTGCTGTAACTGGACGAGTTCCTGTAAGACTTTCTTATGATAATGGCTATTTTGCAGATGCATTTCAAATTATGCCAAAAGAAGGATATACTTCTATCTTTGAAAGAATGTTGACACACGAAAATATTGAAGTTTGTTTAAATACGGAAGCCAAAACTAGACTTCAAATGGATATGGTAAATAACACTGTGTTGTTTGATGGGAAGCAGTTTGATGGACTTGTTATTTATACTGGAGCAGTGGATGATTTATTTGATTATAAACTAGGTGATTTACCTTATCGTTCACTTGATTTCGATGTTCAATCACATGATGGAAATTATCAAAAAGTGGCGACAGAGAATTATCCAACTCCAAAAGAAGAAAATGCATTTACACGCATAACTGAATATAAATTTTTAATGGAAGACTATCCAAAAGAGAAAACAACGATTGCTGTTGAGTATCCACTTCCATATGATAAAAATGCTTCAAAGGGAAATATTCCATATTACCCGATTTTTACGGAAGAAAACCAAAAGAAATATGAAGAATATTTACAGCTATTAAAGCCTTTTAAAAACTTCTATTTGTTAGGGCGATTAGCTGAGTATAAATATTACAACATGGATGCTTTAATTGAAAGAGCTCTTAAATTATTTGATGAAATAAAGTAAGTGAATAAAATATCCGATTGTTAGAATTCACATCTTCAATATTATACATATTGAGGATGTTTTTATGTGGTTGAATAATTCAAAAAAATAATATAGATAATAACTTAATAATACGTACAATAAATTATCAAGAGCATAGCTAATTTTACAGTGCTTGTTTTATTTGGTATAGTAATTGATATAATAGATAGTTTCAAGTTGGAGGAAAGTATGAATAAAAATAAAATAACAAAAAATCTTGTTCTATACTCTATAATAGGGATATCAATAGTAATTACTGTATTGTTTGGATATAATGTGGTACAGGTGTTAAGTGATGGCACTACAGGAAGTGGAAACGTAA
The DNA here is from genome assembly GCA_964368495.1 of uncultured Holdemania sp. GTDB lineage: Bacteria > Bacillota_I > Bacilli_A > Erysipelotrichales > Erysipelotrichaceae > CALVGQ01. Next base: position 53,287 of record CAYJAJ010000009.1, on the reverse strand, counting down.
TAAAAGTTGATAATCACACAGTTATTGAAGAATATGAATACCACTTAGGTAATAATCCAACCGATATCCAAATTGAATATTTTGAAGGTTTGGATTTAGCAGTTGAAGATGGGGACACGTATAAGATGGTTGAATATGTAACGAAATCGTTTGTTGCGGATTTTTTCACTTGGACTAACAAAGACGGTAATTATGAAGTAGGAGGATTAACCTATATTTATGGACCGATGTTTACAAGCTTTCAAAATCAAGCTAGATGGGAATTTTATAGCGATTTAGATGCTTACATAGAGCAATACGGAAGAGAAAACTTGCTTGAGGTAACTTCAGTAGAAACTTCTACAGTTAGGGATTCACAAGACTTCACATTTATGAATAATGAAACTTATTCTGCTTATTATGTTGAAGCAACTTGGCAGTATAAACCTAGTGATGAAATAAATGTTAATGAATTTCAACAAGTTGGTTATTTTACATTAATTGATAATAATGGAAGAATAGAGATAGCTTCATTCTATGATTCATGGGAATAGGGGGTATAGATGAAAATGAGAAATAAAGAAAATACTAAAAGTAAAAAAATAACTCTTTCATTAACTAGTAACTATATAATTATAGCTGTAGTAGCAATAGTAAATATTCTGTTTTTTCTTGCATTAAACGATGTTAATCAATTTAGTAATTTAAGTGAAACAATATTCTTAATCATAAACGTTGTAATATTAGTTTTATTAGTTGTTATGAATTTTTTCGTTGCCTACGCTGTAAAGGTAAAAACACCAATAATGTTAGGTAGTATGGTGGCGTTGTTAGTAGTTACCTTATTAGCAGGGGGATATTTAAATTATCTTACTTCGGTAGTAACAAGCAATTTAAATCAAATCATTGTTCAAGGAACTCAAGATGAAACGGTAGAAATTGCCTTCGTAGTTTATGATGAAGATGGCGATTTTTCAATTAAAACTTTAAATGAATTAAACAACAAAATCGTGGCGATATCATCAAATGAAAGCGATGAAAAAAGTTATCTTTTGCCAGTTGCTGAATTAGAAGAAAACAATATTGATGTCACTTTTAAAGAATATGAAAGTGATATGGACCGTTTAAATGCATTGTTTTCAGGTGAGGTTGATGTTGCAGTTTTACCAAGTAATTATGATGAAATCTATGGTGATGATGGGTATTTTAGTTCTTTGCTAGATAAAACACAGGTTGTGCATAGCTTTAATAGTGTTATTCAAACACAAATTCATACATCAGGAGAAGGCTTAGATGTAACAACTGAACCTTTTACGATGTTATTGTTTGGTGTAGATGAAAGCAAAACAGATGTTATTATGGTTGTATCAGTTAATCCAATTAGTTTACAAATTACACTTACCTCAGTTGCCAGAGATAGTTATGTGCCTATCGCATGTTATGCAGGGAATGCTGAAGATAAAATTAATCACGCTCGTGCAAGAGGGTTGCAGTGTTCCATTGATACAGTGGAAGACTTGTTAGATATTGAAGTCGATTTCTATGTTGAAACAAATTTTGCAGGTGTGGTTGATATTGTGGACGCTCTTGGTGGGATTGTGGTGGATAATCCATATGAAATTATTGGGCAAGAATCTGATAGTAGAGGAAAATATACGATATGGGTACCATCGGGAGAAGATGTTTTATTGAATGGTGAACAAGCTCTAGTTTTTGCAAGAGAACGCTATTTATATCTTACTGGAGATTGGCAACGACAAAATAATCAACAACAGGTGATTGAAGCAATGTTAAATAGAGTTGTAAATATGAATGATGTAAATCAAGCGGTTGCGGTATTAAATGCTGCTGGTGACAATGTTAAAACAAATATGAGTGTAGATCAGATGACAGACTTCTTTAACTTAGTCATGGCGAAAGTACAAAGAACATCAGTTAGACCAGAATCAACAATTAACTTAGTGCAAACACAAGTAACTGGATATAATTCGGGTATTTGGCGTGAAGGTGCTAAAAGTTATATGTCGATTATACGGCTATATGAGGGAGCCATTGAAGATGCGCATGAGTTAATTATGTCTAATTTGAACTACAATCGTGAAATAGATAGTGAAAAATCAATGAAATTTAGTATCAATTGGATATATGAACCACCGACTTTAATCTATGATGTTTATAATGAACCACATATTGAGTCACAAGCACCACCATTATTAATAAATTTCTATGGCAAAAGTTTATCTGAAGTTGAAGCATATTGCTTAGAAGAAGGAATTTTATTAACAATTCTTGAAGCTACAGTGGATAATGAATATAAAGAACATTACAATTCAACACTTGGCGAAAACACAGTGTCTTATCAAAGTGTGGTTGCAGGAACAATATTAAGTGATGTAGAAGCGATGACAGTTTATATTGTAAAGCATAATAACGTTACAACTAGTTCAAGCTCTAGTTCAAGCGTGATTTCAACCGTTAACTCAACTGTGGGTACTACTAATAGCTCAGTTATAACTGTACCTCAAACAACTACTGAAATACCTGTGACATCAAATTCAACTTCCACAACAACACAAACACAAGCTTCGATAGCACCAACTACAATCCCTTCAGTAAAATCACAAAATCCAACGACTACGTCTTTGCCTAATTCTGAAGGATAAAAACAGTTACCCCACAATCATTGGATGTGGGGTTTAATTTGTTAAAGAATATATTATATTATAAATTAAACCTTGAATAGTATTTATTTATGGATGGTGCAATAGTCCCAAAGGTCATAATAAAATTTCGTATTTGTAAGAGTTTTTATGGGTTTCATTGGTTATACTTCTAAAATATGGTATACTAATCCTGGTGATATATTTGGATAAAAAATTAGTTCAAAATTATATATATAGCATTTTATATCAATTATTGATTGTGTTTACACCGTTTATTACAACTCCATATTTAGCAAGAGTTATGGGGGAGGAAACATTGAATATAAACGTACTTACTGCGAATTTAGTACAGTGGTTTGTTATATTTGGGATAATGGGTGTTAATCATTATGGGAATCGTGAAATTGCTCGAGTAAGAGATAATGATGAAGACAGATCAAAAACGTTTATAGAAATTTTTATCATGCAACTTGTTAGTATGATTTTTTCAACTGCCTTATATTTTATGTTTGCATTTAGGGTATATCCTGATTTATCAATCTATGTATTAGCACAAAGTATTACTTTGTTATCAGTTTCATTAGATATTACATGGTTTTTTTATGGAGTAGAAGACTTTAAAAAAGCGTCCATTCGAAATATGATTGTAAAGGTTGTTGGAATAGCGTTGATTTTTACAATGGTGGATAGTCCTGATGACATTATGACATTTATTCTAATTAATGCATGCACAGCTGTGTGTGGACAATTTATCATGTGGGCTCAATTACCAAAATATGTGAAATTCACAAAAGTAACTGTTCAAGGTGTACTACGACATGTACGACCGAATATAGCCTTATTTATACCTCAAATTGCTACATCTGTATATACTGTGTTAGACGTAACAATGATTGGGGTATTATCACAAAATGAAGTGGATGCTACATTTTATGATCAAGCTCAAAAATTTGTGAAAATGTTTTTATTTTTTATCACATCGATTGGAAGTGTGATGTTGCCCCGTATTTCAAATACATTTAGTAAAGGAAATCATGATGAAATAAAATATTATTTACGCAACACCCTTCGTTTTGCGATGTACTTGTCTATTCCGATGATATTTGGAATTGTAGGAATGATTCAAAACTTCATTGATTGGTTTTTGCCTAGTAGTTTTAGTGTAGTAGGATTAATGATAATCTGTACATCACCAATTATTTTATTTATATCACTTAGCAATGTTTTTGGAACACAGTTTATGATCCCTACTGGACTAACAAAAGAGTATACAATCTCTGTTGTTAGTGGATCGATAATTAATTTTATTATTAATTTAATCTTAATCCCAAGATACAGTGCTTATGGAGCAATTATTGCTTCTGTATGTGCAGAGTTTAGTGTAACAATCATACAGTGGGTTTTAGTTAGAAAAAAAATACCTGCAAGAGTGGGGTTTAATGATGTATATCGATACATTGTTTCAGGAACAGTAATGGCACTAATTGTATATCAAATTGGTGAATTATTAGGAAGTTCTATTTTAGTTAATTTTATTCAAGTGTCAATTGGAGGAGTACTTTATTTTTTAATTTGTTTTTTGCTTCAAGATCCATTTCAAAAAAGTGTTTTTTCTAAAGTATTGAAAAGAGGTAGAAATCATGGCTAAAATTAGTGTGGTTATTCCGATTTATGGTGTTGAAAATTATTTGTTAAAGTGTGTTGATAGCGTGTTTGCACAAACATTTAAAGACATAGAAATTATCTTAGTTGATGATGGTGGAAAAGATGCATGTCCTAAAATGTGCGATGAAATTGCTCTAAAGGACAATCGAGTAAAAGTAATACATAAAAAAAATGGCGGCTTGTCTGATGCTAGAAACGCAGGAATGGCTATTGCAACATCAAAATACATTTATTTTCTAGATAGTGATGATTTTTTAGAACCTGATTGTTTAAAATTGTGTTATGAGAAACTGGAAGAAACAGGTGCTGATATGGTCATCTTTGATATATATCAATATTTTATGAAAACGAATATCAAGGAGTGCATTGCCAATAAATATGATGACAGAAAGACCTATAGTGTAAAGGGAAATCCAGAAATCTTAACTTGTGTACTTAATGCTGCTTGGAACAAAATGGTTCGTTTATCTTTGTTTAAAAACAATGATATTGAATACCCATATGGATATTACTATGAAGATTTAGGAACGACTTATCGTTTGATGTTAATGTCTAAATCAATCGCATTTATTAATAAACCGCTTTATAATTATCTGGCAGATCGACCAGGAAATATTACAACACAGTTTAACTATAACATTTATCATGTTTTAGGAATGGTAAAAATAAATTTGGATTTTTATAAAAAACATGGTGACTTTGATACTTATTATGAGGAATTAAAATTTTTAGGTGGAGTGAATATAATAGAGTGCCTAAAAAAGACACGTACTGTGAAAGATAGGAAAATGGTTAATGAATTTATTGATGTGTGTTTTTATGAAATATATAAAAATTTTCCTGATTTTCCAAAATGTAAATATCCAATTATTAGACAAAAGCATGATTGGATTTATGCTAATAAGCTGAAACTAAAAAGTTATTTAGCGCTAAGGAATTGGTTTAAAAAGTAGGAGGAATTTTAAATGAATAAGGTGACAATTATCGTTCCAATTTATAATGTTGAACAATATCTAAGAACTTGTTTAGATTCACTTTTAAAGCAAACATACCAAGACTATGTCGTTTATGCAATTAATGATGGAAGTCCTGCCAATGAACAAGTTATCCTAGATGAATATGCATCAAAATATCCAGATAAGATTATTGCTATTAATAAGGAAAATGGCGGATATGGAAGTGTATTAGAGATGGCTATTGCGAAGTGTGAAAGTGAATATTTTTTAGTGTGTGATCCCGATGATTACTTAAAAGATGATGCTCTTGAAAAGTTGGTTTTAACTGCTGAAAAACACGATGCTGATCTTGTGATTGGTGCAAAAAATTTCATCTATAGCGATGGTAGCGATCAAGATTATGACGAAGCATACAATACAACTTTTGTTAAACTCGATGTGGATGAACCCTACATGGTAAATACAAAACGCTATGAAGATTTATTTTTTGTCGATCCTTCACCACATTCGAAACTGTATCGTCGTAGCTTAGCATTGAATATCAATTTTCCAAAGAAGATAGGCTATACAGATAATTTGTTGTTTAATATTTGTTTGTTAAATGCAAAAAAAGTTGTTTATCTTGATGAAGCATTTGCCTACTATTTAGTTGATCGTGTTGGAAATACAATGACGGATGTAAAACCTGGTGTGATTGACGCACACACAAAAGTATTTTGTGAAATATTAAAACAATCTAATAACTTAGAAGGGTTATGTGGTATGTTTTATTATCGGATGTTTGAGTCATATAAATTTACTTTTTATCAAATGAGAAGGATTCAAGCAGATGAAAAAGTTAAGCGCGAAAAAGCAGAAGTTTTATATGAGTTTGTGAAGGCATTAATGCCTTATCGCAAAACTATATTTTCTTATTATAATAAATTGAGTAAAGCACAAAAATTGGAGCAAATTAAAGATAAATTAGTTTTAAATCCAATCTTCTCTAAAATGGTTTACGATAATTGGGTGAGGAAATTATAAATGAATCTTAATCATCAAAAACAAATTCAGATGAAAATAAAACGAGCATTGCTTGTTTTTTCGCTTGCTTTTTTTATGATGATGCTTGTTTTATCATTAAGTGGATTTGGTTTATTTGGTGATAAAACAATGTTAATTAATGACATGGATATTCAATACATAGAGTACATGAAAGGATTTAAAAATTTTTTGTTTGATTTTGTCTTTTATAATTTTTATAGTGGTGTAGGCACAAATATGTTGCCTATGTATACCTATTACTTATCAAGCCCATTTCAGTGGCTTTTATTGTTGTTTGAAAATGAAATGCTTTATGTAATGATTCCTTTTGTATATGCAATTAAAATAGCGTTATGTGCGGCTACAATGGATTTGTTTTTGCAATACAGATATGGGTATAACAACAAGCATATTATGTTTGCCTTATGTTATGGATTTTCTGCGATGGGAGTTGTGTACTCACAAAGTTTAATGTGGATTGATGGACTCTATATGCTTCCACTTCTTATTTTGGGTGTTGAAAAAAGTATCCAAACACAAAAGTTTGGATTTTTGGGACTCATGGTTGCACTGAGTTACTTGTTTAATTTTTACACGGCAGTGATGTCAATGTTACTTTGCGGAGTGGTTTTTTTAGTCCGACTGTTTCAGTTAAACATTAAGAAACCACTTATAATTATTACTAAAACATCATTAAGTGTTTTGTTAGGAATTGGTGTAAATATGGTATTGCTTTTACCTAGTTTTTTATCAATAATGAGTAACCGAGGAAGTTCAGTAGATGTATTAACAACAAGCACGACAATCGACCGCTTTCTTGGCTTAAATAGTCTGTTTATGTTGGAAGAAGCTAAAACATTGGGAATAGAAAAAAGTTTTATTTACTGTGGATTAATCTGTGTTTTATTAGTGATTGCTTCATTTTTTTCAAAAAAACTATCCAATAGAGAAAAGTGGGGTCATGCCATTTTATTAGGTGTATTGATTTTAAGTGTTGTGAATGAGTTTTTGTATAGTGGATGGCATTTGTTTTCAATGCCATATGGATTTCCAACACGCTTTGCCTATTGCATTAGTTTTGTGATGATACTTATTGCATCATCCACTTCTGAAGAAGAAAATAAGAAAGGGATGACGATTGCTTTTTGTATCACGTTGGTGTTGCTTATGGGAAGAATGAGTATGGAGTTTGAAGTATCCATGCTTTTAACTAATCTTTTTTTCTTAGTTTGTGTATTTTTATTTTGGATACTGAAAAGAAAATTTGTATTAGGAATAGTAATTATTGAATTAGTTATTAGTTCAGTGTATATATTTGATTCATTAAACAAAGATAATCAATATGAAGGATATCGTGATTTAGTAGATGTTTTACAGTACGATGCTGAAATGCAAGCAGTATTAGATGAAATTGATTTAAAAGACAATGAGCGAATGGAAAGCACATTTAAAAATAACTTAAATGAATCTTATGCATTGGGCTATAGCAGTATTAGTCATTATTCTTCGACTTATAACAAAAAAATCCATGATTTCTTAGAACATACTGGTGCAACAAGCCATTTATTTGGAAGCCAATATGAGGGAACAACGCTGTTTCTTGATTCATTGCTAGGGGTTAAATATGTGCTTCATAACGAATCGGATTATGTGAATGGGACATTTCTTGAAAATTACAATCAAATTTTAGAAATTGATGGAATTGGTGTTTATGAAAATCCTTATGCTTTGGATATTGCCTTTGTAAGTGATCCTGTTGAGGAAGCAAAGCTTTCAGAGTATCGATCAACATTGTATCAAAATGATATAGCGAATCGACTAGGTGCAAGTGATAAGCTCATAAATGAAATTACTTTTGATAAAATTTATGTGTGGGATAGCCTTATGATTAGTGAGGACCCTTATGTTTATCAAAATGAATTCAAAGAAGACACAGATAGTCGAATAGGAATATATCCGAATATTGATGAAGTTAAAGAGGGTACACCAATGTATATGCAACTTCGATATGTTGACAATGAATCATGGTATATGTTGGTATCTGGATTTCAAAATAGAGGGCATCACTATACAGGATATGATTCTGGATCTAGATACTTAGGATTGGCTTATCCAAATGAAGAATTTCTTGTGGAATGCATTTTAACTGGAGAATACTTAAGATTTACTGATGCTTATTTTTATAGCTTAGATTTAGATGTTTTAAAAGATTTAAGCACTCAACTACATAATGAGCCAGAAGTTGAATTTTCACGTCATTTGGATACAATCACAATGAATGTAGAATTAAATGAAGTAAAAGATTTAATTGTAACTTATCCCTATGATGAGGGTTGGACTTGTACAGTGAATGGTGTGCCAACTAAGATTGAGCAATATGAAAGCACATTTTTAAAGATTGCTTTAAATCCTGGAGAAAATGAAATTGTTCTTTCATATGTTCCGACAGGGCTCAAATTAGGACTCGTACTTTCAGTTTTCAGTGTTCTATGCTCTGTTTGTTGGGTGTTCATAACAAAGAAAAAGCAAAGTAATTAGAAATATGCTATACTTATTAGGATAAAAAGGAGGACGTCATGAAACTTTCAATTATTGTACCTGTATATAATGTAGAAAAGTATTTAAAAGAGTGTCTTTCTTCTTTAATGAAACAAACATTGACTGATTTTGAAGTGCTTGTAGTTAATGATGGTTGTACAGATAATTCACAAGATATTATTGATGAATTTGTTAATCAATATCCAAATAAAATTGTTTCCTTACAAAAACAAAATGGAGGATTATCTGACGCACGCAATTTTGCGATTCCTTATGTAAAAGGAGAGTATATTGCTTTTTTAGATAGTGATGATTATGTAAGTGAAAGCTGTTATGAAAAGTTAGTTTCTAAAATGGATGAAGGTTATGATGTCGTAGTAAGTGACATTGAATATTTTTATGAAGAAGAAAACATAAATAGCTGGGTAATGAAAGGCTTAAGTGATGGCGTTTTTGAGTCTGTATCAAAACGTGCACTTTTATCACCCATGTTCGCATGGAATAAAATTTACAAAGCTGATTATTTTACCGAGTTAGGAAATAAATACCCAGTAGGAACCTGGTATGAAGATATTCCTGTAAGTGCACCGTTATTTGCGAGCACGGAAAAAATTGGGTATATCAATGAAGTGCTATTTTATTATAGGCAACGATCAGGATCAATCATGTCCGCGAAGCAAGACAATCGTGTTAAAGAAATTTTCACGGTATTAAAAACTGTACGAGAAAAATTTAGTGAAGCTGGTTTTACTAATAAATTTTATGATGAATTGGAGTATCTTCACATTGAACACTGTCGTTTATATGGGATGTTTCGTTTTATGCGTTCAAGCTCATTAGAGAGTCTATACGATGAATCCAATGCATGCATGAATGAGTTTTTTCCAAATTGGAAAAAAAACCGTTATATTGAAAGATTGTCACTTAAAAATAAATTTTTTTTAATGACAAATAATAAATTAACTTGCAAATTGTATCAAAAAATAATTAAGTGAGGTGAAAGAAATGCGTACACGATATTCGGTTTATAACTTTTTAGTTAGTGCAATCTCAAGCATTCTTTTGCCGTTGTTTGGATTTATTAAAGTTAGGATGTTCATTGATTTGTATGGTAGTGATTTAAATGGTCTGCAACTTGCAATGATGAATATTATTACTTTTTTAAATATTTGTGAATTAGCCTACTCATTGGCATTTAGGCAGTTATTGTTTAAACCACTTGCAGAAAATGATCATGCAAAAGTAAGAGCAATTTATCGTGGAGCACAAAAAATATTTAAGACAACTGGATTTATTGTGCTTGCACTAGGGTTCATTATTGCTATGTTTTTTCCAATGTTACAAGAATCACCACTTTCATATGCAGAAACTTCATTGATGTTTTTAGTTGCTGCACTTCCATTTGGCTTATCTTATTTCTTGATGGGGCCTAATTTTGTAATTATTGCAGATCAAAAAGAGTACAAAATTAATATTTGGATACAAGGTATTGTGGTGCTGCGCATGGTTATTATGATTGCAGCTATTTACTTAAAAGCACCGTACTATGTTATTTTTATCATTGAAGGACTTCAAGTGTTCATTGCCAATTTGATTGCAAGGAAGGTGGCACTTAAAGCCTATCCTTGGCTAAATGAACGATGTAAAACAGAAGAAGTAGATAAGCAGTTTTTCAAAAATGCTCGTTACACTGTTATTCAGCGATTGGCGACATTAGCGACAACGAATACAGATAATATCGTGATTTCATATTTTATGGGTTATACTTCTGTGAGTATATTTGGAAATTATTCTTATTTAACTGATTCAGTTTCTAAAATAATCAATAGTGCAATAACTTCACCAATTAATAGTTTTGGTAATTTATTTAATGATAAAGGCGAAAGTGCCTATGATATTTTCTGCGAATTTTTTAATTTTGCAATTTTCATTGCTTCAATTATTTCCATTTGTATTTTCGTAGTCATGCCAGAATTTGTGCTTTATTGGTTAGGACAACCGGATATTTATCATGTTTCATTGCTACTGGCACTGTTGTTTTCAATTAATATATTTTATTTAACTATGCGTGAACCAATCATTATATCAAGAGATGCAAATGGCTTATTTAAAGAAGCAAAAAACAATGCTTATTTATTAGCGATAACTAAAATAATTTTATCTATTTTCCTTGTGCAAAACTTCGGATTTGTAGGTATCTTGTTTGCAACGTGTGTGTGTAATTGGATCATTGATTTCCTATATAATCCAATTCTTGTTTATAAAAGAGTTTATCATATCAATTTTACATTTTACTACAGAATGGTATTCACACGTTTAGCTGTCGCTATTATAGTTGGAATGGTAAGTTATCTATTATGGCAGACATTTTATGTATCCAGTGGGATGATTAATTTCTTTATATCAGCAATCATCTTAGGGATTTTTGTGACTGTTATGATGACAATTGTTTATATGAGTTCTTATCGTTCATTTAGAAAATTGTGTGTACGCTTTATTTCTATGGTGAGCCATAAACATAGTAAGGAGGTACAGCATGATTAAAGTTAGTATTGTAGTTCCTATTTACAATGTTGCACCTTATTTGAAACGTTGTGTTGATTCCCTTACATCACAAACCTACAGCAACATCGAAATTTTACTAGTTGATGATGGTTCAACAGATAACTCGTTTGAAATTATGAAGGATCTCTCTAAAGAGGAACATCGAATACGCTGCCTTCAAAAAGAAAATGGAGGCTTATCAAGTGCAAGAAACTTTGGATTAAAACATTGCACTGGAGAATATGTCTTGTTTATTGATAGCGATGATTATGTATCTTGCAATATGTGTGAAAGACTAATCAATTGTGCAATTGCAACATCAAGTGATGTTGTGGTGTGTGACATGGAATATTTTTATGATGACAAAAGACGAATATTTGCTTCAGGTGGAGAGTTTACTACTGGAAGTGTATTAAGTAATCCAAGTTTAATTCGAATGAATAACAGCGCATGCAATAAGTTATTTAAAGTTGAATTATTTAATGATATTGATTTCGCTCACGGACTTTGGTATGAAGATTTAGCTACGGTACCTATTGTGCTTTGTAAAGCAAACAAAATAACGAAAGTCAATGAGGCAATGTATTTTTATTATCAAAGAAGCGGATCGATTGCCCATAGCGCTAATGAGAAAATTTTTGATATTTATAAAGCTATCGAAAGAGTTATTGATTACATAACTGCTTCAATAGAAGAGCCACTACAATCTTTAGCTATCAAAGAAATGAAACATTGTTTTATTATCCATGGCTTGGATTTGACTACACTTCGAATTAAGGATTTTGATGATGTTTCACTATGTGCCAAATATTTAAGCTTAAATATGGACCATCTAAAACGAGTTTATCCTAATTATAAACAAGATGAAATATTTAAGAAATTAAGCATTAAGAAAAAAGTTATTTATAAATTACTCGAAATGAAGCAGTGGAAGTGGGTGTTGAAGCTTTATGGTCGCTAAAAGAAAAATTTTATTTGTTAATGATGAAATGGCGATGGGGGGCGTTGCCAGAGTATTAAATACATTAATGAAAAATTTAGATGAAAACAAATATGATATCGATCTTTTAGTTTTGCATAAAACTGGGGATCTGTTAAGTGATATTCCAAATTATGTTCATGTACTAGAAGGTACATCATTTTTTGATACGATTGATCGACCAATTCAAGAAATACTTGCTAAAAAAGATATTAAAGGGTTGATTAAAAAAACAATTTTAATTTTTTATATGAAAACAGGATTAATAAAAAATAAAATAAAAAAAGAAAGAAAAAAGATGCTAAACAAGCAATATGATGTTGAGCTTGCTGCAAAGGAAGGATTTTGTACGGTATTTACAGCATACGGCGATAGTCTAAAAAAAATAAATTGGGTTTTGACAGATTATAGTGTATGCAATTATTCAGTAAATCATATGAAATTAATTAAAGAGGCTTTGAGATTTATTGATTTAAATGTCGCTGATTCTAAGCAGGCGATGCGTGCCTATGAGGATGTTTTCGAACTTAAAAGTGCAGGACTTAGTGTTCATAATTTAATGGATATTGATAAAGTAAAAAAGGGTATTAAAGTTGAAAGCGAAATACAAACAGAATCACTCAATGTAATAACTGTGGTTCGTTTTCACCCACAAAAGGCAACATTGCGTTTAATTAAGGCACATGAATATGCACTTTCAAAGGGAATTGAGCACCACTTGTATTTAATTGGTGGTGGAGAAGAAGAAGAAATGTTAAAGGAATATGTAAAAAAGAATAAATTGGATAAAGTGATGTTTATGGGAGTGAAAAGCAATCCATATGCAGATGTAAGAAAATGTGATTTATTCGTGCTACCATCACTTTATGAGGGATTTGCGACTATAGTAAATGAGTCACTACTTGCTGGAACACCAGTTTTATCTACACGTGTAGCAGGAATTGATGAGCAAATTATTGAAGAACATCATGGTTTCATTGTAGAAAATACTCAAGAAGCTTTAAATGAAGGTGTCGTTAAAGCCTTGTCGAATCCACAAAATTTAAGTAAAATGAAGGAAGCGTTAGCTTCATACGATTACCCTAACGAAGAAATTTTGAAGAAGTTTAATGACATATTATCCTAAATGAAAGGTGGTGCTTTATGGAGAACATGAAGAAAATGAGCCAATACTTGGTCTATCTTGGTGCATATTTTGTGTATAAAATCATGGCAACAATCTCCGAAAGTGTACCACTTGCAGGAGATGATTGGGGATACGCACTCAATTTAAATAATGAATCTGCATTTGAAAGAGCGTGGACATTTTATTTTACGTGGTCAGGTCGCTTTTTTTCGGAGCTCTATGGTTTTTTAATGGCTCCAAACAAAGAACTTTGGAATGTTTTTAACCCAATTTTATTTGCGGTACTTTTTTGTGTAATTATTAAATTAGTTGCTAAAAAAAATACTATTTTATGTGGGTTGGCATTAATTGCTTTGATGTTTAGTGTTGATCAAGTATTAAGAGTAGAAACATACTCATGGTTAATGGGAACAACTTATGTAATACCACTTGTATTATTCTTAATTTATCTTAATTTAATTAAGCCAGTAGTTCTAGAAAGTAAGCAACTTAAAGCATTTAACTTAATTATTTGTTGTGTATTAAATTTTATCATCTGTTTATCAATGGAGAACATTGCTGCAGTATTACTTGTTGGAAATATATTGATGATGGGCTATATTGTTTATTATACTAAATCATGGAAACATCCATTTTTAAGTATTTTGATTATTTCACTTATTGGAGTATGTTTAATACGCTTATCCCCGGGTGCTGCTTATCGTACAATGAATGAGCATAGTGCTTTTATAGAATTAGGATTATTTGGTCAAATTGCTTTAAACTGGGAAAATTTCTTGAGAATGACATTTGTTAATAATCAAACCATGATGATAGCGTTTAGTACTGTTCTTGCAATTACTACACTAATAAAAGCAATCAAGACAAAGAAGTTTGAATTTTATTGTTATTTTCTTATACAATTAATCGCTTTGTTTATTAACATAGCTGAAAAAATTTATAATGTATTGCAGGTTAATATTTTACTTGTGTTTTTTGATTTAGAATACACGAGTAGTACACTATGGATATTAAGTTTATTTTATATTGTCTATATTGTGGGGACATTAGTTACACTTTACAAAATTTTTGAGACAAAACAAGAACGTGCTGAGAGTATGTTTTATATGATGATTGCAGGAAGTGCGAATATGGTAATGATGATATCACCAATTTTTGGATCAAGATCAAGCTTATACACTGTGTATTTTATTTTCGTACTTACATTGTATTTAATTTCTAAGTTGAAGATTGATATTAAATACCAAGTTGTGTTTAGCTTAATGTTGCTATATTTTATTCACATCAAATATGAAGATTTAATGGCTAAGTATCATCTTGTAGACTTAAAAGATGAACAACGAATGGAAATTATAGAATACTATGTTGATCATCCAGAAGACTTAAATGTTTGGATTCCTCGGATGCCAGAAGGTTTAGTTCATTCAGCAGATATTGAGTTTGGTGATGATTATCATTTTGAAGTATTTAAAAAATATTATGGAATCAATGAAGAAGCTATAGTGACATTTAGTCATGATGTCGGAAAGTAAAGGAGGAGAAAACATGAAGAAAATTATATCGTTATTAAACAATACAAGTGCATTAAATATTGCAGTAATACTATTAATTGTTTCTCAACCTTTAATTGATATGGATTACTTAGCTTATGACTTTTTATCTCAATTTGGAATTCCAAGATTATCTACAATTATACGGTTTGTAGTTATTCCATTACTAATTTTATGGACATTTTATCAAAGGGATAAACACAAAGAAAAAACATTACTTTTCGCTACAATTTATGGTGTAGCTTTATTTGCATGGTTTTATATTCACTGTCAACAAGCTGTTGAAATTTATGATGACTTGTATTTGACATCAAATTTTAGATTCAGTTTGTTTGATGAATTAACATACATTGCTACATTGGTCATGCCATATGGAGTAATGTATATGATTTATCAGATGAATTTTAAAGAAAATATTATCAAAAATATTTTAGTTATGTTATCTGCATTTATTGGAATAAGCATTTTACTTAGTAATTTATTTGTATTTGGTATTTCTACATATGAAGGGATGACTGTTGCAAATATATTTAGTTGGTTTAACAACATTTATGATAGTTATCATCCAAGATTACTCGCATCAAAGTTTTTCTTTTATGAAGGAAATACTATTGGAATTTTAATGTTTATGATTCTTCCAATAATGTATCTGTTTTTTTCAAAAGCGAAAACTAATAAAGAAAAAGTATACCTTGGAAGTCTGATTTTTATTCAAAGTATTTCAATGATTATTTTATCTACTCGGGTGGCAACATTTGGAACAATAATAGTAGCAGGAGCATTCATAGTTCTTTATATTTTTGATACATTAATTATGAAGAACACTGAATTTAAAATGTTTGTAATTATTTTTACAGTTGCAGTTGGTATAATCTGTAGTTTAATTATTCCACATTCACCAGCAGTGATTAATCAACAAATTGATGCCAAAAATGACCTAGCACTCGTTAACAACGGAGCAGCTAATGAAGGACGAGATGCGTTTAATTCTGGAGAGCCATTAATTCCAGGAACGACAGAGTTTAATCATTTTTATATTTTCCAATTTGAGGAGTATGGAATACGTGCAAAATATGCAACATCAATTCCATCTATGTATTATGCCGATTGGTATCACTACAAACATGATCCATATTTTTGGTGTAATATGATATTTAATTATGAAGTTGAAGAGCGTGTTAGTGGAAGACAGATTCAAACAATCTTCTTCAATGAAAAATGGAAAGTATTGAATCCAACTCAACGATACTTTGGGTTTGGATATTCAACGTTTATGAATGGTTCTATTGTATTAGAACAAGACTTTATTCAACAGACATATACATTGGGATATTTAGGTGTGGCATTAACAATGGCGCCATGGATACTTGTGGTATTAATGGGCGCACTTCTTGTGCTTTATAAATGGAAAGAATTATTTAAACTGGATGTGTTAACTTATGCAATGGTAGTAGTGATGGGACTTGGTGCAGGTTATACCAGTGGGCATACAATGGATGAATTTTTAACTACAATGTTTATGGCGTTTATAGTAGGGATTTTATTAACTAAAATCCGCAGTGCATACGCAAGGATGGATAAAAAATGGCTAGATTAACAATTATTGTTCCAGTTTATAATGTGGAAAAATATTTAGCTGCTACACTGGATAGTCTAGTTAATCAAACATATAAAGAACTGGAAATTATGGTAATTAATGATGGAACAAAAGATAATTCTCAAGCAATTATTGATGACTATGTTTTAAGGTATCCACAAATAAAAGCTTACAAAAAAGAGAATGGTGGTATTGCTGATACAAGAAACTTTGCATTACAACGTGTGGATACTGAATACTTCGGGTTTTTAGACAGTGATGATACTGCAAGTTTTGCAATGTATGAAAAAATGGTTAGTAAGGCAGATGAAACAGATGCACAAGTTGTTGTATCAAATTTCAATTGGGTGTATGACAGTCAACCTTCAAGAGTTGAAAAAGAAGGGCCTTATCAAGGCGGAAAGGAAATGATGGTTCATTTGTTCGCAACACTATGGAACAAGATTTATAGAACGTCATTTATACGAGAGTGCAATCTTTCATTTCCTACTGGATATCGTTATGAAGATGCATGTTTCTTGTATTGCTTAGCGCCACTTGTTAAAAAGATTGAGTTTGTTGATGAAGCATTTGTAAATTATTATCAAAGGCAAGGTTCAATTACACATAACAACAATCAAAATGTGCAACATATGTGTCATGTATTTAAAGTGATTCAAGAAGAATTTAAAAAAAGAGGATTTGAAAAAGAATATCATGATGAATTAGAGTATATTCATATTAAGTTTTTCTTGGGAAACTCATTTTTACGAAGTGCACAAATAAAAAATTCAAAGGTACGAAAAGAAACGATACATATGGGATGGGATTTACTGAATGAATCATATCCAAATTGGCATAAAAACAAATATTTAAAAACAATGCCAGGATTAAAGCACCGCTATTATCGCACTGTAAGGAAGTATAATGTTGATTTCTATGCATGGTTATTTCACTTGCTGAAAAGATAATTTACTTAAATAAATGGGAAAGGAAGTCGTCAAAATAAGAGCAAAGTACTCGAAGTTATTGATGAAGGTTAATGTATGAATGTATACGATTTTGATAAAACTATTTATGATGGAGATTGTACCCTTGATTTTTATAAATATTGTTTAACAAGAAAACCAAGTTTAATTAAATATACACCATCACAAATAATCGCATTTTTCAAGTATATTACAAAATCAATTCGTAAAGAACAATTTAAAGAAACTGTCTATAAGATGTTGGTAAGCGTCGATGATTTAAGTGGTTGGGTTAATGATTTTTGGGATAAGCATGAACATAAAATAAAAGAATTTTATTTAAAGCAGCAAAAACATGATGATTTAGTTATTTCTGCTTCCCCAGAATTCTTGATTATTCCCATTTGTAAAAGGTTAAACATTCAAGCGATGGCATCATTAATTGATACAAAAACAGGGCTTCATATTGATAAAGTGAATTGCCATGGGCAAAGAAAAGTGGAAAGATTTAAAGAAGTTTTTAAAGATGCAGAAGTTGATGAATTTTATTCTGACTCATTTACAGACGAACCATGTGCGCTTTTAGCAAAGAAGGCTTATTTTGTAATAAAAGATAAGCTACTGTTATGGGAAGATGCAAAAAAAAGAAGTTAATTGAACTTTTTGTATAAAATTGATAGAATAGGTATGTTAGGAGTGATCATATGTCACAAAAAAATGTAAAGAAAACACAAAAGAATACTGAGGAAACAAAAACCTCTAAAAGAAAAACTAAAAAAATGGATAAAGCAACAAAGCTAATTATTGCAGGGTTAGTTGTTATTGCTATTCCATTTGCAATACTTGGATTTATTTTACTAAGTGCTTCACTGGATACAGGTAAGATTCTTTCAGGAGATCGTTTCGATGATGATTTAAATCCAGCTATCACAGACCAAAATATGGATGCGATTGTAGAATCAATTACTGGAAGTAATATAGAAGATGTAGAAGTTATATTAAAAACGGCTACACTTCGTGTATATGTAGATATGGAAGATTCTGCAACACTTGAAGATGTTCAAAGTGTGTCTGAAATTGCATATAATGCAGTAATTGCAGAGTTACCTGTAAGTACTTTTTTTACTCGCACAGATGCAAAAAGCATGTATGATTTAGAAGTTCACGTATTTGATTTAAATGAGAATAGAGAATCGGATGAATTTGATTATGTAATTACTTCAAAATCATCATCCAATCCAGACAAGGTTGTTGATGTTTCATCACAACCAAAAGATGCTGAATTTGCTCAACAAATACTAGATGAGCTTGAGGCAAAACGTAATCCACAACCAACTCCAGATGAGGATGAACTTACTGTTGGTGGGGAAGATGATGGTGTCATTGATGAAGGTGGTGAATAGAGCGTAGATAATGCGCTCTTTTTAATATGTTGAAGAAAAATGATCGTTTTATAGGAACTTGTACAGATATTAATGAAGATGGTTTAGGTATAGTGAAGCATGAAGGGTTTTGTTTTTTTGTTAAAGATTGCTTACCTGATGAAGTCATAGAAGCCCATGTGGTTTCACTAAAGAAAAATTATGGATTTGCTATTGTCAAAAATTTTATTGAAAAAAGCAAAAGCAGAGTTAATCCACCTTGCAGCGTATATAAAAAATGTGGTGGCTGCCAGCTACAACATATGAATTATGAAAGCCAATTAATTTATAAGCAAAAACATGTCAAGGATTGTATGCAAAGAATAGGAAAAATTGACGTGGATACACAACATTGTTTGGGAATGGAAAATCCTTTTGAATATAGAAATAAAGTACAAGTACCAATTCAATACAATAATGGAGAATTAAAGATTGGGTTTTATAGAAAATACAGTCATGATATTGTTGAGTATGATTACTGTATTGTGCAAACTAAACTTCAAAATGAAATTATTTCTCAATTTAAACATTGGTTAATTGAGGAAGATTGTGCGCAATTTTTTAGACATTTATTAATAAAACATGCGCACAATACAAATGAATTAATGTTAGTTTTTGTTGTAAAAGAGTACCCATTTAAGAATGTGGACAAAATTGTGGACAAATGTGTGCAAAGTTTTCCACAGTGTCAAAGCATACTAGTCAACATTAACACGCGTGAAGATAATGTTATATTAGGAAATGAAGAGGTAGTATTATATAAAAACAAAACAATTAAAGAAACCCTGGATGATTGCATATTTAATATATCAAGTAAATCATTTTACCAAATAAACCCAATTCAAACAAAAGTGTTATACAATAAAGCAATTGAATTAGCTAACATAACAAAAGATGATGTGGTGGCTGATGTATATTGCGGAACTGGCACAATTGGGATATTTGCAGCAAAGTATGCCCGAAAAGTAATTGGAATAGAAATTGTTGCAAGTGCTGTAGAAGATGCAAAAATAAATGCGAAAGCTAACAATGTAAACAACATTGAATTTATTTGTGGTGATGCAGGGAAGTGTACCCAAATTTTAGCTGATCAAAACACATCAATTGATGTAGCAATTGTTGATCCTCCGCGTAAAGGGTTGGATGTCGCAACTATTGAAGCCCTACAAAAAATGAATCCAAGTAGATTAGTCTATGTTTCATGCAATCCTGCAACGTTAGCTAGAGATTGTTCATTACTATCTAAATCATATAAAATTAAATATGTACAACCTGTAGATATGTTTCCAATGACTACTCATGTTGAAACGGTAGTCCTACTACATCGCGTTAAATAGTTCTTAACCCTTTATTTATGTGGGTTTGGAGCTTTTTTATGGCTAAAAGAACTTTGTTTAAATTTTGAGCTTATTAAAGAAATGTTTATGCTGTAGATATGTATTAAAGACAACACTTCCTTGTTGAAAATCCCATTTTAAAAGAATTTCAAAATTTGGAAAACATATCTACAAAGTCATACGAAAATTATCAATTAGTAAGAGAAACACCATATAAAAAATAAATGGGCAACAATTATATACAAGTACTGTCTATTGTTGACTCAATCTTGCATTTATTGTAGTATTTAAAATAGAGAACTTACTAATTAGTTCGTAAAATTTATATAATAATGAATAGGAGTTATTTAGATGTCGCCAATATTTATCAAGAAAAGGTTTGAGAAATCTTATGCAGGAGGTTGCAACAAAGGGTTTACGTTAGTTGAATTAATTATCGTTGTTGCAATTATCGCAGTGCTTTCAGCTGTGCTTGCGCCTCAATATTTAAGATTTGTCGAAGATGCAAAAAGATCGAAAGATTTACAAGTCGCAACTACTCTTGTTGATGCTGCGACTTTAAGCATAATTTCTCTGTCTAGCAAGGTACCGCCGGGACATTATGTTGAGGTTTTGTGGACAGCTGGTGCGGATGCAGAAAGATATAATTATGAAGGCTTAATTTTAGTGCGAGAACCGGCGAGAGAATCTTCATTTAAAGATGCAGGCGAGCTAAAACCTTTAACAGATGATGCTATAATAAAAGCATATGCTGAGGAAATAATATCTATTTTAGGTATAGAATTAAGCAAAAATGCATATATCACTAGTGGTTATTCGGCTTTTATAGGCGAGTGTCAATCCGACTTAGCTAAAGAAGCTGCACTTGCTTTTCATATTAATACTTCTACAGGCGAGATAGTGCTGGCATCGTGGTCTGGCAATGGCGATGTAAACAAATGGATAGATTTAGGACTTAATGTTGGTAAGGCTGAATAAAACTATAAAAAATTGGTATACAGTTATTGTGCAAAATAACGTAACAAGTGGTGTTTAATAGAAAAATAATGAGTAAAAATTAAGGTATTCGAATAAAGATGTGGGAGTGAAAAAATTAAACAATTTAATTAATATTTGATTTGGTGTATTTATTGGAGTATATATTGCTCATTGTGTATATTTAACTGCTCACTACTATAGCAATCCCGATTTATATATGATGCACTCAGCACCGTGGTATACGAGCATTCAAATAAATGGATTATTCACATTGGAAGTAGTAGGAAGTAGTTTTGGGATAAAATATGTTATGAAAAAAATAAATAAAAACAAATAGAATTAGATTATTGAAGGCTTTAGATGCCATCTTCATTATTAAGTATCATAATTAATGCACTAAAATACAGTTCAAATATTTGGGAATAGATACAATCTGGAGATAGATAGCGATATGAAGAATTTTCAAAATGATATAACTTTCGAAAAAATCACAATAGAAAACTTTGAAATAACATCTCTTGATAAATATAATCGTTATCAAGAATCGAAGATTAATTTACGATTAGATAATGGTTCTTATCTTTATAAAGAGGAATCATTTGTTGAAACCTGGAATAACATTCAGTTACGTCAAAAAGCTCAAGACCTAATTAATGCAGTTAATCAAGGGAGTATAGGATATTGTGCAAGACATAACTCACAAGTGATTGGATTTGCATATTTAGGAACCAAATTTTTAGGAAGTAAAAAACAGTATATAGAATTAATAATGTTTCATGTATCAAATGAGTTTAGAAATCAGGGTATCGGTAAAAAATTATTTAATCTTATTTGTGATGAAGCACGAAAATTACCGCTAAAAAAAATCTATATTTCAGCAAACTCTGCTAAGGAAACTCAAGAGGCATATAAGGCTTTAGGTTGTGTATTTGCTACAGAAATTCAAAATGAAATCGCAAGTAGTGAGCCTTATGATATACAATTAGAATATGTTTTGTAATTGCATATTAATATGAAGAATTAAATCAAAAAAGTTGATTTTATTCGTAGGCAATTTTATTAGTCTCGGGGTTTACTAAAAATAACATAACATACGGAATCGATAAATATCGAATTTTTTGTGCAATTTCGAAGCTATATAATGAATTTTATGGCTAAAAGAAAGAACTTAAATGAGATATCAGAGAGTATTTTTAAAAGCTACAAGTATCAATAGTACTAGAACTTTGCTAAAAGTAATGATCAAAGAAAAAATTTCAATGCTGTTTTATTTTTAAAGGAAATTCACTATACATGTTGAAGCAAGAGTTTTACTATGTCATGAATAATAGCAATCCTTATTTTATAAGAGGTTAGAGCTTTTTAGGTCAAAGTAGAAAAAAATGCATAGTTACTATATGTAAATATCATATATATTGCATTAATCAAATAGTTGGCATATTATTAAATTAACAGAACGTGTTAAGTAGTTCATAAAAATTATATAATTGGGAGAATATTGGATGGATATTAAAAAAATTGTAATTCCGATTTTGCTACTTATTAGTATAAGTATATCTGCCTATACTTTTCAAACTATGAATTTTCAAATACATTCGAATACAGAACTTATTTCAACTATTTATACAGAACGCATACAATCGTTTTTTGAAAGAGTGATTGAACCTACTCAAACTATAGAATCGCTAGTAAGTTTTGCAGATGGGGAACTCACAGAAATGGAGTTTGATAATTTGGCTGCATCTTTTTTTGACGATGATTATATGTATGGTATAAGCTATATCCCTGATGGAATAAACACATATGCTTATCCATATGAGCAAAATTCACAAATTGTCGGACATAATATATATGAGGATGAGCTTGGTGGAAAAGATGCGATGATTGCACGTGATACAAACAAAACGATGACCTCAGGACCAGTTATTTTACCTTCAGGAAGAGTAGGGATTGTCATTCGAAATCCAATTTATTTAGGCGATGAATTTTGGGGATTTACAGCAGTTGCTATAAACCCTGTTCTTATGCTTGAAAGTGAAATAGCTATTAATCAATTACATCTTATCGGTTATGAGTTTACGTTACATTCAAATTACAACGGAGAAATTATATCACTTTATGAAACTGACAACTTTGATGAGAGTATGGCAAAAAAATACACATTTTCCATGGGTGGAAGCGAGTGGGTTTTATCCCTTTATGATGCAGTATCTATAACAAATAAAAATATAACAATTCCTGCTGTTTTTTTTGGCTCATTTATAACGTTTATGTTTTGTTATGTAGTAGTATATCTTTTTATCAATAAACAAAAACAAATGAAAAAAGAGATTTATTGTGACCCGCTAACAAAACTGTATAATCGTAAATATTTAAATGAAGTGATAATTAAAAATAAACAATATACGTTATTTTATATTGATTTAAATGATTTTAAACCTATCAATGATAATTTTAGTCATGAAATGGGAGATTATGTTTTAATTGAATATGCAAAACGTTTACAGGCATCATTTAGAGAACAAACATGCATATTCCGGCTTGGGGGAGATGAGTTTGCCGTAGTTATAGAAACTGAACTTGACGAAAGTGCAACAAAAAATGTGATTGGAAGAATTAAGAATGCTACAGCAGAAGAATTCGTATTCAAAGGGGATACTGCTAAAGTTTCTGCAAGTGTAGGTGTTGCGGCTTATCCAACAGATGGGGAATCGCTACAAGATGTGATGACCATTGCTGATAAAAACATGTATATTGATAAAAAGAAAACAAAGGGTTTTGTCTAAAATATAGTTTTATTGATGCTATGACTAATGAGAAAGTTGAAAATCTTTGAGTTAGTTTCTAAAAAATAAAACAAAATGTGCAGGACCTTCAATTGGTACAGATTATTCTCATATACTTTTGGCAGACTTGAAATATAGTCTGCTTTTTGTTATATAATTCTTCCAAGATAGTCTAAGGATACAAGAAAAGCTTTCGAGTTACTTACGTATGAATAAAATACAATTAAGTGATACCATAGTTTATCACATTGAAAATGAAACTGTAAGTATCATAGTGAGTTTTCACCAAAATATAGTATGCAAAAATACAAAAAGATAAAGTAGCACTGAGCAAATCAACAATAAGAAATAGAATGGGTGTGCATTAAATGATGCTAATAACATGAGAATTATAGATGAAAATATAAAATTATCAGC
The DNA here is from genome assembly GCA_964368495.1 of uncultured Holdemania sp. Taxonomy (GTDB): domain Bacteria; phylum Bacillota_I; class Bacilli_A; order Erysipelotrichales; family Erysipelotrichaceae; genus CALVGQ01. The sequence continues at coordinate 28,781 of CAYJAJ010000009.1, read as the reverse complement.
TATGAACAAAACTACATTTCTGTTATAGCTACTACACACACCGTAAACTGTTATAATGATATTCACAACACGACATAATTTAAATAACAATAGGTAAGATATTTTTTAAGTAAAAAACAAATTTTTTTAAGATGTAACCGAAAATTAACTCAATTATAATGCTTATAGTCAATATTTATTAAAATGTAACTGATAATTAACAAAATTATGATATCTTAAGTCATATAAAGAAAGAGATGGTAGAACTATGAATCGTTTTAGAAAAACAAGAGTGCATAAATTATTAAACCGTTTTCTTACAATTTTAGTCTTAATGACTCTAATTATAGGATGCATAAGTGCACCAACTAATGTATTGGCTGAGGATAATAGTACTTCAGGGAATAGTGATATTCTAGTAGAAACAACGTCAGCATTAAAGGATGGCACAGAAATAATTGATATTAGCGCTACAGCTCTTCATGCAGATGCAGTAGTAGTGAGCATAACAACTCCAGAAAAAGAAGTTATCGGCTCTAACGCTACATATACTACAAAAGAAGCAGCATCAGTTGATGTTGTAATTACGTATACTTTACCTAAAACACAGATAGCAACTCCAAGTCCAGAGCCAACGGAATTAGAGAGTGAAGAAGCTTTAGTAGAAACGCATAGCTTAACAGTATCTGTTGGTGCAGGATTAGTAGGCGCATTAAACCCTGAAATTTCAAATAGCGATACAAATAGCGGTGTTGCCCTTACTGTAAATGCTAAGGCTGCTGATAATGTAGAAATAAAAAGTATTAAATTACAAGGCTATGATTTAACTATGAAAGATATTAATGGTCAGAGTGCTTTCGAGATACCTACAGATAACTTATCTGTGGATAATACTTATGTAATCGAAATCCAATTTGTAAAAGCAGGTGTACCGTATAGTACACAATATACTTATACTTTAGTAAAATCATCATCGCCTGTAAAAGCAGCTGAGCCTGCTATTCAACAACAAAGTTTAGTACAACAAAATAATGAGCAACCAGTAGATTATCCTGGTTACTCTAGCGACAAAGTTTCATTACATGTTTTACTTCCAAATGAAAGTTCAAGTACACAAGGTGGACTAGAAAATCAATATTATAATGCTCTTGGTGCAGGTTTGATTTCTGAAGAAGGTATTGCCTATTTAGATGCCAACAAAAAAATTATCGGTGCTGAAGAGGTAAATAAATACCTTGGTAATCAAGTCTTTGTGGATATTGAAGCAGAATATTATAAAGGTGCAGCTACATCATTTTCTAGTAATGCTGATTGGGATGCTTATGATGTGATGTACGATATGGCAATAAATGGTACTGATGCTCATAGAAAGTCTTTACTTTCACTTACTGATAAAGATGGAAATGTACTGTTTACTGCTACCGATGCGGATGCTCTAGCACAACAAATTAAAGCAATTGAAAATAGTCCTTTATATCAATTTGAAATTGAATGGTACTATATAATTAAAACAAGTGGAGCATCAGATAATGGAACACGTTATATTAAAACTTATCATGTTGATGGAGTTTTATTAGATAAGCAACAAAATGTAACAGTTGAATATTATGATTCAGATAAAACAACATTACTACACACAGAAACAATTACTAAAAATTCACCATTATCATTCATTGCTACTTCAGCAGCTACACAGTCTTTAAAAGTAGGAACAGCAAACGAAACTTATTTTGCAGGATGGGTAGATGTTAGTAGAAATGCAGTAACATTTACTGATACAACTGCTATAAGTGATAATTATCAATTATATGCAGTTGAAAAATATGATATTGTCTACGATAAAGGTTTAGGGACTGGAACAAATACCACGACATCATTAGATATCTATGGTGCTAATGTAGCAGCAGAAAATTCAAGCTTTAATGCACCAACAGGACATGTGTTTAGTCACTGGAATGCTTATCAAAATGGGCAATTAATTGGTCAATTTGATGCAGGGGAAACCTTAACTTTTAACCATATTAAAACAACAATGGTGGCACAATATATTGCAGGTACTTACAATGTAATTTATGAACCAGGATACAATTTTAATGGGTTTGCAGGTACTTTAAGTACAGCTGCTAACGCTGTAAAAGATACGACAATCCAACAACCATTTACGTATAACACAGCTCCATCTATAGCAGCAACTAATTTATTTGTTGCACCAAATGAAGGATATAAATTTGCTTATTGGTCACTAAGTAATGCCAATGGTAATGTAATTGATCAAGATGTAAAATATCATCCTACAACAACAGATGTTGCAAACGATATTACTAATGAATTACCATTATTAACTAACGATCTAGAATTAGTTGCTAATTGGGCATTAGTAGACTTTAACATCATTTATGATTTAGATGGTGGGTCTGTAGCAAGTCAAAATCCAACAGTGTATACGATTGAAGATGAATTTAGCTTCATTAACCCAACTAAAGAAGGTTATACTTTCATAGGCTGGGATGTAACACTAGTAACAGCTAACTTGGGAAATTTAGCTAATATCAGTGAGCAAGATTTTGTAACAACACTGAATAAAGGAACAACTGGAAACCTATTAGTAAGTGCTAACTGGGTAGAAGAATTGCCAACATACAAAAACGTTGTTACTTATAAAGGAGCAGCATATGAGGTGACGCAAGCAATGCTTCAAGAGTATCTTAAAGAAGTAATTCCAACCGGTTCAACAGTGAGTATTGTTGAAGAAGATGTTGAACAAACAGATGTAGGTACAACTTCTTTCACTTATGAAGTACAATATCCACAAGAATATAGAAGTGTAAAATTAACTGTTTCAGGAAATGAATTAACAGTAGAGCCTGCAACATTAACAATTATAGCTGATAGTTACACGATCGCTGCAAATCAATCATTGCCAAATCCACTCGGATTTAAGACAAGAGGTTTAGTAGGTAAAGATCTAAATGTGACTTTATCAAGCTTAGGGATTGATGTAGAGATTACTCGTAGTGGAAATACCTTAACTCCATTAGCGAAATACAATGTAGATGCACTTGTAGAAAACTATGAGTTTGAATATGAAAATGGACGAGTTAATGAAGTCATTACGATTATTATTCCAGATGATCCAACAACGACTGTTGTAACTACAACGACAACGACTTCTACACCAGCAGCAACAACTTCTACACCAAGTTCATCAACGACTTCAACTCAAACGATTACCGATCAATCAACACCAGAGCAAGGTGGAACTACAGAGGCAATCATCGTTGATGATGAAACGCCAGAGGTAGGTGGTAATTCAAATGCTTGGGCATTGATTAATCTAATCGCAAGTATTGTGGGAATGTTGACAGCTATTTTCTTAATCCTATCAAAATCTAAAAAAGAAGATGAGGAAGAAGAAATAGAAATTATGAAACGTCGTAAATCTTGGAAAGTAGTTTCAGCAATAGTGGCACTTGTATCTATTATTGTGTTTGTGTTGACAGAAGATATGAGTACACCGATGCAATTAGTGGATAAGTGGACAATTTTAATGTTAGTGTTCGCGCTAATTAATATCGTATCGTTAGTATATGGTAGAAAATGGCATGAAGTTCAAGAAGAAGTAGTAGAATAAAACATTTTAGAATCGATTTAATATCGGTTCTTTTTTATGTAAGGTATCCATTCTTCATGCTATATAAAATAGTGTAGAGAGTCACTGAAAATGAGTAATAAATAAAGTAACTAAATAAGAAAATTAAGAAATAATCCAATTAAATTATTTTGTTTTACAATGTATTATAAGAGTAAATAGTTAGAATCAAAAAAATAAAGGAAGCACTTAACCTCACAAAAGTCTACACTTTATCCTGAGCAATAGTAGAGCAAGCTATGGAAAGAAGTCCAATTAAAGATGGAGAGATAAAATATATACTGAAATCCGCGTTGACAATAGGTAATGATAATTGCGAAGTATATATGAAAGAGATTGATTTAAGCCTAATTCTTATAAACCTACAAGTGATGTTCCTTCATTTTCATTAATTAAAAATAAGTTATCTATATCTGTAATTATAATTCTTTTAATTGTTAACTTTTAACATTGTTAATAGAATATTAGGATATTTTAACTTTATAATATACTACGACATAATCACTTTAGATTAAGGCAAAGTTTTAAGAGGATTCTAAAATCATTGATATTTTTATAGATATCAAATACAATGCTAATAACAAAACTTTATGAGATTATAAATTATGTAAGTGCATTGTTTTTTGATAAGAAAAATTAAGTGAATTTTTAAAATATTGAGTTTTCTTAACTATTGAAAGTGAGTGATTGGAAGAATGAATAATAAAAGCATATATGAAATTATTAGTAGTAAAGTAACATCAGAAGGAAAATTGCCAAATGATTTCACTTTACAAAATAGAAAGAAATCTTTTAATCAACTACAATTTGTAGCAGGCGCACGAGACGGAATTGGGATTAATAATCAATCTGATGAAAATTTAAAGGAATTAATAACAGAAGTTGATACAATACTTCGAAACTTGTGGGAAAATGGGGATGCATCTAGTCAATTAGAAAAAGATCAATATCATAAAGATTCAGAAAGAATAATCTCATTATTGTGTAATTGCAACATTTTAGCTCTCATAGAATGCATTTTAGAGTCTATTTATAAAAATCACGATGAAATAGATATTTGTAAGATGATACAATATGCAGATGCCTTTGCATTTAAAAGTTATGATGAAAATTTGGTGAAATTAGGGATTTCGTTATATGGCATATTAGATTTAACAAATGTCCAAGAGTTAGTTGATAAGCTTCTTATCCTCGCCCTATATGAAGAATTTACTCAATATGTTGTTGAGGTGTTTTCGAATTCTGAAAATGGTAATGCGCTTATATTCGAGATAGCTAAAAAAACAAGTGGCTGGGGTAAAATTAAAGCTGTTGAGAAGTTAGAACCACAAACAGAAGAAATTAAAAACTGGATACTTAAAGAAGGATGTCAAAACAGTGTTATGCTATCCTGCCTTGGCCTTGTTTGTGCAAAAAAAGGTGATTTAATTTCTGCTTTGCGTCAGGGGAATTTGGATAAGGAATTGTTTAATGGAATATCTATGATTATTAGTGCACTTATAGAAGATGAATCTATAAATTGTTTATCCGAATACGAACGTATTGAAGAGGCTTTATGTATTTATTTGATCATTGCAAAATCACGCATTAATAAGTTGAGGCAACTGTGGACTATTTTAGACATACAACATTATATAATGAATAGGAATGTTGAGAATAAACTATTACTACTTTGTGAAGAAATCACAAATGATTCTAAATGGAAAGAGATGATTTATGATATTTTACAATCTGGCGATCATAGTGAATTTTTCTACGCTGTACATAGCGCAAGAAAATTAAATTTGGATATATCTAAACAACTTTTTGAAACTGTAAAGAAAAACCCTATTAAGTGTTATAGGTACTTGGATATTTTGTTTAAATATAAAGAGTATGCTACTGAACTAGTTAGTCTTTATGAGAGTATCTTACCGTTTGATAAAATGAAAGAAAGTGGAAGTGATTGTTTGTTTGCAGACACTTTTAAGGATGAACATCGTTGTATTGATTTCCTTTTACAAGAATTAAAGGAATATCCTAATACTGGAGAGAAAATTATTTGTGCGGCACTTTACTCCCGAATCGTCAGAGAACGAAATGTAGCAATAAAAGTATTGCTGAACTGGAGCGATATGTTAGGGAAATCTCTTTTAAAGATATCACCTGAGTTATTTTCAGTTGTTAAGGAAGTGGAGTTGGTTGAAGTGAATCAGAAAACAAAAGAACTGATGAGTACGCTGATGTATTTAGAGGGTAAATTATAAATAAGGGTACACAAGACAGTGGCATTCACTGTAAAGGCGATTAAACGAGTAATCAAGATTGTAAAATTAGATTTAAAATAAGAGAATTAGCTATACAGTATTGAATTTTAATGAATACCATAGGCTTTACAAGTGAAAATCTCAAGCGTATACTTGATGTAAAAGGAGGATTTTTATGTCAGTACAAAATTCAAAGTTCGAAGCATCTGTTTTTAAGTCATCAGGGGTTGTACATATACACGGTGAAAAAATTCCATACGATAGTGTTTGTCAAGATAATTTGATGTATGATGAGTTAGGTGAAGAAATTGCCTCTATGTTCACCTATTCTTATTTTAGAAGCGATGTTAAAGATGTTCAATCAAGACCGGTCATGTTCTTTTTTAATGGTGGTCCAGGATCAGGTTCTATTTGGCTTCATGCAGGTATTTTTGGTCCAATAAGAATGACTTTTAAAGATAAAGAAGCAGTGAATGTGCCACACACCTCTCCTTATTATGCTGTTGATAATGATTTATGTTTATTGGATAAGTGTGATTTAGTATTCATTGATCCTGTAGGGACTGGTTGGGGAAGATTGTTAAAAAAAGAAGAAGCATCTCGTTTTTATGGACTGGATGCTGATGCAGAAAGTTTTAGGGTATTAATTAATACTTGGCTCTCACGCCATAACAGATGGCTTTCACCTAAATATTTATTAGGAGAAAGTTATGGCACAGTACGTGCAGGTTTATTGAGTGATAAACTAAGTGGTCGTGGTGAAGAACTTATTGGTGTTGGTATTGATGGAATTATCTTACTTGGCAATGCAATGGGTAATGTTGCACCAATTTTGAAGTTTGATGCTGAACCATGCCTTTTAGCACTGCCTACCATGGCTGCTGCAAACTGGTATCACAACAAAGTAGAAGGAAGCCTATCTGACTTTGTAGATGCATGTTATAAATTTTGTGAAACAGATTATGTATTGGCTCTATATAAAGGAAGTTTATTAGAAGAGAGTGAGAAACAAAAAATTGCAGAGAAAGTTTCTTACTTTTCAGGACTTAGCGTAAAAGAAGTGCTCAAACAAAACTTACGCCCTGATATGACACTATCATGGCAACAGCTGCTTGAGGATCGTGGACTTGAAATTGGTAGATTAGATGGACGCTATACAAGACCGTTCAGCTCTCGTTCAGGAAAAGAAGGGGTTGCAATTACACAATACACGCCAGCGTTTATGGCAACAATGTGTGGGCCTATCAAAGAAAGTTTAGGCATTAATTTTGAAAGGGAGTATTATGCTATTTCTTCAAGAGATGGACTGAAATGGGAATATGAATGCAAATACTTACCTTTTGATTGCCTAAGTGCTGCAATGAATCGTAATTATGATTTAAGAGTGATGTTTGCGACAGGATATTATGATATGGCTTGTCAAATTGGTCAAGCTCGATATTTAGCGACCCATGGTGGATATCCGATGGATCGTATTGAAATCAATGAATATCCATCTGGACACATGGCATATCTTGGTGAAGATAGTGCAAAAGCATTTGCGGATGATGTTCGCAAATTCATTAAATAATTGGATTGCTCTAACTTCTTAGTATATAAGAGTTAGAGTTTTTTAAATAATGCTAACTGATAGCGAGTAATATTGTTGTAAAAATTATGTCATCATTATATAATTTGCTAAAGAAATACTTAATAAGTATTTTATGAAGATAATCATTTATAGGAGAAAAAATGGAAGAAAATAGAACAACTATTGTTAATAAAACAGTGAAAACAGGGATTTCATTTGGCAGTGTTTTAGCAATTGTAATTAGTTATACAACATGGGAATCAATCGGATGGGCAATATTTCATGGTTTGTTAAGCTGGGGTTATGTTATTTATTTTATCCTTGTATATTAAAAAATAATTGCGTTTTTAATGATTTATTATCTTATAAGCAACAAAAAAATTACTAATACTAGTAATTTTTTTTGATTATATGTAAGCGAAATTGAATAATATAAAAAGGCTCAAGAAACGCATGGTTATCATGAATGTAAAAGAAAAAAACAGATAAAGCAATGTTGAATCAGTTAATGCTGAGTTTGCAAATAAAACTGTTTAATTTATGGTAGAATATATTTAATATATGGAGGTATTTATAATGGAATCAATGATTAATTTTTATCCTTGTTTATCGATTAAAGAAACAACAAATTTTTATCAAAACATTTTAAAAATGAAGATTTATTCTTCTACTGAATCATCGGTTATTTTTGATAGCGGGTACGGTTATTTAGGTTTTGTCAGATATGATAGTAATGAATTAGCGACCAAAACATGTATTTCATTTAATTTAGAGTCTAAAAATGCTGTGGATGAAAAATATCAAGACTTACAAAAATATGAACTTGAGTTTACTTGTGAACCTGTTAAACATGCAAAATACGATGTATATTCTTTCTTTATGAAGGATCCAAATGGATACAATGTCGAGTTTCAAAAAATATTGATGTAAAATTCACTATATGTTTGCTAAATGGTATATCTGTGATATTTATTGAAAATATCTTAGAGTCTTTTAAAAGTGAAGTAAATAATAAAAAAAGGCTGTCCTTTGCATAAATGCAATGGGGTAAGCCTTTTTTAAAATTCGATAACATTCTTTAAACACAGGAGTGGTATCAGCAATATAAGTAACAGACACAGGGCAAAAAATGAGATCAAAACTATCATTTTCAAACATTGATAAATCACACATATCAGCTATTATTGTTTTGATTTTCAGGTTATCTCTTTTAGCGACCATAATGTCTTGGTTTAGCTGTTTTATAGAGATGTCTAAGACTGTTGTATCGTAGCCAATAGCGGCAAAAATTGGTGCTTGTTGTCCACCACCTGAAGCAAGACATAACACCTTTTTTCCTTTAGAATCCTTTGGTAGCCAGTCTAAAGGAATATTCACATTTCCACCTAAACTAAGTTTAAACTTTCCTTTTTTTGCTTGTTCAATTTCTTCAGATGATATAGAGAGCGTCCAAATTGCGCAATCATCCACTTTTTTATCCCAAGCACTTTCGTTAATGTTATGAGTATTTGTCATTGTTTTTTCCTCACAACGCTATTGAACAGCATATGCATAAGGTAGTAATTCTTTTGCCAATACTTTTAGTCCATCGTCTTTCTGTGATAAAATTACTTCACAATTTGGCATGTAATCATTTAACATTTGTCTACAGTTTCCGCAAGGAGGGATTATTTCGTTTCCGTCTTTTCCTCGAATAGCAATAATTGCCTTAAATTCTTTTTCGCCATTGGCAACAGCAGTACCGATGGCAACTTGCTCCGCACAAGCACCATGCAGAGAATAGACGTTTACTCCAACATAAATTTTACCACTTCCGCATAAAACAGCTGCACTAACAGTGTGGTTAAAATTTACCTCATCATAATTTTCTTTTATTACTTCACTTGCTTTTTCAATCAATTTATAATCTTCTTTAGTTAGTATCATTTTTATGTTCTCCAATCTATAATATGATTAATCATCTATTTTAGTTAAAAGAATTGATACAAACCAAGAATGGCGATTCTTTTTATTCTTCGTACAAATGTGGACTTCCACAATCGCCAATTCTTTGTTATGCAACAAATCTTGTACGAAGTACATCCATTCCAATTCTATATAATCGATGTCTTATTTTAATTAGATTCACCCATCAACACCTCCAAATCATTGTTATAAAAATCACTGAATGTTATAGACTTTTTCAATTCTATAACAATATTAATATACCATATAGAATGTATGAATGGCAAAGATTGAAAGACGTGATTTCATTGATGTATTATAATAAATAAGTTTTCAAATGTTCTTTGCATTACTTAATCTAGATGAAAGGTCGAAAAAGAGGCCAAAATTCAAAAAAAAGCACGAAATATCTTGTTTATTATCGTTAACTATGATATTCTTATTTAGCCTGTAAAGGTATCTTGTATTCCGCTGATCAATTGATGAATGAATAATAAAGATTAAATTGTAGAAGAGGAGAAAGAATTATGAATTTAGGTTTAGTTAAAGAAATTACAAAATCACAACTTCGCAACGATATTCCTGACTTCCGTCCTGGATGTACAGTAAAAGTCGATGTACGTATCAAAGAAGGTGACAAAAGTCGTATCCAGGTTTTTGAAGGTGTAGTTATTGCACGTGGTGGATGCGGTATTGCAGAAGTGTTTACAGTTCGTAAATTATCAAGTGGTGTAGGTGTGGAAAGAACATTCCCAATTAATTCACCAATTATTGAAAAAATTACTGTTGTTCGTAAAGGTAAAGTAAGAAGAGCGAAATTATTCTATCTTCGTGGATTATCTGGAAAAGCAGCTCGTATCAAAGAAATTCGCTAGTAAAAGTCGGTTCGTAATGAACCGATTTTTTTTGAAAATAATTTTAAATTGTTAGACGTAAATAATTGAAACATATAAAAAAATAGAAAAATAAAGTTTGAAGGATGTCCCATTGTATTTATGTTGAGGGCAAACATAAAAATATGATATAATTAAAAAGGTGGTGTACTATGAAAAAAATAAAAAACATATGGGTATACGAGGCATTAAGTTTTATGTTTTCATTTTTAATAAGCTTAATTGTGGTTTTCTTAATTACAACATATATTGCTCGACCAGTGAGCGTAGAGGGAAGTTCAATGTATCCTACCTTGCATGACGATGATATTTCATTCTCTTCGCTGATGAATTTAAGCACTAGCGGAATTGAACGATTTGATATTGTTGTGGTTAATTTAGAAGAAGATAATAAATTCATTGTTAAAAGAGTAATTGGTTTACCTAATGAAACTGTTGAATTTAAAGATGAAATATTGTATATCGATGGTGAACCTATTAATGAACCTTTTTTAGAAACATATTATGCAATTTCAGAAAAAAATAGTGGAACATTCACTTCTGATGTAGAAAAAACAACATTAGGTGAAGATGAATATTACTTAATGGGAGACAATCGTAGTAATTCTTTAGATTCGCGTAAATATGGAGCTTTTAAATTATCAGATATAACATCAAAACACATGTTTGTGATTTATCCTTTTGAGAATTTTGGAATCAAGCAATAATAATCATAAGAAAGAAAAAAAGTCCTAGGACTTTTTTTTCGGTTCAAGCAATTTAGCTGGGCTTCCAACTGCGGTATAGTAATCTGGAACATCAATGAATAAAGTGGAATTTGAGCCAACTTTTGCATGTTCTCCAATGGTAATGTTTCCTAGCACTTTTGCGCCTGCACCAATTATTGCGTGACTTTTTACCGTTGGATGGCGTTTTTCGTTCTTGCTACTAACACCACCTAAAGTTACTTGGTGATAAAGTTTGACATAATCATGAATTATTGCTGTTTCACCTATAACAACACCCATACCATGATCAATAAATAAACCAATACCAATTTGAGCTCCAGGATGAATTTCAATTCCTGTAATAAATCGAGCAAATTGCGAAACAAAGCGTGCAAAGAATTTAAGGTTATAACGGTAAAGTAAATGAGCGAACCGATAAAACAATAATACATGAACACTAGGGTATAATAATAGAATCTCTAAAGTACTGCGAGCAGCAGGATCTGTTTTTTTAATGTGCTCGATTTGAGCACGAATGTCGTTTATCATAATTTTTTTACCTTCAATCTATTACTATTATAAAATTGGATAATTCGTTATGCAAGAAATATGATTATTGGCGTGGTATACTAAAGGCAAGGAGTGATATTATGTTAATTGAAAATGTGATGGATACGATTGGAGGAACACCTTTGCTAAGATGTTCTAAATTAGAATTAAAATATAAATTAAAGGCAAATATTTATGCGAAATTAGAAATGTTTAATCCAGGGGGTTCAATTAAAGATCGTCCTGTATATAACATGATACTTCATGCAATCCAAGATGGGATTATAAAAGAAGGTGGTGCAATAATTGAAGCAACAAGTGGGAATACAGGGATTGCCCTTGCAATGTGCAGTGCTGCTTTAGGACTTCAATGTATTATTGTTATGCCTGAGTCAATGAGTATTGAAAGAAGAAAACTGATTACTCAATATGGTGCACAACTTGTTTTAACACCTGCGAAACTTGGGATGAAAGGAGCAATTGCTAAAGCTGAAGAGATAAATCAGGATACGCCAAACTCGATGATTTTATCGCAATTTACAAATCCGAATAACCCTTTAATTCATATGCACACTACGGGTGTAGAAATTGCACATGATTTGAATAATAAGGTTGATATACTTGTGGCTGGAGTTGGAACTGGAGGGACAATAAGCGGAATAGCAGAGGCTTTAAAAAACTTGAATATCCAAACTCATATAGTTGCAGTTGAACCACGTGAATCATCAGTACTTTCCAAAAATAGTGCAGGTCCCCATAAAATTCAAGGAATAGGGGCAGGGTTTGTTCCGGAAAATTGTAATATTCAACTCATTGATGAAATAATGACTGCATCCTATCAAGAAGCAATCGAAAGTTCTCGTATCTTTGCGAAAACTCAGGGTGTATTAGCAGGTATATCTGCTGGAGCGGCCCTACATGTTGCAATGAAAATGGCTATAAAAGCTGAAAATGAAAACAAAAATATTGTTGTGGTGATACCTGATACTGGAGAACGATATATTTCGGATGAATTATTTGAATATAAAAATGAAAAATAAATTTTTGTAGTAACGATTTTTTGAAAGTGAGATTAATGTATGAAAATATGTAATCTTATAGCTGGGTAAGTGAATTATAATTTATTATCCATGCAATAATTGAAATGGAGGAACTAAAGTGAAGAAAATAATTGGTTTAATTTTTGTAATATTTATGACTTTAACACTGGTTGGATGTGAAAAAAAAGATAATATTGCAAGTTTGAATGTAGAGGACATTGAAAAAATAGTGGTGACTTTGGCGATGGGGAATCCGGATTATGGCGCTGATTCGAAAACAATAACAGATAAAATGGAAATTCAACAAATGGTTGAACTATTTAATAGTGCTGAATTAGGTCAAGTGGTTGCAGAAGATGATTTAGAGGTTGCGACGACAAGTACTTATGCTTTTTATGATGATGAAAAATGTCTTAGGACTTTTGAATTTAATGGCAATAATAGTGAAATTTTGTTTTGGGAAAATGAAGCAAGAGAAGTCATCTATGAGAAAAAAACACCATATACTCTGTATAATGAATCTGTTGCTGAAGTAGTTTTAGTTGATTCACAAGGTAATGAGTTGGATGTGAACTCTGTTTCGATAATAAATCCATTATTAGAAGTGGATAATGCAGATGCATTTGTAGAAGCGTTTGATATAGAGATAGATGCTTTAGAAGGATCTGTAGACGTATCATATTATATTCTTGCTGATGAAATTGCTCAAATTATCTTTGTGCTTGATGAAAAGGAATTCGTTTTGCGTGCCTCAAAAACGATAAGTGGCACGGCTCTTAGTGGAATACATGGTGATTTTGAAATGAATAGTTATGTGGCTTGTGGTGATAAAGTTTCAATTACAGTAGATACTGCTAGTCTTAAAGAGGGTAAAGCTTTTTCAACTAGTACAGTTGAAATCTTTGATGAGGATACAATCTATCTGTCGCTTGTGTCAGAAAATACAATAGAAAGTGAAGAAATATCTTCAATGATAGAAAAGATAAGTTATAGTATTGCTGACAAATCATTAGAAGATACGACAAAATAATAAATACTTTTAATGTAAAAAAGTATTAGCACTCAATCTTTAATAACCACATATCATTTAATATTAACCAACTATCAAAAACGAGAGGATTTTCTCTCTTTTTTTTATTATAATGTGAACAAGGAAAGGGGTATGGGAATAATGAAAATTAATGTAGAGCTAGATAAGAATAGAAAAGAGATTGAAGTATTGATTAAGGCAACAGAAATTGATGATATGGTTCAGGAAATTATCGATAAGTTGTCAACAGAGAATTCAAAAGCTATTGTTGGCTTTATAGGGGATGTTGCGAAAGTGCTTGATGAAAGCTGTATTGTGCGAATATATTCGGCAAACAAAAAAATTTTTGCAAAAACAAAGGACACAGAATATTTATTAAAAATGCCGCTATATGAAGCCTTTGGACGAGTGAATCAACATCATTTCATTAGAATTTCAAATTCGGAAATTGTAAATTTTAAAAAAGTGCTTGAATTCGATTTGAGTTTTACAGGTACAATTTGTATAAAATTAAATAATGGTGATTTCTCATATGTTTCAAGACGTTATGTTGCTCATATAAAAAAATCATTAGGAATAGGAGGTAAATAATATGAAAAGATCATTTGTTAAAAGTGCACTATTAGGTTTCCCATTAGGAATAACAATTGGATACACACTTAGCATTATTTTTTCAATTGTTTTTGGAGGTGGATATTATGGTGCTGTTCATCCAGAGCTTTCAATAATCCTTGAAAGTGAAATCAATGCAGTAATTGTTCAAGCTATACTTTGGGGCAGTATTGGTTTAATTTTTTCAGGGGCCTCAATAATATGGGAGAGAGATGATTGGAGCTTAGTCAAACAAACAATCGTTGTATTCAGTGTTTATCTAATTACAATACTTCCAATTGCCTTAATCCTTCGATGGATTAATCTATCATTAATAAGCATAATGGTGTTTGTGGCATTGTTTATTGTAATCTTCTTTCTTATTTGGGTTGTTGTTCATCTGAAAATAAAAAGTGATATAAAAGCATTAAATAAAGAAATAAAAGATACTAAAATTACAGACGCAATAAGTGATAGTTTGAATTAGTAGATGGTGAATCGATGAAAAATCGATTCTTTTTAACTAATTTTAAAACATGAAAAATTAATTTATAATTTTTGAAAGGATTTGTTTTTCTGATTCGTATTATAAGTGAAAAGGCAAAAAGCCTTTCTTGAAATTTATATGGAGGAATTTAACATGAAAATTATTTTTTTAGTATTAGCGATGGTATTTATGCTATCGGAAAGTGCAACAACAGCTTTAGCGATAACACCCATAAAAGAAGCAAAGTATATTGATGCTGATGGTGATGGAATTTGTGATAATATCGGCATATCTTCAAATTTTGTTGATGAAGATGGCGATGGAATTTGTGATAATACAGGGTTAAATATCAAAAGGGGAAATGGTAAAAGCAGTGGTCGTTTCATCGATGTTGACAAAAATGGTATAAATGATAACATTGGCAGTGGAAATGGTGATTATTTTACTGATTTTGATGGTGATGGCGAGTGCGATAATGTTGAGACAAGACGATTGCAAGGTAAAAATCAAGGCCAAGGCAGAGGGAAAAATAAATAATCAAGGAGAGCAATTTATGAAAGATGAGCAGGATTTAAAACTTGCCATAGATGATTATGCAGATATGGTGAAAAGAATTTGTGTAGTTTATCTTAAAAATATGGCAGATACAGAAGATATTTTTCAAAATGTCTTTATAAAATATTATAAAAGTTCTGTTCATTTTGAAAGTGAGGAGCATAAAAAAGCGTGGTTTATTCGTGTAACCATTAACGAATGTAATGATTTAATTAAAAGTTTTTTTCGTAAAAATTCTGTGTCTATTGATGAAATTTCTGAAATTCAAACAGAAATAAATTTTGATGATAACAGATATGTTAAAGATGCTGTATTGAAATTACCTGAAAAGTATAAAATAGCAATTTATTTACATTATTTTGAGGGATATTCGGCAGTTGAAATCGGAAAAATCTTAAAAAAAAATGTGAACACAATCTATACTTTGCTTGCTCGTGGCAG
This sequence comes from uncultured Holdemania sp., assembly GCA_964368495.1. GTDB lineage: Bacteria > Bacillota_I > Bacilli_A > Erysipelotrichales > Erysipelotrichaceae > CALVGQ01. Next base: position 13,100 of record CAYJAJ010000009.1, on the reverse strand, counting down.
AGAACAACTCAAAAATATTTTAGGAGGTAGTGAGCATGAATGATAAAATTAAAAATGCTTTTTCAGAAATTCGTGCAGATGAAAACTTAAAAAGCAAAACTTTTGAAAAAGTTATAGCTTCAAAAGCAAAAAAAACTATCCCATTAGGTTATAAACTGACACCTATTATGACAATGTTCACTCTCTTTATTTTCTACAATATATACTTTACGCCTGTTTCTTTTATTAGCATTGATATAAACCCTTCAATTGAACTTTCAATTAACGCTTTTGATAGAGTTGTTGAAGTTTCGTCAAATAATGAAGATGGAGAAAAAATTATAAGTTCCATTGACCTTAAAAATCTAAACTATGTCGAAGCATTAGAAGTACTTGATGATACAGAGAGTTTTGCTGATTTTACTAACAGTTATACTGAAATCACAGTGATTTCGGATAACAGCGATGTAATGATTGCAAGCATTGAAAGTTGCAGTTTTAACAATCAAAATATGTCATTTTACTCAGCGAATATGGAGTTAAAAGAACAGGCTTTAGAAAATGATATATCGTTCGGCAAATATCGTGCATATTTAGAGCTTTTAGAACTAAGACCAAATATCGAAATTGAAGAAATCACTAATTTACCGATGAAAGTAATACGAGAAATGATAGATGATGAGGGTACTTTAAAAGAAGGTATGACTCCAAACGGAAATGATAATCAAAACGGAAACAATCAAGACCAAGGTGGCGGAAAATTCCAAAATAATGGTCAAGAAAACAATAAAGAAAGCTATAACGGTCATAGTGCTGATTTTGGCAATGGAAACCAATCTGGTAAAAACAATTAAAAGTTATGTTTAATTTTTGAAAGTGATATAGAAATAATTAAAGATAAAGATTTATAGAAATATAAGTCTTTTTTTAATTTTTTGTGATAAGTACTTGAATAAAAACAGAGTAAAGTATATAATGTGTATATCAACCAATCACACTTAAAGGAGGTATCATGGAAATTATTATATCGAATGCTAACGACATTCCTATCTATGAGCAAATATATATACAAATGAAAAATGCGATAATTAAAAAAGAAGTAAAAGAAAACGAATTATTACCATCAGTAAGAAATTTATCAAAAGATTTAAAAGTTAGTTTAATAACTGTTAGAAAAGCTTATGAGAATCTTGAAAGAGATGGATACATTTATTCAAGTGTAGGACTTGGAACTTATGTAGCAACATTAAATATGAATCAGATTAAAGAAAATACATTATTTGAAATTGAAGAACATCTAATAAGTGTAATCAAGTTAGGACAAAATATTTCTTTAAGTACAGAAGAATTGCATGAAATGTTGAATATTTTAATAAAGGAGGAAACAAAATGAATGCAATAGAAATTAAAGGACTTACAAAAATATATGATGAATTTAAATTAGACAATATAAGTTTTAATGTTCCAAAAGGAACGATAGTGGGATTGGTGGGTGAAAATGGTGCTGGAAAAAGTACTACTATAAAAGCTATTATGAACACAATAAACAAAGATAGCGGAATAATTAATGTTTTAGGAATTAATAATGAAGATAAAAACTTTTATTCAGTTAAGAATGAAATAGGGGTTGTACTTGATGAATTATGTTTTCCAGAAATGTTAAATGCAAAAGAAGTTGAAAAAATAATGGCTCTAACTTACAAATTGTGGGATGGTAACGTATATGCTAAAAATCTCGAGAAATTAAATGTTAATCCTGATAAAAAGATTAAAGATTATTCACGAGGAATGAAGATGAAATTATCAATTGCAGTCGCATTATCTCATAATGCTAAATTATTAGTGCTAGATGAAGCGACAAGCGGATTAGATCCCATGGTAAGAAATGAAGTGCTAGATTTGCTTAATGAGTTTACCAGAGAGGAAGAAAACTCAATTCTTTTATCATCACACATAGTGAGTGATTTAGAAAAAATTTGTGATTATATTGTTTTTATTCATAATGGGAAGTTGCTTTTAAATGAAGAAAAAGACGAAATATTAAATAAATATGGAATCATAAAAACAACAAAAGACAAAGTAGTGGATATACCTAAAAATTCTATTATTTATATAAAAGAAAATGTTTATGGATGCAGTGTTTTAGTAAAAAAGGATGAAGTATCTAATGTTTTTAAGTTTGAAGTTGCTACTTTAGAAGATATTATAATAATGTTGTCAAAGGAGGAAAAATAAATGTTAGGGCTATTAGTTAAAGATTTATTAGTAATAAAAAAAGAATTATTGAAGTTAATACTATTAATCGGGATTTTTGCTTTTATAGGGCAAAATTTCACAATGGTATCATTGTTAATTGCGCTTTACGTGCCTATGGTAGCAATGGCTTATGATGAAAAAGCAAAATGGAATAAACTTGCTGGTATGTTGCCTTACAAACAATCTGAAAAAACTGATGTTAAATATTACTTAGGTTTTATGAGTATAGTAATTGTTTCAACTATAATACTCCCAACACAATACTTTTTGTCACTTAGATCTATAAATATAGAATTTAACTTTGACTTATTCATATTAATGATTAGTGCAGTGATTATATTTCAAGCAATAAATTTACCTGTTTTGTTTAAATATGGAGTAGAAAAAGGCAGGTTTTTCTTCATAGTTTTATTCGGAGCAATTGGAGCTTTCGGAGGATTACTTCCTGATATAAATATAATGGAAGGTATACAGAATATATCTCCTTATATAATTTTGCTAATTAGTTTAATTTTAACTGCAATTTCAATGTTTATTTCAAATAAAATTGGTGTTAAAGAGAGGTAATGAAAAACTGATATTTAATTTTCTCTGTACAACTTATCATTTGTGTGTTGATAGGGTATTGATTGTTTGTAACTTTTATTATAGTTGGCTTATGTTAAACAAACTATTATAAAGTAATCAAAGAATTCATGAATAAAGACATTGTTTATGATAAAGATACAATAAAGGTAACTTTTAAGGATGAAAACAATTATATTTTTAATCCTGACTTTATAAATAAAAATAAATATGTCATAATTTAAATAAGACTTAAAAAGCAAATAAATATAGATTTAAAAGGAGTAGATAGATTATGAACATGCAAGAAAAAAGAGCTGCAAGAGCAAAGAAGAAAATGTCAGAAATGAATGGAGAAAACAAATCCACTAAAAGTAATATCAACTGGTTTCCTGGTCATATGACTAGAGCTAAAAGAGAAATGGAAGCGAATCTTCAAAAAGTGGATATGGTAATTGAGATACGTGATTGCAGAATTCCTTTGGCGAGCGAAAATCCAATGTTGAAAGAGATAATTCAAAGTAAGCCTCGTTTAATCATTTTAAGTAAAAAAGATAAAGGTGAGATTGTCGAGATTGAAAAATGGATTGAGTTTCTTACTGATGAAACAACGAAGGTTATCGCATTGGATTTGCTTCAAGATAATGTAGCAGCTAAATTAAATGAGGCATGCAAAATGATAATGAAACCAATGATTGATAGGATGATTAAAAAAGGAATTAGACCAAGATCGATTCGAGCAATGGTTGTAGGAATTCCTAACGTTGGAAAATCGACATTGATTAATAAAGTGGCGAAGAAAAAGGCCGCTAAAACATCGGATCGTCCAGGAGTGACTCGAGCTTTACAGTGGGTGAAATGTGATAGTTTAGAGTTGCTTGATACACCGGGAGTTTTATGGCCGAAATTTGAGGATGAAATTGTCTCAAAAAATTTGGCTTTAACAGGTGCAATTCGTGATGATATCTTACCTTTAGAAGAAATAACGATTTATGCAATTCAAAGACTATACAATGAATATCCAACTCTTCTATCTCAAAGATATAATATTGAAAATGATGAGGATCCTTATAAAATGCTTGAAGCAATTGCTAGAAGCAAAAATTGGATAAAAACTGGAAATGAAGTAGATTATGAAAGAAGTTATCGCATGTTGTTGAATGAAATTCGTGATGATAAAATCGGGAAAATAACTTGGGAGAAGGTTGATGAGTAAAGGGTTAGAAAACACTTATGAAACAACATGTTGGAGTCAAGAAATATTTTGTATCGGAATTGATGAAGCAGGAAGAGGCCCTATCGCTGGACCACTTGTAGTTGCAGGTGTGATTCTTCCGTTAAATTATCAAAATGAAGAAATAAATGATTCAAAAAAATGCACTCACAAAAAAAGGGAAAAACTTTTTGATGTAATAATGAATGAGTGCGTTGAGTATTGTATCGAAATCGTGAGCGAAAATGAAATCGATATACAAAATATATATCGCGCTACTCAAAATGCAATGAATAAAATTGCAGAAAAGCTTAATGCGAATGTTGTTTTAAGTGATGCCATGCCTTTGCCTTTTTGTAAAAAAGAAGTGCATTCAATTATTAAAGGAGACCAAAAAAGTATATCCATTGCAGCGGCAAGTATATTGGCGAAAGTGACAAGAGATAAAATTATGCTAGAATTGGATGAAAAGTATCCTCAATATGGTTTTAAAAAACACAAAGGATATCCGACTAAAATGCACATTGAGGCACTAAACCAACATGGTGTTACCGATATTCATCGTAAGAGTTATGGTCCGGTATCAAGAATATTACAGTTAAAATTAGATATATAGTTTTGAATTAACACGAATTCAAAACTTTTTTTAGGTAAACTATTTTACTGGAATATATATAAGTATAGAGGAGTTGAAAATGAGAGATAAAATATGCGCCTATTCAATAAAGTATCAAGGTGACTGGAATAAAATTGCTAATGCAATAAAAAACAATGAACCAATATACAATGTGAAATGCAGTTATAATTTTGTCACCGTTGTCGATGAAAATTATCCGAACAAGTTAAAGCGATTACGTTATCCGCCATGGATATTGTTTTATGAAGGGGATTTGAGTTTGTGTGAAAAAAAGAGTATAGGAATTGTTGGCTCGCGCAAAGCTAGTAGTTATGGGATAATGTGTACTAAAAAAATTTGTGATACAGTGTGTGCTACTCATGTAATAATTAGCGGGTTAGCTAAAGGTATTGATGCTTATGCCCACCGATTTTCAATGACCCACAACACCATTGGAGTTCTAGGATGTGGAATCAATATAACATATCCTTATGAAAATGTTGAGCTTTATGAGGTTATGAAAAAAAAGCAATGTATTATTAGTGAATATCCACCAGATGTCCCGCCTAGGAAGCATCATTTTCCATGGAGAAATCGTATTGTTGCGGCGTTAAGTGATAAAATAGCAATTCCTCAAGCGAAGATAAAAAGTGGAACTGCAATTACTGTTAGCTATGCGCTAGAGCTTTCTAAAGAGATTTATGTCATCCCATATCCATTAGATAATAAAGAGGGTGATGGGTGCAATGAACTAATTTACAATGGAGGCAATATATTAATTTATATGGATGATTTAATATAAAAATATTTGTATATTGCAAAAAAATATGGCAATATAGGGTATTATAAGATACAGGAGGAACAAAAATGAAGAATTTGGTAATTGTCGAATCACCTTCAAAATCAAAAACTATTGAAAAATATTTAGGAGAAGACTACGAGGTAGTTTCTTCAAAAGGGCATATTAGAGATTTAGCAATTAAAGGTAAGGATGGATTGGGTGTAGATGTAGAAGATAAATTTACGCCTACATACGTTGTTAATAAAGATAAGAAACAAACTGTGAAAGAATTAAAAGCTCTTGCTAAAAAAGCAGACCATGTTTTTTTGGCAACTGACCCTGACCGTGAAGGGGAAGCCATTTCTTGGCATTTGGCTAGCGAATTGGATGTTTCGGTAGAAGTTGATAATCGTATCGTTTTTCATGAGGTGACTAAGGATGCGGTTCTAGAGGCATTTAAAAATCCGCGTAGAATTGATATGAATTTAGTTCGATCACAAGAGACACGCCGAATTCTTGATAGGATTATCGGCTTTAAATTAAGTAAGCTACTAAAAAGTAAAATTAAAAGCAAATCTGCTGGTCGTGTTCAATCTGTTGCACTTCAATTAATTGTTCATCGTGAAAAAGAAATTAATGCGTTTAATCCGGTTGAATATTGGACGATTGATGCAAAATTTGAGGAACAAGATATTCCTTTTGATGCATCATTAAGCAAAATTGATAATAAAAAAGCTGAGCTTCATAATGAACAAGAGGCAATGGAAGTAGTGCAAGCTTGTCAGTCTCCTTTTGAAATATCAAGTGTGAAAAAACAAGTTAGAAAACGCGAACCGAAATTAGCTTATATCACTTCAACTCTTCAACAAGATGCAAGTACCAAAATTAATTTTAGTGCTAAAAAGACAATGACAGTAGCTCAACGATTGTATGAAGGTATTGAAATGAACGGAACTACTGAAGGTCTTATTACTTATATGCGTACGGATTCAACACGTTTAAGTCCGGTCTTTATTAATTCAGCAAGAAGTTTTATTGAAAACGAATATGGTGAAGATTATTTAGGGGTTTATAAAGTAAAAAAAGATGATAAAGCACAAGATGCACATGAGGCGATACGTCCTACTTATGTAGAAAAAACTCCTGAGTCTGTAAAGAGTTTTTTAACTCCTGATCAATATAAACTTTATAAATTGATTTGGTGTCGTGCTGTATCATCGTTGATGGCTGCTGCCAAAAATAATACTGTCAGTGTTACTTTGAGTAATGGAAAGTATGATTTTAGTGCGAGTGGAACACAACTTGTATTTGATGGATACTTGAAAGTGGCAAAAGAATTTGAGACGAGCAAAGATGTATTGCTTCCTGAGTTAGATGAAACACAAAAATGCACTGCAAAAGAAGTGAAAGGGAATCAACATTTTACTGAACCACCACTTCGATACAGTGAGGCAAGATTAATTAAAGAAATGGAAGAAGAAGGAATTGGTAGACCATCTACTTACTCAATGATTATTGATACGATTCAAGCTAGAGGTTATGTTGTGTTGGAAAAAGCAAGTGAATCTAGTAAAACAAAGGTGTTTTTCCCTACTGAACAGGGAACTTTGACTTGTGATCAACTATCTCAGTTTTTTGAAGAAATTATTAATGTTAAATATACTGCACAAATGGAAAATTCACTTGATGAAATTGCTGAAGGGACTGAAGACAATGTCAAATCACTACAAGAGTTTTATGATAAATTTGTCCCGTTAATTGATAATGCGTATGAAAAAATGGAGAAAAAAGAAGCAGAAAAAACTGGAGATGCATGCCCAGAATGTGGAAATGATTTAGTGTATCGTGTAGGACGCTTTGGGAAGTTTATTAGTTGCAGTACTTATCCAGAGTGTAAATATACACAAAAAATAGAAGTTGAAAAAGAAAAGCCTGAGCCATCAGGAAAAATGTGTCCTGAATGTGGAAATGAGCTGTTGAAACGTAAGAGTCGCTATGGAAATTATTTTTTAGGATGTTCAAATTTTCCTAAGTGTAAGCATATTGAAAATATCGAAGGACAAGAAGGTCGCTTTAAAAAAAGTGCCAAAACAAAGAAAGAAGATAAAGAATGATAGTTAAGGTAATCGGAGCTGGTCTTGCAGGATGTGAAGCAGCCTGGCAAATCGCTAATCGAGGTGTGCAAGTAGAGTTGTATGAAATGCGTCCTAAGAAAATGACGCCAGCACATAAAAGTGGTGGGTTTGCTGAATTAGTGTGTTCTAATTCGTTACGTAGTAATGCACTTACTAATGCAGTAGGCGTATTAAAAGAAGAAATGAGAATGATGGATAGCTTAATTATGCAAGTTGCGGATGCAACTGCATTACCTGCAGGGAGTGCACTTGCAGTAGATCGTGATAACTTTTCTAAATGCATTGAAGAAAAAATAAGAAATCATCCTAATATTCGTGTCATTGAAGAAGAGATTGTTGAAATACCTGAAGGACCTTGTGTGATTGCGAGTGGACCGCTTACTAGTGAAGGTTTATCTAAGTCAATACAGGATTTTTTAGATGCGGAAGCTTTCTATTTTTTTGATGCTGCTGCACCTATCGTGGAAAAAGATAGCATTAATTTTGATGTAGCTTATTATAAATCGCGCTATGATAAAGGTGATGCTGATTATATTAATTGTCCAATGAATAAAGAGGAATTTTTTAATTTTTATCGTGAATTAGTTCAAGCTGAAACAGTAAAAATCAAAGATTTCGAAAAAGAGATTTATTTTGAAGGGTGTATGCCTTTTGAAGAAATGGCAAGAAGAGGGGAAAAAACATTGCTTTTTGGACCAATGAAGCCAGTTGGACTTGGGCAAGAAGATCAACCTCGACCTTATGCAGTGGTGCAACTTAGACAAGATAATGTTGCGGATTCTTTGTACAACATTGTAGGATTTCAAACACATTTAACATGGCCAGAACAAAAAAGAATTATTTCGATGATTCCTGGACTAGAAAATGTAAAAATAGTGCGATACGGTGTCATGCATAGAAACAGCTATATTAATTCACCAACTTCGCTAATACCCACATACCAATCTAAGAAACGAAATGATTTATTTTTTGCAGGACAAATGACAGGGGTAGAAGGTTACATTGAATCTGCTGCTAGTGGATTGCTTGCAGGAATTAATTGTGCAAATTTGGTGAATGATAAGCCATTATGGCAGTTAGAACCGACATGTATGATGGGTGCAATGGCACATTATATTACTCATTGTGAAAGCAAAAGGTTTCAACCAATGAATGCCAATTTTGGGATAATGAAATTAATTGGTAAAGTATCAAAGCATGAACGTAAAGAAGCCTATGGTAAGCAAGCTATTGAAGTAATCAAGACATGGCTTAATGAAAATGAATAATTATGTTGAACAATTCATCAGTTATATTGAAAGTACAAAAAGTGGTTCAATCCATACTGTGGATAACTACAAAAGAGATTTATTTAATTTTGTGCAATTTTTAGAGTTGCATGAAATAACTGATTTTGAAAAAGTTGATAAGAATATATTTATGTACTACGTACAAGCGCTTAAGACAGGCGAAATTACAGGAAACAAACTAAGCGAACGAAGTGTTTCAAGGAAATGCTCATCACTTCGTTCTTTTTATCGTTATTTAAACAAGGTACATAAAGTACAAAATAATCCTCTGCTAACAATAAAGTCGAATAAACAAATAAAGAAGTTGCCAGATTTTTTAACGTTTAATCAAGTGATGGATTTATTAGAGTCTTTTGATTTAAGTGATAAAGTCGCCTTAAGAAATCGTTGCATGATAGAAATTATGTATGCATGTGGGCTTCGTGTATCTGAAGTTTCGAATTTACGTATAAGCAATATAGATTTCAACTCTTTGATGATCAAAGTCACTGGAAAAGGCAACAAAGAGCGACTTGTTCCATTCTATCCTTCACTTAGTAAAAGGTTACTAAATTATGTGCAAACTTCGCGTAGTGCATTTGTACAAGAAGAACATGACATCTTGTTTGTTTCGCAAAAAGGCAATCCAATAACACCGCGTGCAATTCAACTTATTATAAAAAAATCGGCACTTGAAGCACAACTATTGGTTGCGGTTCACCCACATATGTTGCGGCACTCATTTGCGACTCATCTATTGGATAATGGGGCAGATTTGCGCTTGGTTCAAGAGTATCTTGGACATGAAAATTTGTCTTCTACACAGATTTATACACACATTACATTGGATCGATTAAAAGCAGTTATTGAAAGTGATCATCCACATTCTAAAAAAAATGCAAAATAGTGCTTGAAATAGCACTTTTTTTATGTTTTTTTCCTTGCGTGAGAAAGGTGCTTGTGTTAATATTAAATACGGCACTCTTTGGAGTGTACAACACACACTGTGGATTCATTGATTCCGTGCTCAAGTGAGTTATTGATGGTTTGAAGCAGTGGAGGAAAACAACGGAAAGTGAGGAAAATTAAAATGTCAGTTGTTTCAATTAAAAAAATGTTAGAAAATGGTGTTCATTTCGGACATCAAACTCGTAGATGGGATCCAAAAATGAAAGAGTACATCTACTGTGCAAAAAATGGGGTTTATATTATCGACCTTGCAAAAACTCAACAAAAAATCGATGAAGCTTACGAAGCAATGAAAAAAATTGCTGAAAACGGAGGGAAAATTCTTTTTGTTGGTACAAAGAAACAAGCACAACAAATCGTGATTGATGAAGCACTTCGTTCAGGTTCATTCTATGTTAACCAAAGATGGTTAGGAGGGTTATTAACAAACTTCCGTACTATTCAAAAAAGAATTCGTCGTTTAATCGAAATTGAAGAAATGACAGCTAGTGGGGCAATTAATGTATATCCTAAAAAAGAAATTGCTCAAATCAATAAACAAGCTACAAAACTTGAAAACTTCTTGGGTGGTATCAAAGAAATGAGAAAACTACCTGATGCACTTTTCGTGGTTGATCCAAAAGAAGAGCATAATGCAGTTGCAGAAGCAAGAAAACTTGGTATTCCTGTATTCGGTATGGTAGATACAAACTGTAATCCTGAAGAAGTTGATTATGCTATTCCTAGTAACGATGATGCAATTCGCTCAGTTAAATTAATCATTGGTTTAATGGCTGATGCAATTGTTGAAACTAAAGGTGGATTATTAACTGTTGCTCACCAAGATATGGAAGAAACAGATATCACAATGAAAGATGTTATTATTAACGTTGAACAACAAGCAGAAGAAAACGAACGTCGCCGTCGTCAAAGAATGGAAGAACGTCGTCCAAGACAAAATAGATGGAATAATGATCGCAAACCACGCGATAACAGATTCGAAAATAGAAATGCTAAACCAACTGAAAACAAACCAGCTGAAGCAAAAGTTGAAGAAGTTAAGCCAGTTGAAGTGGTTGCAACTAAGGAGGGAGAATAATCATGGTTATTACTGCTGCATTAGTTAAAGAATTAAGAGAAAAAACTGGAGCAGGAATGATGGATTGTAAAAAAGCCTTAACAGAATGTGAAGGCGATATTGCAAAAGCGTCTGATTGGCTTCGTGAAAAAGGAATTGCAAAAGCTGCTAAAAAAGCAGGAAGAATTGCTGCTGAAGGATTATCAAAAGTTGTTGAAAAAGGAAACAAAGCATGTTTAGTGGAAATTAATTCTGAAACAGATTTTGTTGCTAAAAATGAACAATTCTTAAAATTAATTGATGATGTTGCTAATGCATTAGTTGCTGCAACTCCAGCTACATTAGAAGAAGCAATGAATATCGATGTTAATGGTGTTACTGTTGAAGCAGCATTAGTTAATGCTACAGCTACAATCGGGGAAAAAATCACATTACGTCGTTTTGAAATTTTAAATAAAGAAGATGCTGATATTTTTGGTTCATATATTCATATGGGTGGAAAAATTTCTGCATGTGTTGTGCTTAAAAACTGTTCAGATGAAGAGGTTGCACATGACTTAGCAATGCAAGTTGCAAGTATGAATCCTTCTTTCATTTCAAGAGATCATATGGATCAAAATTTCGTGGAACATGAACGTGGAATCCAACTTGAAATTCTTAGAAATGATGAATCTTTAGCAGGTAAACCTGAAAAAGTTCTTGAAGGAATTGTTGAAGGGCGTTTAAGTAAGTCACTTCAAGAAATGTGCTTGGTAGATCAAGTGTATTTCAAAGATCCAGGATTAAAAGTTGCTCAATTCTTGAAAAATGCTAATACTGACGTTGCACAATTTGTGCGCTATGCAGTTGGAGAAGGTATTGAGAAAAAAGAAGAAAACTTCGCTGATGAAGTTGCAAAAGTAACAGCTGGTTAATTAAAACAAAACAAAAGCATAAACTTCTTTGTGTCTTAGTGCATAATGAAATTATGCTTTTTCTTTTTATAAAAGATGTGAAATATTTGTGAAATTACAAGTGTAAAACATCTTTTTTTTAGACCCTAAATATGATATGATATTCATGGTAAATTAGTTTGGAGGAATTAATATGTACAAACGAGTACTGTTAAAATTAAGTGGTGAAGCTTTATCAGCAAATGGGAACAGTTTTGACCCAGAAATACTTAAAAATTTAGCTACTCAAATCAAAGAAATTCATTTGATGGGAGTTGAAGTTGCCATTGTTGTTGGTGGTGGGAATTTCATTAGAGGGAAAATGGCCTCTGATTTGGGAATAGATAGAGTTCAAGCAGATTATATGGGGATGCTTGGAACAATGATTAATGCCCTTGCGATACAAGGAGCATTGGAAAATTGTGATGTTCCTACTCGTGTTCAAAGCGCTATAGAAATGAGTAAAATTGCAGAGCCGTTTATTGTAAGACGAGCTTTAAGACATATTGAAAAAGGAAGAGTAGTTATTTTTGGTGCAGGAACAGGAAGCCCATATTTTTCAACAGATACAACTGCTGCACTTCGTGCTTCAGAGATTAAGGCAGATGTGATTTTGATGGCGAAAAATGGAGTTGATGGTGTTTATACGGCAGACCCTAAACTAGATCCTAATGCAATTAAATATAGTTTCTTGACTTATATGGAATGTCTTCAAAAAGGACTTCAAGTTATGGATACAACTGCAACATCAATGTGTATGGATAATGATATCGATTTAGTGGTATTTAATATGAATGAAAATGGAAATATCAAAAAGGCAGTAATGGAAGAATCAATCGGAACGATTGTTAAGAAGGAGGAAAAATAATATGATGGATTTAATTTTAGATGAAACAAAAGAAAAAATGTGTAAAGCTATAGAATCATTTGAGAACTCATTGGATATGGTACGTTCAGGTAGAGCGAATGCTAATTTATTAAATGGCATTGATGTGGATTATTATGGTAGCCCAACGCCAATTAATCAAATTGCAAGTATTTCTGTATCTGAGGGGCGCACGATTGTAATTAAGCCTTTTGATTCGTCAAGTTTAAAAGATATTGAAAAAGCGATTAATGCATCACACTTAGGTTTGCCGCCACAAAGTGATGGAACTGTAGTACGTATTACTGTTCCAGCCTTAACAGAAGAAACAAGAAAACAATTGTGTAAAGAAGTAAAAAAATTAGCTGAGAATGCAAAAGTTGCTTTACGTAATGTTCGTCGTGATGCTAATGAACAAGCTAAAAAAGAAGATTCATTAACAGAAGATCAAGAAAAACAATGCTT
>CAYJAJ010000008.1:61696-68518 GCA_964368495.1 uncultured Holdemania sp. | reverse complement strand
AACCCTAAGGAATTGAGTTACAGTCAACCGCGTTTAGCCACTTCGCTACCTCTCCGGCTAATTAATTAAATGGTGCCGACTATAGGACTTGAACCCACAACCTACTGATTACAAATCAGTTGCTCTACCAGTTGAGCTAAGTCGGCTTTTCATAAAAATGGTGGAGGTTAACGGGCTCGAACCGCTGACCCTCTGCTTGTAAGGCAGATGCTCTCCCAACTGAGCTAAACCTCCACTTTTGACTTGCACTTCATCAGTGCTTATTTATAATACCAAAATTGAAAACTGTCGTCAATAACTTTTTTTAATTTTTTTAAAAAAGTTTAATACTCCTTTTTAAGGGCATGATATGGACTAGTAAAATCGATATAAGTAAACATAATTTTTAAAATAATTTTGTTGTACAAAAATGATGTTCACTGATATAAAAAAGTGATAAAATAACTTTGTAGTTTATAAAATTAATATAAGTAAATGAGGAGGCAAGAAAATGAAAATATACAATAAAAGTGCAATTACAAGACAAGAGAGATTTCAAAATGCTGTCATTGCAGGTGTTTTATCAACATTAGTTTGTTTGATTGGTTATGGATTTGTTAGTAGCATATTAAGAATTGAGTTTTCGATAGTGTATTTAGGTATTGGTTACTTTGTAGGTGAAATGATCAGAAAATATGGCCGAGGTGTTCAACCGCAGTTTTCTATTTTAGCAGCTGTGCTTGTTTCAATTTGTTTTATCTTTGGTGATATGATCACAATATTCGGTTTTGATATCTTATTTAATCCATTACACTGGTTTACTGGAATTCAAGTTGTCTTCATGCAATTGTTATCAACAAACATTAGTTCTTTATTATCACTACTGTTTCGTATTGGTGGTGTTTATTTTGCATATAACAATGCGAGAATCTAATTATGGAAGATTTTAAGATTTACCGTGATAGCTGGATTGAAATTGATTTAAGTGCATATAAGGATAATGTGCGTAAACTAAAAAAATGTAGTGAAAAAAAATTCATTGCAGTGATAAAAGCAAATGGTTATGGATGTGATGAGCTAGTCGCTGCTCATGCTGCACTAAAGGCTGGCGCAGATATGTTGGCAGTTTCCAGTCTTGATGAAGCTTTGTCATTAAGAAAAAGTATTGTAACTAATCCAATCTTAATATTAGGGTATGTTAATCCATGCTTTGCATCACTATTAAAAGAACACCGTCTTATTGCATCGACAATTTCATTAGATTGGGTAAAGGATTTTGTTTTAGAAGATGTTGAAGGATGCAAGGTGCATTTAAAAATTGATACTGGAATGAATCGTCTTGGAATAAAACACATGGATGAAATAAATGAAGCTTTATCACTTTTGCAAAAAAATGGTGTTGAGGTAGAGGGAATATTTACTCACTTTGCATGTTCTGATGAAGCAGACAATAAACATACAACTCAACAATATGATGCGTTTGCGAGTGTTTTGAATCAAATCGATATCAATTTTAAATGGATTCATTGTAGTAATTCAGATGCAACAATTCATTTTGATGATAAAATTTCAAACGCAACTCGTTGTGGAATCGCTATGCTTGGCATCAGTAGTTATAAGAGTGATTTGTCTTTAGTGATGTCATTAAAAAGTAAAGTGATTAGTGTAAAAAACATTAAAAAAGGTGAGTGTGTCAGCTATGGATATCATCATCAAGCTGACGTAGATGAAACCATTGCAGTAATTCCGCTTGGCTATGCTGATGGATTTAGTAGAAGTAATGAAGGTCGTATGGTTTATTTGAACGGCGAATATTGTGAAATTGTTGGTCGTATTTGTATGGATCAATGCATGATAAAAGTTTCAAACGATGTAAAAGTAGGTGATGTTGTTGAAATATTTGGCGAACACATTGGTATTGTCGATGTAGCAAGAGAAAACAACACAATTCCCTATGAAATCATGACTTCACTCACTGATCGTTTAGTTAAAAAAATCATTGAAGATAAGCAGGTAACAAAAGTTGTTTATGGAAGATTTAAGTAATAAAGTGTTGTATTTATACAATGCTTTTTTTAGGGATACATTATATGTGAAATGAATTTTAATATAATAAAAGCCTTTTAACAAAGGCTTTTGATTTTAATGGTGCCGCTTGGCAGAATTGAACTGCCCGCTCATCCTTACCATGGATGTGTGTTACCACTATACCAAAGCGGCATAAAACAATAATAGATAAAATTCACAAATAAATCAAGAAAATTCACTTAGAAATTACACTTAATTATCACTGCTATGATATAATATAGCTCGTACAAATAAATATTAAAAAAGGAGAGACATTTATGGGATTAATTAAAGCAGGTTTGGGTGCGATTGGAAGCACATTTTCTGATCAATGGAAAGAATTTTTTACATGTGATTCATTGAGCAATGAGGTTTTAGTTGCTAGAGGTAAAAAACAAACAAGTTCAAAATCTTCTAATACAAAAGGAAATGAAAATGTCATTTCAAATGGATCAGGAATTGCTGTTGCAGATGGGCAATGTATGATTATAGTTGAACAAGGAGAGATTGTTGAATTTTGTGCCGAACCAGGTGAATATACATTTGATACTTCAATAGAACCGAGCATCTTTAATGGTGAATTAAATGAAGCAATAAAAGAAACGTTTAAAACGATTGCTAAAAGGTTTACTATGGGTGGCGATTCTGGAGTGGATCAGCGAGTTTATTATTTTAATTTAAAAGAGTTAACAGACAATAAATTTGGAACACCAACACCAATACCATTTCGAGTTGTTGATCATAATATTGGTTTAGATATTGATGTTTCAATTCGATGCAGTGGAGTTTATTCGTATAAAATTGTTGATCCATTGTTGTTTTATACAAATGTGTGTGGAAATATTAAGCATCAATTTACAAGAAGTGAAATTGATACTCAGTTAAAGGCTGAATTTATTACTGCACTACAACCTGCATTCGCAAAAATCTCTTCAATGGAGGTAAGACCAAGTGCACTTCCTGCATATACGCAAGAATTATCAGATGCAATGAATGAAATTTTAACAAAAAAATGGGCTAAGCTTCGTGGACTTGCGGTGATTTCAGTGGCTTTAAATCCAATTTCATTACCAGAAGATGATGCTGAAATGATTAAAGAGCTTCAAAGAACAGCAGTGATGAGAAATACAAATATGGCTGCTGCAACATTAGTTGGTGCACAAGCAGATGCGATGAAATCTGCAGCTTCAAATGATAATGGTGCTATGATGGGGTTTATGGGCATGAACATGGCACAAAACGCCGGAGGAATGAATGCACAAAATTTATTTTCAATGAATAAAGAAGAAAATAAAAATCAATCTGAAGAATGGACTTGTAATTGTGGCTCAAAAAATATAGGGAAATTCTGCAGTGAATGCGGTAAAGAACAAGATAATGGTTGGAGATGTGAATGTAAAACAGTGAATAAAGGAAAATTTTGTTTTAACTGCGGTAAACCAAAACCGAAAGAAGCAGCGATTTATCAATGTGATAAATGTGGTTGGCAACCTGAAAATCCATCAAGTGATATTAAATTTTGTCCACTATGTGGCGATAAATTTGATGAAAATGATATAAAATAGGTTTTTATGTCAGTACGTGAATATAAATGTCCTAATTGCAATGGCACAATAGCATTTGATAGTTTAAGCCAAAACATGAAATGTCCCTATTGCGATAGCGAATTTGAAGTTGAAACATTGAAGGAATTTGATGAAATTTTAAAAAGTGAAAATAAACAGCCAAAAGAAATGGTTTGGCAAACATCTGCAGGTACAGATTGGAAAGAAGATGAAACAAAAGGACTTGCAGTGTATGTGTGTGAATCATGTACTGGAGAAATTGTTGCAGACGATACTCTAGGGTCAACACGATGCCCATATTGTGGAAACAATGTTGTACTGACACATCAGTTTAGTGATCAATTAAAACCTGATTATGTCATTCCATTTAAATTAGATAAAGAGAATGCAAAACAAGGGTTAATTAAATATCTGACAGGAAAAATACTGCTTCCAAAGATGTTTAAAGATGAAAACTACATTAACGAGATCAAAGGGCTCTATGTGCCATTTTGGTTGTTTGATAGCGATGTTGATGCGACTGTTCGTTTTAAGGGAACAAAAGTTAGAAGATGGAGCGATTCGAGAAACAATTATACGGAAACACGTCATTTTTCGATGATTCGAAGTGGTCAAGTTGGATTTCAGAAAATCGCAATCGATGGTTCATCAAAAATGGCCGATGACTTAATGGAATCAATTAATCCGTATAATTTTAATGAAGCTGTTGATTTTCAAACAGCGTATTTAGCAGGATATTTTGCAGATAAATACGATGTAGATGCAGAAAGCAGTATTGACCGTGCAAATATGCGCATTAAGGCAAGTACTGAAGAATTATTTATGTCTACAGTTGCTCAATATCAAATGATTCGTGTTGAAAACAGTAACATTGAACTTAAAAATGGAAGTGCAAAATATGCACTGTATCCTGTATGGGTTTTGACTACAACTTATCAAAATAAAAAATATATGTTTGCGATGAACGGGCAAACTGGAAAATTTGTAGGAAACCTTCCGGTAGACAAAAAAGCAGCAATCATCTGGTTAGTTGGGCTGACTGGGATATTATCGGTACTTTTTTATGGCATAATTGCTCTAGTGATGTAAGAGGACATGAATATGAAAAAAATAAAGTTTATTTTATTAATGATCCTTATAGGTATATGCATAAGTGTGTCAACTGTTTATGCACAAGATAAAGATTATTTTATAGATGAAGCAAATTTATTAAACAATGAAGAAGAACAAAATTTAGAAGCAATTTTAAAAGAAATTAGTGAACGTCAGAATGTTGATGTGGTAGTACTAACTGTTGATTCTTTAGGAAACAAAAGTTCAATGGACTATGCGGATGATTATTATGATTATAGTGGCTATGCCTATGATGGAATATTGTATTTACTAAGTATGGAATATGGGGATTATTGGATATCAACATCAGGTGAAGGAATTAATATATTTACTGATGCCGGGTTGGAATACATTGATAATTCTATGATTGATTATTTAAGAGACGGTGATTTTTATGAAGGGTTTACAGATTTTGCATTGAACTGTGATCAATTTATTAGTGAGTATCACATTAACGGTGCTTATGATAGAGGGAACCTTCCAATGCAATCATTTAATTTGTTTGATGTGTTTATGGCAGTGATTTCAGGATTTTTAGTGGCATTGTTAATCGTTTATGGAATGATAAGCCAACTAAAAACTGTTCATATGAAACCAACAGCTCATGAATATGTGAAAGAAAATAGTTTCAAATTAGCTATCAATAGAGATATTTTCTTATATAGGACATTAAATGTAACTCCAAGACCAAAGAATAATGGCGGAAGTAGCGTCCACAGAGGATCATCAGGAAGAATGCATGGTGGTAGGGGTGGAAGATTATAGTAAATTAACAGCTTATAGTGAAATAAGCTGTTTTTTTAACTTTTGAAAAATTAACAATAATGGTTATAAAACTCAACGGTTTCACATATATTTGTAGAAATTGTTAAAAAATGGTTGAATTTTGTGATAATTTTGTGATGAATAGATTGACTTTGTAACTGAATTAATATATTATGTGATTAGTGTTTTGTATAAAATTTATCAAAGGTTTTATACGATATATATATTGAAAAAAATATATATTATGGACTTGATTTTAGTAATAAAAATTTCAATTTGCTTCGTTAGCTTTTATTTTATTAGCTAACTTGTGAAAATAAAAATTTATTATTGAAATTAAGATACTCAATGGTTGAAAGGGGATTATTATGAACATACCATTAAGTTTCACCACTTGGTTAGTGGCAGCAGCACCGATTATTGTATTAATGTTTCTAATGTTAAAACTACAATGGGGTGCTAAAAAAGCAGCGCCTGTAGGTTTAGCAATTGCATTAGTAGGTTCATTGCTTGTTTATCAAGCAGATTTAGGATTAATAGGTTATGAAATCTTAAAAGGGCTATGGAGTGCTTTCTCTGTGCTTATCATTGTTTGGACTGCCGTACTTATTTTTGAGGTTACAAAAAAGAGTGGCGCATTTAAAGTATTTAGAGATGGGATGCAAAAATTTACTCCAAATGAATTACTACAAGTTCTTCTAATTGGATGGGTATTTGTAAGTTTCTTACAAGGGATTACAGGATTTGGTGTTCCAGTAGCAGTAGGAGCTCCATTACTAGTAGGTTTAGGTGTAACACCGTTTTGGGCAGTTGTTATTCCGCTTGTTGGTCATTCATGGGCAAACACATTTGGAACATTAGCTGTTGCATGGGATGCATTAGTATTACAAACTGATTTAGCGTCAAATCCAGCATTACTTTTAGAAACTGCTTTCTATGCAGGAACATTTATCTGGATTTGGAATGCATTATTAGGGGTTAGTATCTGTTTATTTTATGGTGGATTTAAAGCGCTTAAAAAAGGGTTACCTGCAATTGTTATTTTCTCACTAATTCAAGGTGGTGGACAATTGTTCTTAGGACAAATTAACCAAACTTTAGCTTGCTTTGTTCCTTGCTGTATTTCTTTAGGTGTAGGTCTATTATTAGGTAAAACAAAATTATATAATACACCTTGGAGAATTGAAGAAAGTCAAGTGTTTGACAGAACTAAAACAAGCAAAGAAGAGGAAGATTATCCTAAAGATATGTCAATGAATCAAGCATTCGTTCCATATTATGTCTTAACATTTATTACATTATTCGTGTTATTAATTACGCCAATTAAAAACGC
>CAYJAJ010000008.1:0-61596 GCA_964368495.1 uncultured Holdemania sp. | reverse complement strand
TCAACAATTGCTGTAACATCATTCATTATCATGTCAAGAATTATGGGTGGTACAGGTCAAACAGTTGTACTTGCAAGAGGGATTGTTGATTTCTTAGGTCAAGGATATGCAGTATTATCGCCAGTAGTTGGGATGTTAGGGGCATTCATGACAAGTAGCAACATGGCTTCAAATATCTTGTTTGCTGAATTCCAATTAACTACTGCTGAGTTATTACAATTCGATCCAGCACCAATCTTAGCTGCTCAAACTACAGGTGGTGCGATTGGGAATACAATTTGTCCAGGGAATATTATTCTTGGTACAACGACAGCTGGTATTTTAGGTCAAGAAGGAGTTATTCTTAAAAAAGTTCTTCCGATTGCTATTGGAGCTGCAGTAATTATCGGATGTATCTTATTCGGATTATTAATTTTATAATTATAGATTAAAAGTTGAATCCAATTCGGTTCAACTTTTTTTGTATGTAGGAAGTAAATAACAACTTATAATCGATTGAAAAATATTCAAGTTCACATTGAATATTTTTTTTTAATATAGTAAAATATAAATAATTATTAGCATAGGTTGGAGTGATTGTTATTAAAGAAGTGATGGCAAAAAGTATTCTTTCTAAATACAACGGGTTTAATATTTATCGTGGATGCACACATGGCTGTATCTACTGTGATTCTCGCAGCGAATGTTATGGAAAAACATACACATTTGAAGAGATAGAATTGAAAGTTAATGGATTAGAATTATTAGAAAAGGAGTTAAAGTCAAAAAAAGAAAAAGGGATGATTAAAACAGGATCAATGTGTGATCCCTATATGCCGATAGAAAAAGAGGTCCAGTACACACGGAAAAGCCTCGAGCTGATTGAGAAGTATGGTTTTGGTATAAGCATCTTAACCAAATCAAATCTCATTTTAAAAGATTTAGAGTTATTAAAAAGAATTAATGAAAAGTCAAAGTGTGTTGTTCAGATGACTCTTACTACTTTTGATGAACAATTATGTAAGATTGTTGAACCAAATGTATGTACGACAAAAGAGCGTTTTGATGTCTTAATGAAAATGAAAGAGGCAAATATTCCTACAATAGTTTGGATTACTCCAATACTTCCTTTTATCAACGATACCAAAGAAAACATGGAAGGAATATTGAATTACTGTAAAGAAGCAGGTGTTAAGGGAATAGTTTGTTTTAAAGTTGGGATGACACTTCGATATGGAAATCGTGAGTATTATTATAAAAAACTTGATGAATATTTCCCGGGATGTAAACATCAATACATGAGAAAATATGGTTCAAGATACGGTTTAGGTAGTCCAAACAGTAAAGAGTTATATAAAATGATCAAAGACTTTTGTAAAGAGAATCAAATGATGTTTGAAGATAAAGAGTGTTTTGCTTACTTAAATGAATTTCCTAAACAATTTGGTCAAGTATGTTTGTTTGATGAGTAAATACAAGAATAAAGAAAAAAAAGTTGAAGACAAATGTTTTCAACTTTTTATATATTAAAATCGCGATTTTTATAAAAATAACTCCCAATAATAATTAATACAACCATAAGTAATGCATAGGATGATAAAAGAAGAATTGTTTCATTACTAAGAGATAAGGAGTTTGAAGGATTAAATACTTCAAAGGGACTAAAATATTTTAACCATTCAAAATTTTCACCGAGTAAATTACTTAAATATCCTAACATGTATGAGCCCATTACACACATGCTACCCACTGTTGCACCACTGACTTTACTAGTAATACCAGAAATCATTAAACCCACAGATAGGAAAACAAATGGGGTGATGCTTGATGTTTTAGAAATTGTTAAAACATCAACTAGGTTAAATGTCTCTCCACCATTGATGCTACCACAAAATACTGAAGAAATCACAGCAGAAGTAACAACTAACATCACTGCAATATATGCTGTAAAACATTTAGAAAGGTAAATATCAGTTCTGCTAATTTCTACAGAATATAAAAATTCGATTGTTTTATTTTTTTCTTCGTTGTAAATGCAATTTGCAGAAAAGGTGACAGCAAAAATACTAATTGCAACTAATACTAAATTATAAATAGTACCAAAATAAACTACAAAATTACTCATATCATTTAGATTTTCCATCCCTACAAATTGAAGTAATTCAGTAGGTAATGCTTCCATTTTAATTGTTGCGATATCTTTAACAGAAGGGAATAAAATCATGTAGATAAACATGACCGCAAATATTGCAATAACCCAGCCAAGTATTAGCTTTCTGTATATTTTTAAATTAAACATGGTTAATTGGAGTATTTTCATTTAAATGTCCCCCTTGTAATATTTAATAAATTCTTCTTCAATTGATTTGGTACGTATTTCAATGTTTTTTAAATCGATCAATGATAAATCTTTAATTAATTGATTAACATCCCCATCAAACTCAAATTTATTTGTTGTGCCATGCGATGTTTCATAAGTAATGATTTTTGTCTTGCATAGTTCTTTATCATTCATCATTACATCTTCAAGTATTTCTCCATCTTTAATAATGATTGTTCGATCACAATACTTTTCTATTTCAATAAGATTATGACTTGATAAAAAGATAGTTGCCCCTTCTTCTTTTTTTCTTAATAAAACCTCAAAGAACTTTTCTTGCATTAATGGATCAAGACCACTAGTAGGTTCATCTAAAATATACAACTCTGAATCTTTTAAAAGTGCTTGTATAATAGAAACCTTTTTTCTATTACCTAAACTTAAATCAGAAATACGCTTATTTAAATCAAGCTCAAAGTACTTTGATAATTCTTCAGCAACTTCATATCCTTGCTTAGTAAATTGGCAACAAAATCTAAATAAATCACTTGGTGTAATACCATGATAAAACATAGCATCAGATGGCATGTAACTTACAAGACTTCTTATCTTTTTTGCATCTTTTATGCTATCTAAATTTGAAATGCTACAAGACCCACTAGTTGGGTTAATAAAATTTAATAAAGCACGTAATGTAGTGCTTTTACCAGCACCATTTTTTCCAACAAATCCGACAATTGTACCTTTTTTGACATCGAAGCTTATGTTGTCAACAGCTTTAAATTTACCGTAGTATTTAGTGAAATTTGCAACTTGAATCATAGCTAAATCCCTCCTTAACCAAATCTATACTTTATTTAATTGTAACATGTTCACCTTAAAATACAATTATATGCATAGCTAATTTATTGAATGTACTCTATATTATATATATAGTAAGAAAAAGAATATACATACATCAAAAAAATTTGATTTATGGGTTGACATCAAAAAAAATTGATGTTATATTTTATTCATCAAAAAAAATTGATATGAAACTTATTTAGTGCTCAAATAAGTCTCAGAATAGCATAAGCAATCATTTAAATCTAGCTATTAAAAAAAACATATATACTGATTAATTAGGAGGGGTTAAATTGGAAATAATACAAGGTGTTTGGGATTTCATTCAATATCAACTGTTAGGAATGAAATGGCTAAATGAACTAGTTGGTAACTTGTTAATAGGAATTGGATTTGATATACAAGATCCAATTGGGGCAAGCATACAGTTCTTCATTTATGACGTAATTAAAATAGTTGTACTTCTTTGTACATTAATATTTATTATTTCATATATACAAAGTTATTTTCCACCAGAAAGAAGCAAAAAAATATTAGGACGGTTTAAAGGAATTAGTGCAAATGTGGTTGCGGCACTACTTGGGACAGTGACACCGTTTTGCAGCTGTTCATCAATTCCGTTATTTATTGGCTTTACAAGTGCAAAGCTACCCCTTTCAGTTACATTCTCATTCTTAATATCATCACCCATGGTTGATTTGGGTAGTTTGGTCTTATTAATGAGTATCTTTGGTTCTAAAGTTGCAGTAGTTTATGTGTTGTGTGGCTTAATTGTTGCGGTTGTCGGTGGTACATTAATTGGAAAACTTAACATGGAAAACCACGTTGAAGACTTCATATTTAAGGCAGGGAATGTCGACATTGAATCTCCAACACTTACTAAAAAAGATCGCATAAGTTATGCGAAAGAACAGGTTGAGTCAACATTTAAAAAAGTCTTCCCATATATTTTGGTGGGTGTAGGAATTGGAGCATTTATCCATAACTGGATTCCAGAAGAATTTATAGCATCAATTTTAGGAAGCAACAATCCATTTGGAGTAGTACTAGGAACACTTATTGGTATTCCTATCTATGCTGATATCTTTGGGACTATCCCTATTGCAGAAGCACTTCTTTCAAAAGGTGCTCAGCTAGGAACAATCTTAGCATTTATGATGGCAGTGACAACACTGAGCTTGCCGTCGCTAATTATGTTGAAACAAGCAATTAAACCAAAATTATTACTGGTATTTATAGCAATTTGTACAACGGGTATTATATTGGTAGGTTATTTATTTAACGCCATGCAATATATATTAATTTAAAAGGAGAAAAATAAAATGATTTTTTTTAAAAAGAAAAATGAAAGCTCATCTTGCGGGTGCGGTGGATGTTGTTCAGCACCAGCTTCAGAAGTTTCATCTGACGTTAAAGTATTAGGGTCAGGTTGTGCAAAATGCAACCAACTTGAACAAGCAACGAAAGAGGCACTGCAAGAATTAGGTCATGATATGGAAATTGAGCATGTTCGTGATGTTATGGAAATCGCAAAATATGGTGTTATGTCTACACCTGCACTAGTTGTTAAAGGTAAAGTAGTAAGTTATGGCAAAGTTTTATCTAAAGATGAAGCTGTAAAATTACTTCAAGAGAATTTATAGTCATGAATAAACCAAAAGTTGCATTTATTTGTGTTCATAACTCATGTAGAAGTCAAATATCTGAAGCGCTTGGAAAGCTTTTAGCAGGAGATGTTTTTGAAAGTTATTCTGCAGGTACACATGTTAAGGAACAAATTAATCAAGATGCAGTAAGACTTATTAAAGAAATTTATGATGTCGACATGGAAAAAACTCAGCGCAATAAATTGTTAGCGGATATTCCAGAAATTGATATAGTAGTTACAATGGGATGCAATGTTGATTGCCCATTTCTACCTTGTAAACACAGAGAAGATTGGGGACTTGATGACCCAACTGGAAAAAGTGATGAAGAGTTTAAAAAGACAATTGAAACAATTCATAAAAACATATTGGATCTTAAAGAAAGAATTCAATCAAATACACTTTAATCAACCAAATTATATGATATAAGAGCCAAGTTAATACAATTTAACTTGGTTTTTTAGTTGCTAAAATACCTGTGCCCTATTTTTTCAAAAGACAAAGATTTAATAATATGTATAAAATAATTGTTAGAAAAAGATATTGACGTTGTTTAATTTTGATTGTAGAGATTAACTTTGTTATAATTATGTTGAGGTTAAACTTATAGTGTTTGGATTGTAAGATAAGGGGAGGTGTACAATGGAGTTGAATTTTGTGAGTATAATAATTGCAGGTTTATTGTTTTTCTTTGTTTTGACAAGTGGATCACGTAATAAAAATGAATCGAACAGAAAAACAGGTGATTGGGTTCAAAGAGATTATCATGATTATGATAGTAATGATGATTATGATGGTAATGATGATTGTGATGGTAATGATGATTGTGATGAATAATTAATTATATCATTTTCACTTTTTATTCATGTTGTAAATGAAGATAAGAAAAGATAACAGCATTGTTTTAAACAATTAAAGATGATAATTAGTGTTGTTTTATTATTAAGTATTCATTATGGTTTATATAAATAGTGACATAATAAAAAATTAGAGGGTAGACTCTGGTTTTATGATTATTTCACTATTTTATTTTTTCTTTCTTTTTTTAAACAATTAAAATGATATAATAATTCGTGAATAGCAAAGGAGTACTTATGAAACGTTTTTTACCATTTTTATTAACCGTAGTATTAACTGTATTCAATTTATCTAATTATGATGTTGTGAATGCAGAGGAACTAACAATATATAGTGATTATTATTTGCTTATTGATCGTGATAATGGTCAAGTAATCATGGAAAATGGGAGCGATGATAAAATATACCCTGCTTCTATGACGAAGATGATGACATTAATTGTAGGTTTAGAAAACATCGATGATACCTCTTTAACTATTAAGCTAGATAGTGAAATATATGACGGTTTACTTGAAGCGAATGCTTCGATGGCAGGTTTTTATTTAGATGAGGTTGTTTCACTTGAAGATTGCTTATATGGTTTGTTTTTGCCATCTGGCGCTGAAACTACACGAGCTGTTGCGCATCATGTTGCAGGAAGTGAAGAAGCATTTGTAGAACTTATGAATCAAAAGGCACAAGAACTTAATTTAGAAAATACAAATTTCGTGAACACTACAGGGCTTCATGATATTGATCACTATACAACATTGAATGATTTAGCTGTTTTAATGGAATACTGCTTACTTAATCCTGAATTCAAGGAGATTTTTTCTACACGAAAATATACAGCAATGAGTGGATCAATGCATAGTCTAGGATTAACATGGCAAAGTAATATGTTTGCGAGTATTGAAAGAGTTGGTTGGAATGGCTTAGATGAAAGTACAATACTTGGTGGTAAAACAGGGTATACTATACCAGCTGGATTGTGTTTAGCTTCCACTGCATCCCAAGATAACCGCAATTATTTGTTAGTAACGTCTTATGCACCAGTAGGCTCAACGCCTTATCATGTTGTTGATGCAGTAAACATATACAGCGATATTTACAATAACTATACAAAAAGTGAATTGATAAATACTGAAAATGTCTTAGGAGAAATTGATTTACGATTTAAACTTTTTCAAGATACTGTAACGTATAGTGCAAGTGAAACTGTAGAATTAACATTGCCAAATGAAGTTGATGTTGAAAAGATTAGCGTTCAAACAGAACTCGTTGAAAGTGTGGATGCCCCAATCACAAAAGGGCAAGTATTTGGAACAGCAACTCTTGTTTATGAAGATGAAATCTTGTATTCATTTGATGTTGTGGCACAGGAAGATATTTCACGTTCAAATATACTTTATTACTCTTATGTTATAGGAACATGGATGATGAATAATTTGATTTGGACTGGGGTTATTGTCTTTGTTATAGGATTTGTTTTGTGGAGATGTTATGTGCATCGCTATGAATTAAAAAAGACTAGAAGAAAAATAAAAAGAAGCAAAAAATATCATCGTTAAGTATAAAAACTGTGAAACATTTATTTTTCTTGTATTTTTTAATAAGTGGTTTATAATTAAAGACTGGTAAAGGTGGTATTTTATGTCATATCAAAAAATTATTAATATAGCGGTTATCGCCCATGTCGATGCTGGAAAATCTACATTAGTAGATGCGTTTTTATCACAAAGTCATGTTTTTAGAGACAACGAAGAAGTAGTTGATTGTGTTATGGATAGTAACGATCTTGAAAGAGAACGTGGAATCACAATCTATTCTAAGAACTGTTCAATCAATTATCAAGATTACAAAATTAATATTGTAGATACTCCAGGACATGCGGATTTCTCTAGTGAGGTTGAGCGTATTATTCGTACAGTAGATACAGTAATTTTACTAGTGGATTCAAGTGAAGGGCCAATGCCACAAACTCGTTTTGTACTTCAAAAAAGTTTAGAGAATGGACTTCGTCCAATATTGCTTATTAATAAAATTGATAAAAAAGATTCTCGAGTAAATGAAGTTATTGACTTAGTTTATGATTTATTTTTGGACTTAAATGCTACTGATGAACAACTTGACTTCCCAATTTTATACGGTATTGCACGTGAAGGAATTGTAAGAAAAGAAATGGAAGATACAAATACAGATATTACTCCATTATTTGATACAATTTTAAGTCATGTAGAAACATATCCAGATTACAGCAATGATGAATTATCAATGCAAGTATCTGCACTTGCTTATGATGATTATATTGGACGTTTAGGAATTGGACGTGTTTTTAGCGGTGTTGTTAAAGAAGGAACGACAATTACTGTATGTAATGAAGATGGTAAAAAACAAAATTGTAAAGTAAATCAAGTGTTTGTTTATAAAGGATTAAGTAGAATTGCGGTTAAAGAAGCGCAATGTGGTGAAATCGTAATGATTG
This sequence comes from uncultured Holdemania sp., assembly GCA_964368495.1. Taxonomy (GTDB): domain Bacteria; phylum Bacillota_I; class Bacilli_A; order Erysipelotrichales; family Erysipelotrichaceae; genus CALVGQ01. The sequence continues at coordinate 53,486 of CAYJAJ010000008.1, read as the reverse complement.
CTGGAATTAGTGATATTGGAATTGGAGATACACTGTGTGATTTAAATAATCCAAAACCAATGCCTTCTATTAAAATTGAAGAACCAACACTATCTATGTTTTTTATGGTTAATTCAAGTCCGTTTGCAGGACGTGTTGGTAAATTTGTAACATCAAGAAACATTCGTGAAAGATTAAATAAAGAACTAGAAGTTAATGTAGGGCTAAAAGTTGAAGAAACTGATAGCACAGATAGTTTTAAAGTTTCAGGACGTGGAGAACTTCATTTATCTATTTTACTTGAAAATATGCGTCGTGAAGGATATGAGATTGCTGTATCAAAACCAGAAGTAATTTTCCATCGTGAAAATGGTCAATTGATGGAACCTGTTGAAGAAGTAGTATGTACTGTACCAAATGAATATTCTGGAAGTGTTATTTCAAAACTGAACCTTAGAAAAGGGGTTATGGTTAATATCACAGATGAAGGAAGTTATACGAAAGTTGAATATGAAGTGCCTACACGTGGACTACTTGGATATCGTTCTGAATTTATTAATGATACACGTGGTGAAGGTACTATTGTTCGTCGTTTGATAGGTTATGAACCATTTAAAGGGGAAATTACACAGCGTGCTAATGGTGTCTTAATTTCTACTGAAAAAGGAGTTGCCATGACTTATGCACTTTGGAACATTCAAGAGCGTGGTCAATTGTTTATTCCTCCACAAACTGAAGTTTATGAAGGTATGATTATTGGTATGAGTGCAAGAAACTTGGATATGGATGTTAATCCGATTAAAAATAAAAAGTTGACGGCTATTCGTTCTACTGGAGCGGATGAAGCCATGAAACTTATTCCTGCAAAAGTGATGACGTTAGAAGAAGCGCTTGAATTTATTAACGATGATGAATTAGTTGAACTTACACCAACGGATATTCGTTTGCGTAAACGTTATTTAACACCAATTGAAAGAAAACATGCTCTTCGTGCTAAGGCAATTAATGAAGAAAACAAATCATAATATGATTTTTATAATTGAGCGAACCTTGTAATGAGGTTCGTTTTTTTTATACGTCAAACTGCTTGAAAGATAATTTAAAAAAATGTAAAATAATATTTAGTATAAAATATACTTAGCAATAGTATTGGAATTAGAAATGGTGGTCTTATGGATATTAAAAAAATAAAACTTAGAAAAGAAGTTAAAATAGGATTATATTTCGTTATTGAATTGTTGTTTACAGTAGCGATGCTACTGTATTTAAATAGCTTAAAAGAAACATATTTATCAATGACAATTTATGATGAATTTTTATATAGCATCTTACAAATGGGGGCTATAATGCTAATCTGGTTTGTAGGTCCAATGTTAAATCGAATTGTCTTATTTATTTATAACTCATTGATAGCGATATATTTTGTTTCTCAACAGATATATTTTGATGCATTTAGTCAATATTACCGATTTAATACGGCAATATCATTACAAAATGAAGTAAAAGGTGTAAGTGAAAGCGTCATGGAGTTTATAAAGCCAGAACATTATGAACCTTTTATACATCTTGGTCTTATTTGTGTAGTGTTTGTTGTATTGTATTTTTTACTTCAAAGAAATTGTTTTAAATTACGTTATCGCTTGATTTATAAAGTAGCAATACTTGGATTAATCTTTCCTATACAAGATACATACGCTAAGTTTAATGAAGCAATACTTGAAACAAAATATCAAGAAGATGTATTTCAATTAAATAAAACCGATTATTACATTTACACAGTAATGCCAAATATCAATCAATTTGTGGATACTTTTGGATTAATAACATTTGCGCATCGTGATGCAGTTTCATTAAATGAGAATACAGTATTTCTTGCGGAAGATTATGATAGAATTACGGATTTTTTAGCGACATTACCTGAACAAACTTCCAACGAAATGACAGGTATTTTTGAAAATAAGAATGTGTTGTTTGTGCAAGCTGAATCTTATATGAATGTAATGAATGATCCTGATTTAACACCAACACTTTATAAAATGAAAACAGAAGGAATCAACATCAAGAACTTCAATACACCGCTTCTTGATGGTTCTACTAGTGATACTGAATTTATGGCAAATACATCAATTATTCCGAATAGTGATGGTTATGCAGTTGCTTATAAATATCCATACAATACTTTCCCTACAACTCTTCCTTCTTTATTTAATGAGGGTGGATACAACACAAATGCTTTCCATAATAACTATGGAACATACTACAATAGAACTGTTTTATTTCCGAATTTTGGTTATTCAACTTATTGGAATCCAATGGACTTAGGAAAAGAAGATGAAACATCAGACAAAGAGTTAATGGATGTTATGCAGTGGATTTTATCAGAATATGATTCCCATTACATGGCTTATTGGATAACTTATTCAGGTCATCAGCCTTATGATTTAGATTCAGTAGGGGTTGAAGAAGAATATGTTACAAAGATAAAAGAAAAATACCCTGAGCTAAATGACGGCTATGTATCGTATTGGGCAAAAAACATGGATTTGGATAAAGGGCTAGAAGAGTTTGTCAAAATTCTTGATTGGCAAGGCGAGTTAGACAATTGGGTATTTGTAATTTTTGGTGATCATTATGTTAAGGGATTGGATTTCTCTAGTAGCGGTGAATTTTATTCTCAAACGAATCTAACTTATGAACTTGATGATATGTATACAGACTTGTATATTTATAACAGCGCTATTGATCCGGTAGAATATGAAAAAGTTGCAACTACTTTGGATTTACTTCCTACAATTGCTAATATGTTTAATTTTCCAATAGAACAAGGAACAACGCTAGGAAGAGATATCTTTGATATAACATATGAAGGATTTCATATGTCAGAAATTGGTGCATGGAAAACTGATCATTTCTCATACGATATACTAACAGGAAAAATTTATGAAATCGATGAAGGATATAGTGAAGAAGAAGCTCAAAAAGAGATTGAATACTACAGTACTTTAAATGAAATGGCAAAATTAATCTTAAAATTTGATTACTTTAAACCAAGAGAAGAATAAAAAAAGTTGTGAATTAATTTTCACAACTTTTTAATATCTCATTCATTTTCATCGCTAAACCGGTAATTTTATTGATGCTGCATGAACATACCCCAACACGGATACCTTTGTTTACCTTAACAGTATAAATGTGGTTGTCGATGAGCTTTTGATGAAATTGATTTAAACTGTTTTCATTGATAACTTTTACAGTAATGAAGAATCCCTCTTGATAAGGGTAAATAGGTAAGTTACACTTTTTTGCTTCATTTATAAATATTTCGCTTCGTTGTTTTAAAAGTTGAATATAATTTTGTTTTTCATTCATGTAATTATCATAATTTTCTGTTGTTACCCAAGTGAAGTTTTCCATCGCACTGTTAGTGATGTTACTCCATATTGCACGCGCAGATTTTTCAAAAACAATCTCAGTTTCCCGAACTTTATTTTCATTTTTTCCAATTAAAATTGCAGCACCACAACGTAAACCATAAGACGTTAGTGATTTTGAACAACTAAAAGCAACAAGTACCAAAACATTTTCTGATATAAGATTGAAAAGTGTTAAATAATCACGTGTCTTGTTTGTATCATATCCATAATCGATGTAGGCTACATCATTTAATAAGACGACTGGAACTTGTTTAGAACATTCATTTAAAAATTCAATGACTTCTTTCCATTCATCCATACTCATACTGTAGCCAGTAGGATTATGACATGGATCATTTATGACCACTAGTAGTTTTTCCTGTGTTTTCATTATATTAAGACAAGTTTCTTTCAATGAATTGATGTTGAAACTATCTTCATCAAACATTGAATATGTTGTGTGTTTAAAGTTTTGTTGCTCAGCCATAAGTTTATAAGAACCCCAGGCAATATCTGGAATAATTACTGTTTGACCTTGTTCTAAAATCGTGTTAAAGGCAGTACTTATAGCACCGCTTCCTCCAGGTGTTGCGATAACACTGCAGTGGCATTCAATATCTCTTTCTTGAAACAACCAATTTTTAATTTGTGTTCGATAACTTGGATTTCCGGTAAAGCTTGAAGAATAAGCTGCTTTTTGTTGATGTGATATTTCATCAAAATGATTAAATACACTTTCAAAAGCAACAAGCTCACCCATTTCATTATATAAAGAGCCAATAGTTGCGTTAATTACGTTTTCTGCACCATTATTTAAAATATCTTCTTTTGCAAGAGCGACAACAGAAAATACATTATCTACAATAGGTGTTAAATTTGCCGATGGACGAGTAAATGACATAGAGATTCTCCTTTTCTTTCACTATATTATAGTTGATATAAAACCATAATTCTACAACTACTTTAAAGCAGATGTAGAAAATTGTAATAAATAAAGGTATAATACTTAAGTTAGGAGTGATACTATGAATCATGTATTTAGAAAATATATTTACCCGTTATTAATATTAATATTAGGTGGCTTACTTATACGCTTGGAATCAGAATTTTTATCTGCATCACTATCGAATGACTTAGTAATTATTACACAGGCATTAGTAATGTTTGGTTTTGGGATTTCCTTAAACTATTCTAAAAGAAAAAGAAATGAAAGTTGGCTTACGAAAATTTGTATTTCTTTTTTGCTTGTCTTTTTTATCTTATGGGATTTAGGCTATGTCGTGCTTCCACAATTGAAGGCATTCTTTAATATTCTAGGATTTTATGGGTTTGTCGTGCATTGTTTTTATGTTTACTTGGGATATTCTTTCTTTGATTAAATAGGAGAGTGAGTATGAAAAAAATCTTTGTATCATTTTGTGTTTTAATCTTATGTGTCGGTTGTAGTAATAATGAAATGATTTTTACTGTGCCAGAAACACCAAATAAAAGCAATGACACATCCACTATAAATATGTTTATGGTAGGAGATGCATTGTTGCATGGTGCAGTGTACCATCAAGCTAAAAATGAAAACGATGAATATGATTTTGAGGCTATGTTGAAACGATTAGAACCAATTACTTCAGAATATGATCTTAATTTTTATAATCAAGAAACAATCTTAGGAGGAACAGAATTAGGGTTATCCACTTACCCAAGATTCAATTCGCCACAAGAGTTTGGAGATACTATGGTTAAATATGGATTTAATTTAGTATCACTTGCCAATAATCACACACTGGATAGAGGAGAAGAAGCAATTCTTCGTTCCTATGAATACTGGCAAAATCATGAACAAGTCATGACTGCTGGTTCGTATGTTTCATGGGAACATAGAGATGAAATTGATATACGTGAAATCAACGGGATTAGCTATACACTGTTAGCGTATACGTATGGGGCCAATGGACTTGTTGCTCCAAGTGGGAAAGAACATTTAGTCAATATTTATACCAAAGAAATGTTAGAAGAGGACATTAAGAAAGTTCGCAACCAAGTTGATTTGCTTCTTGTCTCAATGCACTGGGGATCTGAATACACACATACACCCACAACAACTCAAGTTGAAATGGCTGAATTTTTAGCGGATTTGGATGTGGATATCGTGATTGGTCATCATCCTCATGTCATCCAACCAGTTACATGGATCGATGATACACTAGTTTACTATTCTTTAGGTAATCTAATCTCTGCTCAAGATGGGATTCCGCGTACTGTTGGATTAATGGGAGCAGTGAAGATTGAAAAAACAACGGCAAAAGGAAAAGACATCATCAAAATAAAAAATCCTAAAGCGGATTTAATATTTACATATTACGATGAAAGTTATCAAAACTTGCATTTAAAAACATTTGATGAATTAGATGAATCTTATCAAGAAATATATGATGATTACATTCAAGTAATAAAAGAGGGCAATGATGATATCATCATTGGTGGTATATATTAAAGATTAGTAATTTTATTTGAAGTTACTAATTTTTTCTTATATAAGTACGGAAGCAACGCTTTATATACAAAATAAAGTAAAAGGCACTCAAAGGGAAGTAAAATTAAATTTTTTGTAAGACTTGCACTAAAATAAAAGTAAAAGCCCTTTGTGTATAAAATAGTTGTCCATAAAGAGCCTAGTGTTGCGTTTACTAAGACATTGACTAGGAGTTTACAAACAATAATTTTGATGATTGTAATTTTACTTTTATAAAAAAATAATGAGTAGATGAATGCACCAAGCATAGCAGATAAAGTATATCCGAAAAAATAGGCACCTGTAGGGTGAATTAAAAAGCCAATTGTGTCCGCAATAAAGGCACTACAAACTGCTAAAATTGGCCCACCAATAGTAGAATACAGGGCAACAATAAAAAATGTACCGTAAATTCGTAAATTTTCAGCAATTGGAATGTACAATGTTGAAACAGCGATTTGTAGGGCAATAAGCAAAGCACAAATGGACATCATTTTTAAGTTTTTTGTGTTGGAAGTGGCAGTTTGCCAATAGTCGTGAGTAAAAAATCGAAACATAATAAAAACCTCCTTTTCCACAATACAAAAAAGAGGTTTATTTCTTTTATTGCAGTGGGATGCGAGCTATATACCGCAAGAACATTCTTTTCGTCTAAAGTACAACTCCCCGTTACCTTAGCACTTAACGCATACAACTCTACTCTGTCTATTTCATAATACTTAATTTATCATTTTTTGGCAAGAACTTAAATTTAATTCGTTGTTTAAAATTTTTGTTACGACATGAGCTACACCATCCTCATGGTGATGGCGTGTAACATAATGTGCATAGTGTTTAACGTGGCTTTGGGCATTAGCCATGACAATATTAAATGCCCCTAATTTAAACATACTGATATCGTTGTCATTATCACCAATGCAGGCACAATTCTCAATATTGAGGTTGTGGTGCTTGCAGTAGGTACGTATGGCATCTCCTTTGTTGGCTTGAGGATGATTGAATTCAAATTGTCTATCAGGATAAATGGTAAAGTTTAGGTGCAGTGGCTCAACATCTTGTTTAACTTCTTCAATAAGCGTATCTTCATTGAATTGACCAATGTATTTGTAGACGGTCTCATCTAATAAAGTGTCAATCTCCACATATTCATCGAAAGCTATTTTTTTATCTTCTTCTACATGATAAATTAAATTTCCAATGACAACTTTACTTGAATAAACATGATCTAGTGTTTTAAGCATGACTAACAAATCATATTTTTTCATTATTTTATCTAGTTTTTTTCTAGTTTCTAAGTCGATTGGAAACGAAAGTAGATTTTCACTATAACCGCCATTAAAACCAATACATTGTACTTTAGGGTCGATTAAAGAAGCGATGTGTTTTACAAACCCTATGGGTCTTCCACTTACTAATACCACGTTTATATTTTGTTTTATTGCTTGTTTTAAGGCTTGATTATTGATCTTTGATAGTTTGGTATCTTTGTTTAGTAGTGTGCCATCTAAATCGATAAATAAAGTGTTAATCATAAGGACCTCCAAAAAAATATAATTTTATTATAACAAAATATTGTAGTTTAGAGAATTATAAGAAATCCTAATAAATTCAGTAGTAGTTTTGATTAAAATAAGGTAAACTAGTACTAATATGAAGGAGTAACTATGGATTGGATAACTTACTACAAAGAAAAAAGTGATATAAAAATTTATAAAAAATACAACATTACCAAAATTTTAGTTGGTGATTCTTTTTCAGCAACAAGAATACCTTATACATGCACACTTGAAAAAATAAGGGAAATTCATCAAGGTTGCAAGCAACTAGGCTTAAAATGTGGAGTTGTGATGAATAGACTTTTTTTTGATGAGGATAAACATACAGTGATTAGCTTATTAAAAGAATACAAAGAAATGCAGGTAGATAGTATTGAATACTGTGATCCTATGATTTTTGTTGAAGCGAAGAAATTAAACATTGAACACTTGTTAATCTATAATTCGGATACGTTAATGTGCAATACGTTAGATGTACAAACTTATCTTGATTTGGGTATTCAAAGTGTTGTGATTTCTAAAGAAATCACTTTGGATGAGATTTTGGATATCACTAAGGCTGTTTCATCTAAAGTCGGGACTTTAATCTTTGGAAGAAGTCCAATGTCTTACTCTAAACGTTATTTAGTATCGAACTATTTAAATGAAATTCGTAGTGATGAAGAAGTTAGAAATGTACAAAATCTAAACTTAATTGAAACCACAAGAGAAGGCAAAATGCCTATTGTAGAAGATGAGTATGGTACTACAATTTACAGTGATTATACTTTGGCTGCTTTTGATGAGCTAAAATGTCTTCGGGAGTGTGGGTTGAGTGATTTTTATTTTAATAATAATTTTATGAGTGAAGAAGCTTTTATTACTTGCTTAAAGGCATTCAATGATCAAAATAAAGATGGTGATGTATTAAGGGAAGAAATTAATGAAGCTTATCCAGAATGTAATTGCACATTAGGATTTATGTATCAAAAAACAAATTTAGTGAAGTAGGTGAACAGATGAGAAAGATTGAATTATTAGCTCCAGCAGGGGATTTGAATCGAGCTAAAGTGGCCATTGCTTATGGTGCTGATGCAGTGTACATCGGTGGAAAGCGTTTTTCTCTTCGCTCAAGATCAAGCAATTTTGAAATAGAAGATATTAAAGAAGCAGTTGATTTTGCAAGAATGCATCAAGCAGTGATTCATGTGACTGTGAATATTATCCCTCATGATGAGGATTTACAGGGGATTGAAGAATATCTAAAGACACTGGAGAAGATTGGTGTAAAGGCGATTATTGTTGCTTCACTTGCGATTGTAAAAATTGCCAAGAAAGTAGCACCAAAACTTGAAGTACATTTAAGCACACAGATGTCGAGCACCAATTTGAATTGTGTTGAATTTTACAAATCGTTTGGTGTTGATCGTGTTGTGTTAGGTAGAGAATGCAGTATGGAGGAAATTGAAACAATAACTAAAGAATCTCCATTAGAAATTGAAGCCTTTATTCATGGAGGAATGTGTGTCAATTATTCTGGACGATGTACATTGAGTAATGTGATGACTTTAAGAGATGCTAATCGTGGTGGCTGTGCTCAAAGTTGTCGTTGGAAATATCATTTACTTAAAGATGGAAAAGTAATTAGTAAAGAAGAGTGTCCCTTTTCTATGAGCTCTAAAGATTTATTAGCGTTTAGTTTCATTGACAAAATGATGAAAGCTGGAGTTGCTAGTTTAAAGATTGAGGGAAGAATGAAAAGTGCTTACTATGTAGCAACAGTTGTTAAAACGTATCGTAAGTTAATTGATGAAGTGAATGAAACTGGGTTATCTTTATCAAAAGAGAGAATTGAATATTATACAAATGAATTTCTAAAGGCTGAAAACCGTCCGACATCTTTTGGATTCTTACAAAGAATTCCTAATCATCAAGATCATCTTTATGGTATTAATGGTGCTGGGGTTACTCATGAATTTTTAGCACTTGTATTAGACTATGAAGAAGAAACAAAAACAGCACTGCTACAAGTGCGTAATTATTTTGAAATAGGAAACAACATGGAAGTTTTTGGTCCAAACATTGATAATGAACAGTTTGTAGTGGAAAGTATCCTCAACAAAGATTGCGAGAATATCACTGTATGCAATAAACCGATGGAAGAAGTACAAGTTAAAATACCTTTTAAAGTGACTAAGGGGGATATGATTCGAAAAGGGGGGAATTCATGATTTGTTTTGAAGGAAATGTTAGTGTAAAAGCAGTGCTACTTGCAAATAGGCGAGAAGTCATTGAAATATGGATTGACAAATTGAAAAAAGATAGAGATACTCATTATATTAGCAGTAAGGCAAAAGAAAAAAAAGTAAAAGTACTTTATAAAACACGTCAAGAAATTGATGAAGTTGCGACTGGCAAGACACATGGTGGTGTAATTTGTTTTGCAAAACAACGTAAACTTCAAAGTGTTGCAGATTGTCTTAAAGAAAAGTTGCCTTTTGTGGCAATATTAGAAGGAATTGAAGATCCATTTAATTTAGGGTATGCCTTTAGAACACTGTATTCTGCAGGTTGTAGTGGGGTAATACTTAATCGTCGTGATTGGAGTAATGTTGAACATATTATCACTAAATCCAGTGCTGGCGCATATGAATACATTAACTGTTGTTTTGTTGATAACATGGTTGAAGCAATCAATCAGTGTAAGGAAAAAGGATGTGTTAGCTATAGCGCAATGAGAAAAGATGCGATTGAATACTACGATGCTGAGTTAAATCAACCGATTTTATTGGCTATAGGTGGAGAAATGCGTGGATTAAGTAAAGATGTTTTAAAGCAAAGTGACCAAAACATATATATACCCTACGCAAATGAATTTAAAAATGCTTTAAATGCATCCAGTGCCATTGCTGCACTTAGCTTTGAGGTTGTACGACAAAGGAGGAAAATAAAATGAATGAAACATTGTATTTAAATCGTAACCTTGCTCTTATTAATTACACAAAAGCCTATTATAGAACAAGTAATGAATTGTTATCATCGTCAAGTTTTGAAACTTTTTTAGCCGCATTTTTAAAAAACTACGCCATAAACAATCCTGAAAATTGTATGTGGTTAGTGCGTGATTTACCACTTGAAGAAGCAAAAAAAGACATTGTGCGTTTTATAAAAGTGCTACTTGTCCTTGATATTGATGAAATCAAGCATCCGTATTTTAATGATCGCCAACGATTGTTATCAATTGTAGAGGATTGTTATTCGTATTGGAGAGGATTACAACGTGTCTCTCTTATTTTTACAGGGAATGAACTGGGTCTTCAATTAGCGAACTTTTTAGATGCAGATGATGATTATAATAAAATGGTTTTAAACTTTTATCGCACAATACAAGAAAAAATCCAAGGATCAAAAAATCGTATTTATAGACAACTTCAAGCTGGAACAAATGCTTCATTGCTGTTGAGACAGTTTCCACGATTATTGCCAACGGAATATGACTGCTTAAAAGATATTCCTTTTATCAGTCGTGTTATGCTTAGAACGCCACTTATCATTCATCCAAAATCAAATAAAAGACACGGGATGTTTACAGAGTGTGATTTAAATCCAATAACAGAGTTTAGTGGAAATGCTGAATCATGGATGTGTTATCCATGTAAAGTTGGAGATTTACTATGTTATATTTATTTTCATCGTGATTTTACAAGTAGCGCAATTGCATTGGCGAATTTATTTGAGTTGGCAAGTGCTGATGACTGTGCAAACAACAATCCGGATATGATTTTGCTTTTTGGAAATCAAGATGAAAAAGATGACACTGTATTTTACCATGATCAAACAAATAATTGTTGGGTTGGAAAAGTGTCTTATGCTGATAAAATTGAATATTTTGGTTATTTAAAGAAAATGACATTGACACTTCATAATTTAGCAGTAATGAGAAAAAATTGGTTGCCATTACATGGGGCAATGATTAACCTACAGTTAAAAGACGGTACACGCAAAGGGATTGTGCTAATTGGTGATTCTGGTGCTGGAAAATCAGAAACAATTGAAGCACTTACAACGTATGCAACTGATGAAATCGTAGGAAATGAAGTTGTGTTTGATGATATGGGTTCAATGTACTTAAAAGAGAATGAAATTTATGCAAAAGGAACTGAAATTGGAGCGTTTGTAAGATTAGATGATTTAGATAAAGGAAGCACATATCGTGATTTAGATCGTTCTATTTTCTTTAATCCTGAAACATTAAATGCTCGTGTATGCCTTCCTTGTACACCTTATGATGTCGTAGTGAAAGATCACAAAATTGATATGTTTTTATATGCAAACAACTACACTGACAAGCGTGGTTTAAAAGAGATTAAGGACTTAGATGAGGCTAAACAAGTTTTTATTGAAGGGAAACGATTTGCATTAGGTACGACACAGGAAAAAGGATTATCAACAACGTTTTTTGCGAATCCATTTGGTCCAATGCAAAAAGAAAATGAGTGTTTGTTAATTATTGATGAAATGTTTAATAAACTAAAAGAAAACAATGTGTTTATTGGTGAAATTTATACTTGTTTAGGGCTTGAAAATAAAGGCGATGATGGCTTAATTGATGCTGCAAAAGAACTTCTTGAACAAATAAAAAAATAAAGTAAAACTGCTTATCTAATAGATGAGCAGTTTTTTTGTTATGAGGGATCAGTTTTATTCATATATTTTATTGAGGTGTAACGATGAGAAAAATAGTTTTATATTTAGCTTCATCTTTGTTGTTGTGTATAGTACTTATTTATTTTTTACATGAAGAAGAACCATTGTTTACAAGCGATCCAACCTTGATTGGAGATGATAAACCAATGGTTGCGATTACTTACGATGATGGGCCCCATGAAACTGTAACGATGCAAATCCTTGATGTGCTTGAGAAGTATGATGCTAAAGCGACTTTTTTTGTGTTGGGTGCACGGGTGCTAAATCATTCAACGATTATAAAGAGAATCGACAATCTAGGGTGTGAAATAGGAAATCACACATATGGGCATAAAGATTTAACGGCATTAAGTGAAAAAGAAATGCTTGATCAATTAAATGCAAGTAACGATGCATTGCTTCAAATTTTGAATGCCGAAAGTCTTCCAAAAATAGCCCGCCCACCCTTTGGAAATACCAACAGTAGATTAGAAGAAACAATTCCATACCCAATAATTAAATGGTCGATTGATACAAAAGATTGGACTTCCTTAAGTATTGATAATATTGTTAATGAAGTAATGAAACAGGTTCAAGATGGTGATATTATTTTAATGCATGACATGAATGATCATACTGTAAAGGCAACTGAAATCCTTGTTAAACAATTAATTGATGATGGGTATCAATTAGTTACTGTATCACAAATGTTCGCCGCCAAAAATATTTCTTTAGAGAATGGAAAAATATATAAAAATGCTCGATGAATTTGTGTATATTGTGATAAACTATACACAATAGAGGTGAAGTCAATGATTGCGATAGTTACAGGATGTGCTCAAGGAATAGGGAATGCGATACTCAATGATTTACTTGATGAAGGTTTTTTTGTTTATGGTATAGATAAAAATGAAAAACAGTTGAATAGGCTTGAAAGGACAACAATAAAACCTCATCAGTTCATTGTTGCAAATTTAGCTGTAAAAGAAGATTTAGAAAAAGTGGTTCAAGAAATAGTAAGCAAAAATGAAAAAATAGATTTAATTATCAACAATGCCTGTTTTACAAATCATGGTTTACTAAGTGAATGTAGCTATGAACAGTTTAATGAAGTGTTGTTTACTGGTGTGAGCGCGCCTTATTTTTTAGCGTTGAAGTTTAAAAATCACTTCTCTAGTCATGCTAATATTATCAATATAAGCAGCACACGTGCTAGACAAAGTCAAAAGGATACAGAAAGCTATAGTGCTGCAAAAGGGGCAATTGAGGCACTTACTAGAGCTATGGCCATGTCTTTACAAGGGATTTGTAGAGTGAACTGCATTGCTCCAGGGTGGATTGATACAGTGAATTATGATTGCTCAAATGAGGATAAAAATCAACATCCATCCTCTAGAGTAGGAACTGTTTTTGATATTGTTAAAGCAGTACGTTATTTAAAAGATAAAAACAATGATTTTGTTAATGCAACAATACTTAATGTTGATGGCGGAATGAGTGCAAAAATGATTTATCATGGTGATGAGGGTTGGAATTATGAGTGAAATTATTGAATCGCTTCAAAATGAGCGAATTAAAAAATTATGCAAACTACATACAAAAAAAAATCGCGATGAAACAAAGCAATTTTTGATTGAAGGAGAACATCTCATTGATGAAGCACTCCGTGCAAATGTAGTGGATAAACTATTCATACTTAAGGATTTAAAAAATCCTTTTTCTGATGTTATTGAGTGTATTTATGTTAGTCAGGCTGTGCTTAATAAACTCAGTACAAATCAATCCAACATCACAATGATTGCCGTTTGTAATCAAAAATCAAAAGAACTTAAAAGAAAAAACTGTGGCTTGTTATTGGATGATATCCAAGACCCGGGAAATATGGGGACAATCATAAGAACTGCAGTAAGTTTTGGTTATGATTTTATCGTGCTTTCAAAAAAGTGTGTCGATATTTATAATGATAAATGCATACGTTCAACACAAGGAGCGGTGTTTCATATCGCTATATTTCAAGATGATTTGATTGAAAAGATAAAAGAACTAAAACAAGAAAATTTTAAAGTGTTTGGAACTTCACTTCATGAAGCAACAAACTTAAAAAACATTAAAAAACAAAATAAATTTGTGATTGTTTTAGGTAATGAAGGTCAAGGCGTATCAAATGATGTATTGGATGTGTGTGATCAAAAAATATTCATTGAGATGGAAAATTTTGAATCGCTTAATGTAGGAGTAGCAGCTGGAATCTGTATGTATGAATTAAAAAACAATCATTAACGAAGTTTTGTATTCAGTTTTTGTGTTCTGTATTGTGAAGGGGTTGTACCCCAATAATCTTTAAAACTACGCGCAAAGTAACTCATTTCTTGAAAACCACATTCTATTCCAATATCAATGATTTTTAATGAGGTTGAAAGCAGCAATTCTGCCGCAATTTGAAGACGATGTTGCTTAAGATATTGTATCGGTGAGATTTGAATGCTATTTTTAAAACATCGTAAACATTCACTAACGCTTATTGATGCTGATTCTGCAATATCTTCAATGGTTATATTATTTGAGTAATTTTCTTGAATATACTGCAACATTTGTTTAATTCGAATGCTGTTTCTGAGTTCTTTTTGTGAAGGTCGATGGACGGTATGATTTTGATTGATTAAGCGGTGGAGTACCCATGTTAAACGATCTCTTACAATTAAGGGAGAATCTGCATTGTACTCTTTCATCGCAACCCATGCATTAAAAATGTCCAACATACATTGTTTTTCCCAAGGATCATTTTGATGAAAAAGAGCACAAGGCATTCCTTTGTTGTTGAGTATTGGATCAACATCTCTTTTATAAAACAGGGAATCTTTATCACCAATTAAATTTGTATGAAAGACCAACGAGCGAATAACACATGTGTTATTCGTATTTATTTTTAATGAATGAAGAACACCACTATTAATAAAAATAGCAGTTTCTGGTGTTAGAATGTAGTTCTTGTTGGCAATATTAGCCTGCACTTGTCCCTCTTCTACAAAAACAATTTCCAGTTCATCATGCCAATGCCATGCGATATCCCCATTATTTAGCTTTTCTCGATAAGCGGCAACAGGAAAATCTTTTGTACCATGATTTCTTAATTCTTGCCCATGGGCATTGATGTTTAAATCACATGAATCAAATAACATAATTATCCTCCGTTTTGATTGTTTTGTGCTATGTTTTGGCATAAATATTCTTATAAAGCTATTTTTTTTGATGATATAATTCTATCATAAAGGTAATTTCTTATCAATAAATGGAGGGAAGTTTATGCTAACAATTTATAAAATCACTGATTATAAACAATTTATGAACACGATTCAACGATGTAGTGGTGAAGTAATGATGCATTTATCACATGATAAAAAAGTAAATTTAAAAAAAGATGAAAATGCAATGGGGATGATTGAAGTGATGAAGCCAAGGGAAAATGGAATTTTATTGAGTGTGACCAATAAAGAAGATGTTTCCATTCTAGTTAACTATATGGTTCAATCCTAAGGATAATTAAATTTTTAAAGAAAAGTATTGTGGTTTGTGTTAGAATACTTGGGTGAGGATCAAAGTATGATAAATAAATTAGTTGAAAAGTTTTTTAATAGAAAGTTTCTTACGTTTGCAGTTATTGGTGCATTTAACACCGTACTTGCGAATGTATTGTATTTTTTATTTGTTGAAAATAACATGTTTGATGTAGGAACCGCAAGCCTTGTAGGCGATGTTATTCCAATGTTTTTCTCTTATTTTCTAAATATGAGATATACCTATCATGAAAGACCAACACTTAAAAGTGCACTATCTTTCCCGTTAAGCTATGTACCAGGGTTTATCATCAATATGGTGATTACCGTGTTTGTAGCCCAACTTGGTGTTGTAGATAGTTTTGCGAAGTTAGTTTCACTTCCAATTTCTATTCCTGTTAATTTCTTATGTATGAGCTTCATCGTTAAGAAAACAAAAAGTTAAATGAAGCGCTTTAAGTCGCTTATTTAATACGATTTTATTTGATTTTTAGTTAGTGGTTTGTTATAATGAACTGGCAGTTAGAGACTAGGAGGACTCAATTATGATGATTTTAGATGTTATTTTAATGGTAGTGGCAGCAGCTATAATTCTTCTTTCTCTATTACAAGGTGGAAAATCAGATGGTATCAGTGGTGCTTTTACAGGTAGCGGTGGATTAAATCTGTTCGCAAATGTAAAAGAGAGAGGACCTGAAAAAACAATCGCAAATATCACATTGATATTAGGTGTGTTATTCTTTGTGATAGTAATTTTAATCAGAGTATTATAGTAAAAGGCCGCAAGGTCTTTTTTGTTTTTAAGAAGGAGTGTGATGAAATGGTAAAACAAGATGAATTGTATCAATTAATATTAGCGAAACCACATGTCTATTCTATACATGATTTTGCAGATATATACGAAATGAAAAATTCAGAAGATTTCACTTATTTAAATCAGATGTTAAATAAGTTGGAAAATGATTTTTTAATTGTGAGAGATCACAAAGATAGATACTGTGATCCAAAAGAAAGTGGGTTATATAAAGGGAAAATTACAATTAACCGGCGTGGCTTTGGTTTTTTGGATTTGGATGATGATCATAGCATTTATATCGCTAAAAACGATTTGAATTTTGCAATGGATCAAGATACGGTAGTAGTAAAAATCAATGGTTCAATAAAGGAAAGTCCAGAAGGAACTGTTGTTAGGGTACTAGAAAGAAGTAATACTTCACTAATCTGTACATATCGAAAATTTAAGAGTTATTTTTTAGTTTGTGATGATGAACGAATTACTCAAAAAATTAAAGTAGAAAATGAAAAAGCATTTAAACTTGTTGAAGGATTAAAAGTAAAGTGCCAAGTTATTAAGTATGGAGATCCGTTAGTAGTTAAAATTGAACAAGTTATAGGACATGAGAATGATCCTGGAGTAGATGTTTTAGCTGTTTTATATAATTATGGAATTGAAAGTGAGTTTCCAAAAGAAGTATTTAAGCAATGTGCAGTAATTGAAGAAGAAATTAGTGATGATGAAAAACAAGGTCGCATTGATTTAACAAATAAAATCATCGTCACTATTGATGGGGATGATTCAAAAGACTTAGATGATGCGATAAGCATTGAAAAAACAGAAAATGGATATTTGTTAGGAGTTCATATTGCTGATGTATCACATTATGTAGTAGAAAATAGCGCACTTGATAAAGAGGCAAGAAAAAGAGGAACATCAACGTATGTTGTTGATCGTGTTGTTCCAATGTTACCTCATGTGTTATCTAATGGAATTTGTTCATTAAATGAAGGTGTAGAACGTTTAACAATGTCATGTGAAATGGAAATTAATAAGAGTGGGGAGATCATTGATTATCGTATTTTCCCATCGTTTATTAAGAGTACTGCAAGAATGACTTATAACAATGTTAATAAAATTTTAAACAAAGATAAACAAATTAGAAGTCAATATGCTGATTTAGTTGCAACATTTGAAATGATGAGTGATTGTGCAAGTAAAATAAGAAAACGCAGAGCAAAAAATGGGGCAATTGATTTTGATCGAAATGAAGCAAAAATAGTAGTAGATAAAAAAGGGAAGGTACTTGACATCAAACTACGTGAGCGTGGAGAATCGCAACGTATTATTGAGGATTTCATGGTTAGCGCTAATGAATGTGTCGCTAGACACACAAAGTGGTTGCAAATCCCTTCCTTATATCGAATTCACGAAACGCCGATGTTGAAAAAAATTCAAGAATTCTCAAGAGTAGTCACAATAATGGGTTATAAACTTAAAGGGTCTCTTCAAGATGTGAAGGCCAAGCAACTACAACAGTGTTTAAATTCATTTAAAGAGGATGAAGGATATCCAATTTTGTCATTGTTGATGTTAAGATGTATGCAAAAAGCACGATATGATCGTGAATGTCTAGGTCACTTTGGATTGGCATTAGAAGATTACACTCACTTTACTTCACCAATTCGTCGCTATCCAGATTTAATTGTTCATCGTATGTTAAAAAAATATTTCTTTAATAATGAACTTGATGTCAAACAAATAAAAAAAGATGAAAGTCTCATGGAAGATCTAGCAGAGTGCACTTCTGTATGTGAGCGGCGTTCTACTGATGCAGAACGTGAAGTGGATGACATGAAAAAAGCTGAGTTTATGAAAAGTAAAATTGGACAAAAATTTACTGGTGTTATTAGCTCAGTTACAAAATTTGGGTTTTATGTCGAATTAGAAAATACAGTTGAAGGGTTAGTACATATTCAAGATTTAAGAGATGATTTTTATCATTTTGATCAACCAAATTGTTTGTTACGAGGTGAACGATCGAATAAAGTATATAAACTTGGACAATCAGTTGAAGTCCAACTTGTGAACGCGGATAAAGAAAAAAGGGAAATTAATTTTATTTTGGCAAGTAATCAGAGAAACACTCGAAATAAATCAAATAGGAATCAACCAAGAAAACGTCCAAAACGCCGTTAATCGTGTATAATATAGTAAAGGAGAAAAGACTATGTTAGAGGCAATTAAAAAAAGACAAAGCATTCGTAAATATAAGGATAACCCTTTAAGTGATGAGCAAATTGAAAAGTTGCTTAAAGCGGCAATGAATGCACCAAGCGCAAGAAACACACAAAGTTGGCAGTTTATTGTGATAAAAAATAAGAAAGTGTTAAATGATGTTTCAACGATGAGTCCATATCTACAAATGATGAAGTCGACACCTTGTGCAATTTTAGTGTTAGGCGAAAAACTGAAGGTAGATAAAATGGAGTATTTGTATTACAACTGTAGTGCAGCAATAGAAAACATTTTAATTGAAGCTGTACATTTAGGTCTTGGATCATGTTGGTGTGCAATTGGACCCAATCTTGATCGAATTGAAAATTTTAGAAATTATTTTAAACTAAGCGATCATCTTGAACCAATTTCAATTGTATCTGTTGGATACGCTGATGAGGAAAAAGAAATTATTGATCGATACAACAAAGATAAAATTACAACCATAGAGTAGAGGGATATCATGAGTAACATGAAAGTAATTGCACAAAATCGAAAAGCATCACATGACTATTATTTGGAAGATCGTTATGAAGCAGGAATTGTATTAACTGGAACTGAAATTAAGTCAATTAGACAGGGGAAAGTTAATTTAAAGGATTCCTATATTAGTTTTGTGAACAATGAAGGGTATATAAAAGAAATGCATATTGCTGCATATGATTTTGGGAATCGTTTTAATCATGAAGAAAAAAGAGATAGAAAACTATTGCTTAATAAAACTGAAATAAAGAAGCTTCAACAAAAAGTTAAATTGAAAGGATATTCTATCGTACCGACACGCTTATATTTAAAAGAAGGACGAGCAAAACTTGAAATTGCATTAGCGAAAGGGAAGGCTCTTTATGATAAACGTGATAGTGAAAAACAAAAAGACGCAAAAAGAGAAATAGAAAAAGCAATAAAAAATAGTTACTAATATCTTGGCGAGCCAAGATATTTTTTTGTATGAAATAAAATTTATGGTAAAATAAGTAAGATAATAATGGGGGGAGTGCAATGATAAAAAAAATAGTCATAATTTTGTTTGTGTTATTTTGCTTATTGGGTTGTTCAGATGAAAAAAGCCCATCAGAATATTTAACGCTGAACTTAAATTCAATTTATTTGAATCATCATTTGGAAGATTTATTGACATATTATTCAAGTGATATAAGTGTGGATGATTTAAAGAATAACTTCAATGAAAATGTAACAAAAGAAAGTGAATTTTTCTTATACTATTACGATATTAATCCTGAACTACTTACAGCAGAATCATTAGTTAGAGTAAATAATATGATTAAAAATATCTATGCTTACTCTAAGTTTGAAATAGGTGATGAATTGAAAAATGAAGACACTTATTTGGTAACATTAAAAGTTTATCCAATTAATATTTTTCAAAAAATTTTAACTGAAGAGAACATTGAAGTGATAAAATATGAGATGGCTGAACAATCGTCATTAAGTGAAATAGAATTAGAAAATATGGTTTTAAATGAACTGATTGATCAAATTTTAGATCACATAAATGATATAGAATATTTAGAAGCTGTTGATATTGAAGTTTCAATAACTAAAAATGGAAATTATTTTGTAGTTAATTCGATAGATGTCGATGAAATTGATGCGGCAATCCTAGCGTATTAACTTTAGTGGGGAGAAAAAATGTTTAAAATACTTTGTAAAGAATACTTAAATGAAACAGTAGTTAAAATGAAGATTGAAGCACCACTTATCGCAAAAAAGGCAAAACCTGGTCAATTTGTTATTATTAGGGCAACAAAAGATTCGGAAAGAGTTCCTTTAACTATAGCTGATTATGATGAAAGTGATGGGAGTGTAACCATTATTTTTCAAATTGTTGGGCGTGCTACAATGGAATTAAATCAACTTGATGAAGCAGAACATATAGTTGACTTTGTTGGTCCGTTAGGAAAAGAAAGCAAATTAGATAAGTTAAAGAAGGTAGCGATTATTGGTGGAGGAGTAGGATGTGCTATTGCTTATCCTATAGCAAAAGAGCTACATCATTTAGGATGTGAGGTTCATTCGATTGTAGGATTTAGAAACAAAGATTTAGTAATTTTAGAAAATGAATTTAAAGAAGTAAGTGATCAACTAATAATTATGAGTGATGATGGCTCAGTGGGTGAAAAAGGATTAGTAACGGATGCACTTAGAAAATGTTTACTAGAAAATAGTCATTATGATGAAGTATTTGCCATTGGCCCACTTGTTATGATGAAGTTTGTAGCATTGCTTACTAAAGAATTTAATGTCAAGACGACGGTCAGTATGAATCCAATTATGATTGATGGTACTGGAATGTGCGGGGGATGTAGATTAACTGTTGGTAATGAAGTAAAGTTTGCTTGTGTAGATGGCCCTGATTTTGATGGGCATTTAGTTGACTTTGATGAAGCAATTAGTCGAAGTGGCATGTATAAAGAAATTGAAAACAAAGAAAAAGAAGAAAACTGTTGTCTTCTTAAAAAAGAGGTGCAAGCATTATGATTAATATGTCATTAAAAAAAGTAAAAGCATTAGAACAAGAGCCAAATATAAGAAATAAAAATTTTAAAGAAGTTTCATTTGGATATACAAAAGAGGAAGCTATTGAAGAAGCAAAACGTTGTTTAAACTGCAAACATAAACCATGTGTTTCAAAGTGTCCTGTTGCGATTGATATCCCAGCCTTTATTAATGAAGTAGCCAATGGTAATTTATCTGAAGCTTATGAAATTATTGCGAAGTCAAGTGCATTACCTGCAGTTTGTGGAAGAGTATGTCCACAAGAAATACAGTGTGAAAGTACTTGTGTACGAGCACTAAAAGGAGAAGCAGTCGCAATAGGTCGTTTAGAACGTTTTGTAGCTGATACATATCGTAAAGAAGGATTTAAAAAAGTCACTAAAATACCCTCAAACAATAAAAAGGTTGCGATTGTTGGAGCGGGTCCTGCAGGGTTAACAGCGGCAAAAGATTTAGCAATGTTTGGCTATCAAGTTACTGTGTTTGAAGCACTTCATACTCCAGGAGGAGTCTTAGTTTATGGAATCCCTGAGTTTAGACTACCTAAAAGTATTGTAGAGGCTGAAATAAACGAGTTAATTGATTTAGGGGTAGAAATAAAAACAAACATGGTTATTGGAAAGGTATTGACCATAGATGAACTGTTTGAAAATGGATTTAAAGCAGTGTTTATTGGCAGTGGTGCAGGACTTCCAACATTCATGAAAATACCAGGAGAGAGCTTAAAGGGAGTATATTCAGCAAATGAGTATTTAACGAGAATTAATCTTATGAAAGCTTATGAGCAAAGCAGCAAAACACCAATAATGAAAGCTAATAAAGTTGCAGTAGTAGGTGGTGGTAATGTTGCGATGGATGCTGCAAGATGTGCAAAACGATTAGGTGCAAAAGAAGTCGTTATTATATATCGAAGGGGTTTAGATGAGTTACCTGCAAGAGCTGAAGAAGTTCATCATGCAATGGAAGAAGGAATAATTTTTCATACTTTAGTTAATCCCGTTGAAATACTGGGGGATGATACGGGGTTTGTTACAGCGATGAAATGTGTGAAAATGCAGCTAAAAGAACCCGATCAAAGTGGAAGAAGAAGACCAGAGGTAATTGAAAACAGTGAATTTATTCTTGATGTGGATGCGGTTATTATGAGTATTGGAACTTCTCCAAACCCACTGATACATTCAACCACTCCAGGACTTTCTACAAACAAATGGGGTTGTTTAGTAACTGATGAAAATGGCTTAACAAGCAGAGAGAATGTATATGCAGGAGGAGATGCAGTTACTGGAGCTGCTACAGTAATTTTAGCTATGGGTTCTGGAAAAGAAGCTGCCAAGGCAATACATGATTCATTGAAAGATAATTAAAAATTATAAAAAATGAAAGATGCAAAGAAAAAAATCACCATGGGGTGATTTTTATTCTTCTATAAGTGCAACAGCTTTTTTAAGCTCATCAATAATATTAATTTTTTGTGGACAGACTGCCATACACGCACCACATTCTACACATGTACTTGCCTTAGGAGCTCGGTTTAATACAAATTTATAACCAGCTTTAGCACTTTCTAAATCATCGTAGATATAATAACGATTAACAGCACTAAATACATCTGGAATGGCAATTTGAGCAGGACACTTTGAAACACAATATTGACAGACAGTACAAGGAACAGATGGAATGTTTTTAAGAATTTCTTGAACATTACTAATGACTTCTTTCTCACTTTCATCAAGAGGTTTAAAGTTTTTCATAGTATTGACATTATCAAGTATTTGTTCCATATTTGACATACCACTTAAAACAGTAACTACATTGTCTAATGATGCAGCAAAACGTATTGCCCAGGAAGAATACGAAACATCTTTGTTTGCACTGTGAAGTACTTCAGCAATTTTTTTAGGGGGATTAGCAAGCGATCCACCGCGTACTGGTTCCATAATAACAACTTCTTTGTTGTGTTTCATTGCAACTTCATAACACTTTCTTGATTGAATTGTAGGATTGTCCCAGTCTGCATAGTTAATTTGAAGTTGAACGAAATCTACTTCAGGGTGTTTTGTAAGAACTTTGTCTAATGAATCAGCATTATCATGCATTGAAAAACCTAATTTTTTTATTTTTCCTAATTTCTTTTGTTCGCTTAAAAATTCCCAAATTTTAAAATCTTCAAAAACTTCAGTTCTTTTTGGTCCTAAATTATGTAACAAATAAAAATCAAAATAATCAACACCTAAACGTTTCAAAGATGTATAAAACATTTCTTTTGCATCTTCTTCATTTTTTGCTAGCCAAGCAGGCAATTTTGTCGCAAGTTGATAGCTTTCGCGAGGATGACGATCAACAAGCGCAATTTTTGTAGCATCTTCAGAACCGGCATACCCATAGGCTGTATCAAAATAAGTAAAACCATTTTCTAAAAAAACATCAATCATTTTACCTGATAAATCAGTGTCAATGACTCCATCAACTTTTGGTAAACGCATTAATCCAAAGCCGAGTTTTTTTATCTCTTTTCCATTATAAATCATAAATTCCTCCTTAATAATAAATGTATTATAACATGATGTATTCATTTTTTTTGCTTTAAAATAATAATTTTTCATTAAAAAATCTTACAAACGCTTGTTCAATCATTTAATGATGGAACTACTTTTCATTTTCCTATATAATATTGTTAGAAAGAAGGATGAGTTATGGAAGAACTTGATGTCTGCCAAGATATAGTAATACATAAAGATGTAGTTGAAAAAGTAAAAAAGGACATGATTGATGAAGAATCAATTTATCAAATGTCTAATTTATTTAAAATGTTTGCAGATGAGACACGTTGTAAAATATTAAGTGCCTTGGCAGTTTCTGAGATGTGCGTTTGTGATTTGGCCGTGTTACTTAAAGTATCTCATTCTGCAGTTTCTCATCAACTATCTTCATTAAAGAAAACACGATTAGTACGATCAAAAAAACAAGGGAAAGTAGTTTATTATTCACTTGATGATGAACATATAACAGATTTATTATCAGTTGCATTAACTCATATTAATGAACGATGAAACTTGTCGCTATCGATTTTGAAACGGCCAATAGCTATCCGCAAAGTGCCTGTTCAATTGGAATTAGTGTTTTTGAAGATGGAATTGAAGTAGAAAGTATAACGACTTTGATTAAGCCCTTAGCACCATATTCAAAATTTGAACCTTTTAACATCTCAATTCATCACATAACTTATGAGGATGTAGAGAATGCACCTGGATTTTTACATGTGTATAGGATCTTATCTAAGTATTTTTTTGATTCATATTTTGTTGCCCATAATGCACAATTTGATATGAATGTGTTTAGAAGCTGTTGTATAGCTAATGATTTGCCTGTTCCAAACCTTAAATATTTTTGTAGTGTACATTTAGCCAGAAAGTTTTTTCCTTATTTAGATAATCATAAATTAAATACTTGTAGTGATTATTTAAATATTGAACTTGATCATCATAATGCAATGAGTGATGCTCAAGCTTGTGCAATGATTGTAGTCAATTGCATGATACTTATCAATGAGTTTGACTTGGAGCAATTTATAAACCAAAGTAACATCGCAGTTAAAAAATTGGCTGGATAATTTTAACAATTGGTTGATGTATATATAATTGTAGCTTGATTATAATAAGAGTGGTAATGCAAAACTTGTTTATATAAAGCTTATTAAGTATAACTATAATTTCAATCAATGATGATTGAAATTAAACAAGTGATTTATTAAACTATAAGAATCTAATTGAACTATTTCATTTAGCTATTATAAAATTTAATATATTCATTGCATTGCCTTACATAACTCCCTATTATAGAAATATAATAGGGTTTTTATATTAAAAAACTGGTATTTAATGAGTTGATAGAACCTATTAAATAACCAGTTTTCTTATATTATGTTGAAATGAATAAGTGCATTTTTTATACCATTATCAGTAATATCTGTACTGATGTAGTCAGCGCATTGTTTTAATCTATCTTTGGCGTTACCCATTGCCACCCCGATTTTGGCATTCGTAAGCATTTCGATGTCATTTTCACCATCACCAAATGCCATGACTTCATCCCAAGATAATCCTAATAATTTTAATGCTGAATTTAATCCAGTAGCTTTGTTGACTTCTTTTGGGAAAATATCGTAGTCACTAATGTGTGCTTTAACAAAAGAAATATCAGGAATTTTTGAGAATTCATCATCTTCTTTTCCATTAACTAAATAAGCACCTAAAGGTTGTTCGTCTTTTAAACGTTTAGCATACTGAGGATTTTCTCCATCCTGTATAAGATGCTTGTCTTTTCCAGAAACTTGATAGTAATCTCTAAATTTATTGTGATCGTTTAATACAACAATGCAGTCAGAATATTTAAATCCAATTAAATGATTTTCTTTCTTGGTGCATTCTAACATCAAATCCATACTCTTTTTTGAAAAGCAAAATGCTTCAAGAATATTAGCGTTACTGTCTAGTACACAAGTGCCATTAACAGTAATAAAGTAGTCAGGTTTTAATTCTTCTTTTATTTGTTCGTCTAAAAAACAATAATTTCGACCAGTTGCTATAATAATTTTATAACCTTTTTCTTTTGCAACTTGAATTGAGGCAAGTGCGCTGTTTTCTATTTTTGTTTTACCATAGGGAATTAATGTTCCATCTATATCAAATACAAGTCCTTTTATATTCATTGTTATCTCCTTAGTTTTTCTATAATGATTAAAGCATAATGTTGTAATTTGTGCAATTTTATTAGTTAATAATAATGAGACCAATTGAGTTTATTTTTTCTGCATGGAAATGAATCTCGACAAGAACATAAAAGATATGAGATAATATAAAAATATTAAAACAAAAAAATGCTGTTATAAAGAATTTGGATAGATTCATAGTATACTATGTTTAAATGGAGGGAGAAAGAAATGATTGAAACTTTAAATTTTGATTTATACACGAACTTAGAATTGTTATTTAAGCTGTTGCTTGCAATAATAACAGGAAGCATCATTGGTATCGAGCGTGTAAAAAAAAGAAGGCCTGCGGGTATAAAAACACACTCCTTGGTATGTTTAGGTGCTGCTCTAGTTATGATTACAGGGGAATATATATTCTTAATTTATGATACAGGAGATATTGCAAGACTTGGAGCACAAGTAATTAGTGGAGTGGGTTTTTTAGGTGCTGGAACGATAATGGTAACTGGTGGAAATAAAATAAGTGGATTAACAACTGCTGCAGGTTTATGGTTGAGTGCATGCATTGGACTAACTATAGGGATAGGATATTATTCAGCAGTTTTCATCGCAATATTTATGACAATTATAGTCAGATACTTTTTATCAAGAATTGACGGATATTATAAAAATCATGCGTATACTGGTGATTTTAGAGTAGTACTTGAAGATCGATCTTATTTTGTAAAATTACTATTGGCGATTAAATCGATGAATGGAATGATCGTTAACATTGGTGATACAAAAGATAGTGATAAAATTGTAACATTGACTATTGCATTTGATAAAACAGTTAATCACCTTAATTTTATTGATGAAATGAATGATGTAAAAGGTGTATTGATGTTTGAAGAACTTTAAGATTCAGTTTATGCTGAATCTTTTTTAATAAGTAGTATTTCATCAAAAAAGCAATTAAAAATCTTAAATGTTACTATAATAAATGCAATGACATATAATGTGCTGTTCTTTTTATTATTTTAATATTGCATTATCAATGATACAATATTTTAGTTGGTTAGGAGGGTTTTTTATCAAAAATAAATTGTTAAAATATGTTGGCGATAAAATTTTCTATCAGCGAACATTCAGAATAGCATTACCGCTAGCTTTGCAAAATTTACTTAGTAGTTGTATGGGAATTATTGATACAATGATGGTAACTAGAATAGGTAAAGTAACTGCAGTTGGTACCGCTGTTCAAATTGATGTATTACATAATTTAATTAGCTATGGAATATCCAGTGGTATTTCGATGTTTGCAGCACAGTTTTATGGCTCAAAACAATCCAATCAGTTGAAACGAACATTTGGACTAGGATTGATTTTATCACTTATAAATGCTTTGTTTTGGGTGGGTTTGGCTTTCTTTTTTAAAAGAGAAATATTAGCGTTTTATATGAGCAACGAAGATATTTTAAAGT
The DNA here is from genome assembly GCA_964368495.1 of uncultured Holdemania sp. Lineage (GTDB taxonomy): Bacteria > Bacillota_I > Bacilli_A > Erysipelotrichales > Erysipelotrichaceae > CALVGQ01. Next base: position 26,067 of record CAYJAJ010000008.1, on the reverse strand, counting down.
ACAGCATCATGTATTTAGAAATCTCTATGTTTGCGATGATTCCTTTTGCAATAAACAATAATTTTCAAGCAATGTATCGTAGCACTCATCAAGCAAACATAACCTTGTTTGTTTCGACAATTGGTGCATTAAGTAACATATTGTTAAATGCAATATTTATCTTTGGGTTCATGTTTATCCCAGCTATGGGAATAAGAGGAGCTGCTTTAGGAACACTTTTAGCACAAAGTATTGTTTGTGTAGTGTATATTTTTCATTCAATCAAAACGAATCAACCATTTATTGGAAAGGTACATGAAGTTTTTGATTTGAATTGGGGATTTGTAAGTCCAATTGTAAAAAAAATGTCACCACTTGTAATAAATGAAGCATTCTTTGGTTTAGGAAGTACATTATTTGTTAAAGCATATGGTCTTTTAGGAACACAATCTATGGATGCTTATTATGTTGCAAATCAAATTTATAATTGTTTTGCCTTCGTTGTATATGGATATGGTTCAGCAATTAGCATACTTATTGGAACACGTTTAGGAGAAGGAAGAACACAGTTAGCCAAAGAAGAATTGAATTATCATATAGGACTAAGTTTAGCAATTGCAACAAGTTTAGTGTTAATTATGGTTGTCTTTGCAGAGGGAATGGTTAGCTTGTTTGGAATAAGTGATCTTGTTGTTTACAAATTAGCAACATCCATCGTGAATGTCTTTTCAATACAAATATTCATGAGATTATTTAGTTTTATGATTTTTTCTACACTTCGAGCTGGAGGAGATTCTAAAGTTATTCAATTTCTTGATTCAGGAATTATGTATGCCGTAGGGCTTCCGATTGCATTTGGTTCAGTTTACTTGTTAAAGATTGAAAATATTGCCTTCGTGTTACTTCTTGTTCAGGTAGAACAATTCATAAGAATGGTCTTTGGTTTAAAAAGATTACATCAAGGTGTTTGGGCAAAGGATTTAACTAAATTAGTTAAACAATAAGGTATTTGTGATAATATTAATAAAACATGTGTTATAATAAGTTAGTGGTATTTTGGAGGACTTATGAAAAAGAAAGATCTAATTGTAATTATAGTAATATTAGGGATGTCCGTTGCTTTATACCTATGGCTTAAATTGTTTTCAGGTGAACCAGAAAAAGAACTGGGAACTGTTACTCATAAAAATGAAATCGTGTTGGCTTTTGACATCAACAAAGATTATATGTATGAATTAGATGGCAGTTATGGGAAACTGTATTTAGAAGTAAAAGACAGAAAGTGGCGAATCACAAATGAAGAGTGTCCAAACCATATTTGTAGTTCAATGGGATGGATAGGGGTTGATGATATATTACCTATTATTTGCCTTCCAAATGAAATCTTTGTGGAATTTCCGCATGGTAAATAAGTATGAAAAATAATTCGATAAAGAAATTTACTTACTTAGCATTACTAGCGGCAATGGCAATCACAATCAATTTATTTGAATCAACATATTTAGCTTTTTTACCATTTGGAATACGCTTTGGCCTTGCTAATATCATTGCTTTAGTTACATTAGAAATGTTTTCTATAAAAGAAATGTTGTTGATTAATGTACTTCGTGTTTTAATCGGGAGTTTATTAAGAGGCACGATATTTGGAACACAGTTTTTTATTTCATTAGGTGGAGTGTTATTGAGTTCAATTACTTTAATCTTAATTAGAAAAATATTGAAATTTCCAATTTATTCGACATCTATATTAAGTGCAGTTGCACATTCTTTTGGACAAGTATTGGTAGTTATAATGATCTATAATCAAGCAAGCATGGTTACAATTTTTCCTTATTTGCTGATATCTTCGATCCCTACAGGTTTGCTTACAGGAATGGTTGCTAACGGTTCATTAAAACGTTTAAAATTTAAACAGGATTTTTAGGAAATCTTGTTTTTCTTTTTGTTAAAACAATTTTGTAATATAATAAATTAAACAATTGTTATGGAGGAATAAAATGAAAATTGCATTTATTGGAACTGGAGTAATGGGGAAATCTATGGCTATGCATTTATGTAATGCGAAACATGAAGTAAAAGTATATAATCGTTCAATTCAAAAGGCTCTACAATGTGAAAGTTTTGGGGCAAAGGTTTGTGAAAGTATTGAGGAGTGCGTTAACGATGTTGAAGTTGTAATTACAATTGTAGGCTATCCCAAAGATGTGAAAGAAGTGTATTCGCAAATATTTAAATATGCAAAAGAGGGCTGTATTTCGATTGATATGACAACATCGAGCCCGAGCTTGGCTAAAGAATTGAGTGCTGAAGGAATAAAACACCAAATACATGTTTTGGATGCTCCGGTTTCAGGTGGTGATTTTGGAGCAAAAAATGCTACTTTATCAATCATGGTTGGTGGAGAAAAAACAGCTTTTGATCAAGTTCAGCCTCTTTTAAAATGCATGGGTAAAAACATCGTATATATGGGAAGTTCTGGTAGTGGTCAACATACAAAGATGGCAAACCAAATTGCCATTGCAGGGACTACAGTAGCTGTTGCAGAAGCACTGTATTATGGTAAGAAAGCTGGTTTAAATTTAGATGAAATGCTTAACGCAATAAGTGCAGGAGCTGCAGGTTCATGGCAAATGAGCAACATGGCTCCACGAATGTTGAATAGCGACTATGAACCAGGTTTTTTTGTGAAACATTTTATTAAAGATATGGATTTAGCGCAAAATGAAGCTCTAGGTTTTGATATTGAACTTCCTGTATTAAATGTTGTCTTAAGTTTATATCAAGAGCTTGCAAAAGGTGGTTTTGACAACGATGGTACACAAGTTATTTATAAATATTTTGATGAGAAGTAAAATGAATGTTAATTTTGTTAAAAACATTGACAAGTAAATACCTATCACTTATTATTTATGCATATGCAATGAAAAGAAGTAGTAACTATGTTAAGTGCTTAGAGAACTGATGGTTGGTGAAAATCAGTGACTGAAGTTAGTGAACTTATCTTGGAGCAGAATGAATATTCCGTGACTCGCGTTAAGAGATAAGGGCATATTTTTATAATATGAACTAAGGTGGTACCGCGAGCAATTCGTCCTTAGAGATAAGGGCTTTTTTTATTTAAAGGAGAAAAGTATGTTTGATCACAAAAAGATTGAAAAGAAGTGGCAAAATTATTGGTTAGAAAACAAAACATTTAAAACTGATGTTTATGATGAATCTAAGCCAGGTTTTTATGTTTTAGATATGTTTCCTTATCCATCTGGACAGGGATTGCATGTAGGGCATCCAGAAGGATATACTGCAACAGATATTTTAGCGCGTTATAAAAGAATGAAAGGATTTAATGTTTTACATCCAATGGGATGGGATGCATTTGGCTTGCCTGCAGAACAGTATGCATTAAATACTGGAAATCATCCTGCTGAGTTTACTAAGAAAAACATTGATACATTTAGAAGACAAATTCAAGAGTTGGGATTGTCTTATGATTGGGATAGAGAAATTTCGACAACAGATGCTGATTACTACAAATGGACACAGTGGATTTTCATTCAACTTTATAAAAAAGGATTAGCTTATGTTGCAGAAATTCCAGTTAACTGGTGTCCTGAGTTAGGAACAGTTCTTGCGAATGAAGAAGTAATTGATGGTAAAAGTGAGCGAGGAGGTTTTCCTGTAGTAAGAAAACCTATGCGCCAATGGGTACTTAAAATTACTGAGTATGCAGAACGTTTGCTTGAAGATTTGGATTTATGTGATTGGCCACAATCAACAAAAGAAATGCAAATCAACTGGATTGGAAAATCCAAAGGAGCACATGCAATATTTAAAGTAGATAATCACAACAAAGAATTTACTGTATTTACAACAAGATGTGATACTTTATTTGGAGCAACTTATTGTGTACTTGCTCCAGAACATGTTTTTGTGGATGAAATTGTTACCGATGAATATCGTGCTGCAGTAAATGAATATAAGCAAAAATGTGCCACAAAATCAGATTTAGAGCGAACAGAACTTAATAAAGAGAAAAGTGGTGTATTTACTGGAGCATACGCAATTAATCCAGTAAACAAAAAGAAGGTACCTATTTGGATTGCGGATTATGTGCTTGCAACATATGGAACAGGTGCAATTATGGCTGTTCCAGCTCATGATGAACGTGACTATGAATTCGCAAAAAAATTCAACTTAGAAATCATTCCAGTGTTAGAAGGTGGAAATGTTGAAGAAGCAGCTTATGTTCAAGATGGTATTCATATTAATTCTGAATTTTTAAATGGGTTAAATAAAGAAGAAGCAATTGAAACAATGGAGAAATGGCTAGTTGAACATCAAAGTGGAGAACCAAAAACAACGTATAAATTACGTGATTGGTTATTTAGCCGTCAGCGTTATTGGGGAGAGCCTATCCCTATTGTAATTATGGATGATAACACAATGCGTACAGTTGATGTTGAAGAACTTCCTTTAGAACTTCCTGTAACAAACAACTATCAACCCAATCATGATGGAGAAAGTCCACTTGCAAATTGTACAGAATGGCTAAATGTTGAAATTGATGGTGTAAAAGGAAGACGTGAAACAAACACAATGCCACAGTGGGCAGGAAGTTGTTGGTATTATTTACGCTATATTGACCCAAAAAATCAAGATGCTATTTGTGATCCAAAACTACTTGAAAGATGGACACCTGTTGATTTGTATGTAGGTGGAGCGGAACATGCAGTGCTTCATTTACTTTATTCACGTTTTTGGCATAAAGTTTTATATGACTGCGGTGTAGTTCCTACAAAAGAGCCGTTTAAAAAGTTATTTCATCAAGGGATGATCTTAGGTGAAAACGGGGAAAAAATGTCCAAGTCACGTGGGAATGTTGTTAACCCAGATGAAATTTTAGAGACTCATGGAGCTGATGCACTACGTGTTTATGAAATGTTTATGGGACCTCTTGAAGCATCACTTCCATGGTCAGAAAGTGGACTTGATGGAACTAGAAAATGGTTAGAACGTGTCTGGCGCTTATTTATGGAACAAGATAAATTAAGTGATACCAATGATGGTAAACTTGATTATGTGTATAACTTTACTGTTAAAAAAGTACAAAGTGATATCGAAACTTTAAACTTCAACACAGCTATCTCTCAAATGATGATATTCGTTAATGAATGTTACAAAGCTGAGACAATTTATCGCCCTTATGCTCATGGTTTTATTAAAATGATTGCATGTTTTGCACCTCATATTGGTGAAGAAATGTACAACGCTTTAACAGGTGAAGAAACAGTAACTTATGCAAATTGGCCAACTATTGACGAAACTAAGTTAGTTCTAAATGAGGTTGAAGTTGTGGTTCAAGTAAATGGAAAACTTCGTGGTAAATTTAATGTTGCTTTAAACAGCGATGAAGAAAAACTAAAAGAAATAGCTTTATCATTAGAAAGTGTGCAACAATTTACTGATGGAAAAGAAATAAGAAAAATTATCTGTATAAAAAATAAAATTGTTAATATTGTAGTATAATGAATTAAGCAGGTACCTCACTGCTTTTTTTAAATCCTAAAAATACATTTGATTTTTGTTGATACATTTGATATTTTAATTGAGTTAGGTGGTGTTTGTATGAAAGAAATCGCATTAGAATTTGCACTTGTAGTCTGTTTAAATACATTTGTTGTTTTAATGTTGCTATTGTTTTTTTATATGCTTACCTATCTAAAATCAATATTGACTAAAAAACCATTTCAGATCAATACAAGAAATTGGATAAAATACAGTTTATTTTTCATTTACATTTTAAGCTTAATATGTGTTACTTTAGTTTTTAGAGAAGAGTCAATGGGAAGAACGGATTTGCATTTGTTTTCCTCTTATTTACGCGCATGGCATCAATTTGACAGTGGTGGATGGCAGATGCTAGTTATAAATGTTTTAATGTTTATACCATTAGGAATCTTTTTGCCCTGTTTAATTAAAGTTTGTCATAGTCTAAAATGGACTCTTTTAATAAGTTTTACGTTAACCTTTTTAATTGAAGTGCTTCAATATATTACGAACACTGGTGTATTTGAAGTAGATGATCTTTTAAATAATTGCTTAGGTAGCATTGTTGGTTGGGGAATAGTAATGGCATTTATAAGTTATAATAAAAAGAATGTTTTTCGACATAAAATTGCTTATCTATCACCACTTATCATCATGCTTTGTCTAACAATAAGTGCAAATGCATTCTACTATTTAAAACCTTATGGTAATTTTTCGACTGCTCCAGTTCATTCATGGAATATGAAGAATACTGAAATCATTGTTGAGGAAACTATGTCTAAAGAAAGTGGAATAAAGCCAATATTTCAATTATCAAATATGAACTATAGTGAAATTAATGATTATGCTTCAAAAATTTTACAAGCTTTTTCATTGAATCTAAACTGCAGTGAATATGATGACTCACAAATAGTTTATAAAAATTCTACACAGAGTCTAATTGTTGAAAGGCAAGGTAATTTTATACTGGAGTTGGCACCAATAAAAAACATCGAAATTAATGAAGATGATTTGTTTCAAGTATTAGATAAGTACAACCTAACTGAATTAAAAGAATCAAAAATCACTATAAATGAATTTACAGCTACTATTTTAGTGCCATTTACGGTTATAGATGATGTTGCTTATTCAGGAGAAATACATGTGTATTTTGATGAAAATAAAAATTTGGCAAAATTTGTTTTTGAGGTAAATCATTCAAACTTTATTGAAAATGAAGAAATAAAATCAGAAGAAGAAGCATGGAATCTAGTAGAATCAGGGTGGTTTAGAGCTTATCAAGTCAGTGAGATTAATAAAATTGAATGTTTAAGTTCCTCACTCGTTTATCAACGTGATTCCAAGGATTATTATCAACCAGTATATCAGTTTAGTGTGTTAATCAATGATGTGATATACAGTGAATTATTAATTCCTGCAATTAAATAGTATAAAAAATGGTTCACCTCAATACAATATATTGAGGTGTTTTTTATGAAAAAAATTGGAGTATTTGTTGTGATTTGTTTGATGCTGTTTCAAGTTTCTGTAAGTGCTGAAGAAATTGATATAGCTCCAAGTTCAAATTCTGCCTACTTAATGGATTATGAAACTAAAACAGTCATGTATGAAAAAAATGCGGATGAAAAACTATATCCTGCATCGATGACAAAAATGATGAGTTTATATTTAGTAATGGAGCAACTGCATGCAGGAATTATTTCTTGGGAAGATGAAATTGTCGCAAGTAAACATGCAGCTTCTTTGGGTGGAGCACAAGTGTTTATAGAAGAAAACGAAGTACTGACTGTAGAAGAACTAATTAAAAGTGCTGCCATTGCTAGTGCAAATGATGCGATTACTGTGCTTGCAGAAAAAGTTGGTGGAACAGAAGAAAACTTTGTGGCTATGATGAATAAAAAAGCTGAAGAATTAGGTTGCACAAACACTAATTTCGTAAATCCAACGGGTTTGCATGATGAAAACCATTATTCAAGTGCAAAAGATATGGCAATTATAGCGCATGCTTTAATTGAAGAAGGCCAAGAAGACATACTGCAGTACACATCCAAGTATGAAGATTACATTCGTGAAGACAGTGAAAACAAGTTTTGGCTTGTGAACACAAATAAAATCATTCGAACATATGACGGTATGGATGGGCTTAAAACAGGATATACATCGAACTCTATGTATTGTATTACTGTTACAGCACAGCGTGATGATATGCGTTTAATTGGTGTAGTTATGAACGTTGCAAACAAAGAAGAGCGAACAAAAGATGCTACAGCACTTTTGGACTACGGTTTTGCAAGTTACCAGATGGTGAAAGATTATGAAATCAACTCTGAAATTATGGAAGTCAAAATTGAAAAAGGAAAACCAACTTATGCAACATTAAAAACAATGGATAATATTTCACATTTAAATAAAAATGGAGAAGAAATAACGATTATTAATGAAACAGTAAGTATCATAAACAACAAAGCACCAATAAGTGTAGGCGATAAAGTAGGAGAATTAACTATAGATTACAGCGATGGTTCTTCGAAAACGGTGGATTTAAGTGTCACTGACCACATTTTGGCTTTGGATTTTATTGATTTATTTTTGATGGCCTGTAAAAATGCTATATTTAGCTAAATATCGACATGTTGATTTTGATTAACAATTCTTACAAATGAAACTATCTAAGGATTTAAGATAGTTTTTTTTATTGTTAAAGTTTTACATCAAATTGTCAAATTTTGTCGTAGTTTCACTAGTTTTGGCAGATTTGAAAAGTACTACGAAACTTTCCTATAAAATGAGAATAAAGGAGTGAAAACTATGCGAAGTATTGTAAGAGATGATGTACTGTTTTTTGAATTTTCAGGTGAATTAGATAATTTACAAATATCGAAATTAAAAAGCAAAGTAATAAAATTAATATCAAAATATCAATGCCGAGTGGTTAAATTTGATTTTACAGATGTTGAGTTCGTAGATAGTACAGGTATTGGGTTTGTTTTAGCGAGGTACAATCAAATTCACGATTATGGTGGAAAGCTTGTCTTAGTGAATGTGAATTCAAGTGTAAAAAAAATATTTAAACTTTCCGGTATTTTTTCGATTATTAAAGAAGAAAAAATGAATAAAAGAAAAGGGGTATATCAATGAATAAAATGAGATTACAGTTTGATTCAATACTTTGTAATGAGGTGTTTGCAAGAACTGCAGGAGTCGCCTTTGTGATGAGTTACAATCCAAATGTTGATGAAGTTATGGAGATAAAAACAATCCTTGCTGAAGCAATCGTTAACAGCATCATCCATGGTTATCCTTCTAATCCAAAAGGAATTATAGTTTTATCGATGAGTGTAGATGAACAAAGAGTGGTAACAATAGAAGTAGAAGATTTTGGTGCAGGTATAGAAGATATCGGTAAAGCAAGACAACCACTATATACATCACGAATTGATTTAGAACGTTCTGGAATGGGAATGACAATAATGGAGTCTTTTTCTGATGAATTTAATGTTGAGTCTACACCACATAGTGGGACAAAGATAAGATGTGTGAAGAAACTAAGTAATTATGAACAATGAACTACAAGAGTTACTCATAAAAGCACAAAAAGGTGATGAAGAAGCAAAACAACAAATAGTAGAAAACAACATGGGCTTAGTTTATGCCTCAATTAAAAGATTTAGAAACAATCAAGCCTATCAAGATTTAGTTCAAGTAGGTTGTATTGGATTAATCAAAGCAATTAATAACTTTGACTTTACATACAATGTGACCTTTTCTACTTATGCAGTGCCCATTATTGTAGGAGAAGTTAAGCGATATTTTCGTGATGAAGGACAAGTAAAAGTATCAAGAAGCATTAAAGAAAATGCGATGAAATTAAATAAAGCCAAAGAAGAATTGATACGTTTGAATAATAAGGAACCCACAGTAGAAGAATTAATGAAAGCAACTGGTTTGGATATCATGGACATTACACTTGCACTAGAAAGCAGTCAATATTGTGCTTCACTGGATGCGACAATTGATCAAAAAGATGGTTCAAGCCTTAGAATCGATGAAAAGATAGAAGATACTTCGATTAAAGACATTGAGATGAGCTTGTCATTAAGAAGTGAAATATTGAAATTAGATAAAAGAGATCAACTTATTTTATATTATCGTTATGAGAAAGATTTTAATCAAAGTCAAATCGCAAAAATTTTAAATTTATCACAAGTTCAAGTATCGCGTTTAGAGAAAAAAATATATCAGAAACTAAAAGAAAAACTAGAGGATTAAGAAATGACTTGTTGAAGGGTCATTTTTTGTTTGTAAGGAGAATAATTGAACATACTATTTTTAGGAGGATGATTTATGAATAAACAAGAAATTAAAAACATTGTTGAAACTCATAAAGTGAAGAAAGGTTCAGTAAAAAGAAAACTGATTGCTTTAATTAGTGGTGGAATAGTAGGTGTCTTGGGACAATGCTTACTGGAATTTTATATGGTGACATTAAATTTAACACAATCACAAGCAGCAGCACCACTAGCGATGAGTGTTATTGTTGTTGCCTCACTTTGTACAGGGTTTGGATTTTATGATAAATTAGGTCAAATTTGTGGAGCAGGATTATTTATACCGATTTCTGGGTTCGCAAATAGTTTAACATCGGCAGCTTTAGAAAGTAAAAGTGAAGGTTTGATATTTGGGATTGGGTCTAATATGTTTAAATTAGCTGGCTCTGTATTAACCTATGGTATAGTAGCATCCTATACATTAGGGTTCATTCGCTATTTTATTGAAATATGATGAATACTTATTATTTTAATGAAGTGTATGTTAAACAAGCTGCTACTGCATGTGGACCTTTTGAAGCAAAAGGTCCACTTAAAGACAAGTTTGATGTGACTTATGATGATGTATACTGTGGAGTAGATACTTATGAACTAGCAGAAAGAAAGTTGCTAAGTGAAGCAGTAAATCGAGTATGTGAAAAAGCACGTATTTACCCGCATCAACTTGATATCGCTTTTGGAGGAGATTTAATTAATCAACTTGGAACTTCCAATTATTTTATGAAAGATTTTCATGTTTCGTTTGTCGGTGTGTATGGTGCGTGCAGTACTAGCGTTTTAGCTTCAATTCTTGCCTGTACGTTTGTTGAAAAAAATTTATCAAAAAATGCAATTGCTTATACAAGCTCACATAATGCCACTGCAGAAAGACAATTTCGTTATCCGAATGAATATGCAGTACAAAAGCCACCGACGACAACATTTACTGCAACAGGGGCAGGGTGCATCTTGTTTTCAAATGATAAAACAAAAATTAAATGTACAGAAGCAACTGTTGGTAAAGTCATTGACTTCGATTTTAAAAATCCTAATGATATGGGAAGTGCAATGGCTCCGGCTGCATATGATACGATAATGACACATTTTAAAAACACAAATACGTCTTTTAAAGATTACGACTGCATCGCTACAGGAGATTTATCAGAAATAGGAAACAAAATTTTAATAGACATGTTTAAATATAATAAACAAGAACCAATGGGAAAATGTGTCGATTGTGGCATGATTTTATATGACCGTGACAAACAAGAAGTATTTTCAGGTGGTAGTGGAGCTGCATGCAGTATATTAGTAACAATTGCTCATTTCTTTGAACAATTAGAACTTAAAAAAATGAAAAGAGTAATGATAGTGGCAACAGGGGCATTGTTATCACCTGTACTAGTTCAACAAAAAGAATCAATTCCATGTATTGCTCATGCGATTGTTTATGAAAGGGTGGATGATTAATGGATTACATTGGTGCATTTATCGTATGCGGTTCAATCTGCTTGATTGGACAAATACTTTATGATCATACAAACTTTACTGCAGGACATATCACAAGCTGCTTTGTCGTTGTGGGTGCTTTATTAGACTGTTTTGGGATATATGATAAGATAATTCAACTTGGTGGCGCGGGGGCTTATCTACCTATTACAAGTTTTGGACACTCTTTGATGCATGGAACAATGTTGAGCGTTGAAAAAATGGGGTTATTGGGTATAGGGCACGGTATGTTTACCTTAACAGCTTCAGGAATAACAACGGCAATTTTTTGTGCATTTATTGTTGCTTTAATTTTTAAACCAAAATTATGACATCCTTTAGTAAAAATAGTGCCACAACAATCGCTTGGTTTAAAAATAAATTAAATTGTTTTGATTTAACGATTCGCTCAGCCGATGTAGGAAATCAACATTTTGTGTTAATTTTCGTTGGAGGTGTCAATAATTCAGGATCTATACAACCCATCTTAGAATCGTTAGCAATTCAAAAAAATGAAAAGAACTTCGTGTTTTATCCTGCAACTGTTATTTCTGTTGATACACTTGAAGAAGCACTTCCACTAGTTCTTCATGGACAAACATTGGTAATAAAAGAAGGAATTGCAGTTGGCTGGTTAATTGATACACGATCTATTCCTGGAAGACCACCAAGTGAGCCACAAGTTGAACAAAGTATAAGAGGGGCTAGAGATGGATTTGTAGAATTATTAATTATTAATGTAGGTTTAATTCGAAAACGTATCAAAGATCCCAATTTGGTTATTATTGCCCATAAATATGGTAAAAGAACTCAAACAGATATGGCAGTATTTTATGTTAAGGATTTGGTTGATAACAACGCATTAAATGATTTTAATAAGCGGCTTGAAAAAATAAATAAAGATACAGACATTCATAGCGAACGACATCTTTGTGAGTTGTTGTATGGACAATCATTTAATCCATATCCACATGTGAGATATACTGAAAGACCTGATATTGTGAGTATCCATTTACTGCAAGGTAATGTTGCATTACTTGTTGATCAAAGTCCAACTGCTGTATTGCTGCCGGCAACATTTTTTGAAACAACATCACAAATAGAAGAATACACACAAACATATATGATTTCATTGGCTTTGAGATTTCTGCGCTTATTGGGAGTGTTTTGTAGTTTGTATCTTCTGCCACTTTGGATGGTATTTGTGATTAACAGTAGAAATTTATTTTTTATGCCCAATATGCCAATAGAGAATCCGTATTTATTTGGTTTACAGATTCTTGTGGTAGATGGTTTGATTGAATGGATTCGACTTTCATTAATTCACAGTCCATCACTATTATCTAGTATGTTGGGGCTTATTGCAGTGTTTGTGTTAGGAGAAAGTGTAACAAAATATGGAGCTTATACTCAAGAAGTTCTCATTGTTGTTGCAATAGTAAATATTGGTAATTTTGTGACAAGTTCATATGAATTATCTATGGCCAACAAAATAAGTCGAATCTTTTTTGTAATCTGCACTACACTGTTTCAAACAATTGGATTTGTAGTATCAATCATCATTCATTTTGTGATTTTAGCATCTTCAAAATCTGGTCATAAAGGATATTTATATCCGCTTATTCCATTTAACTTTAAAGAATTCAAACGAATTTTCTTTGGAGACTACACTAAAAATAAATGATAAATGCACTTAAAAAGCAAGAAAGTATTTCTTGCTTTTTAAGTGTGTATAAAGTTTGTAGATTAAAGAATTTTCGATTTAAAGTAAATTTCTGTTTTTTAAGAATTCTTCACCATCACCATAGTTTTCAAAAATATAATCGATGTCTTTGTCTCCTCTACCTGAAAGATTAACTAAGATGGTTCCTGTTTCATGTTCTTTGGCATATTTAATTGCATAAGCAAGAGCATGTGAACTTTCAATTGCAGGGATGATTCCTTCATGACGACAAAGTAGGAAGAACGCTTCCATAGCTTCATCATCACTGATTGTCGTGTAATCCACACGCCCGCTATCATGTAGATAAGCATGTTCTGGACCAACAGATGGATAATCAAGACCACTTGCTACAGAATAAACAGGATCAGCTTCACCTTCAACTTTATTTTGAAGGAGGTAGCTTTCAAAACCATGAAGAACACCTTTTGAACCATGAGTGATTGAAGCGGCATGTTGACCGATATCATGTCCTTTTCCTAATGGCTCAACACCAATGATTTCTACAGGAGTGTCTAAAAATGCTGCAAACATTCCCATTGAATTTGATCCACCACCAACACAAGCACAAACAGCGTCAGGTAAAAATCCAGATAACTCTAAAAATTGAGCTTTTGCTTCATGACTAATGACAGATTGAAAATCACGTACCATCATTGGAAATGGATGTGGACCTACAACAGATCCTATGCAGTAGATAGCATCTTTGTATTCCTTTAAATAAGCATTGAATGCTGCATCAACCGCTTCTTTTAAAGTTTTTAAACCTTCACCAACTGGAACTACTTTTGCACCTAACATTTTCATACGGACTACATTTGGATATTGTTTTGCGATATCAACTTCACCCATATAAATATCACATTCTAAGCCAAAGTATGCAGCAGCTGTTGCTAAGGCAACCCCATGTTGTCCTGCACCTGTTTCAGCAATAATTTTCTTTTTTCCCATGAATTTCGCTAGCAAACCTTCACCCATACAATGATTTATTTTGTGTGCTCCTGTGTGATTTAAATCTTCTCTTTTTAAATAAATTTGACATCCACCAATTTTCTCTGATAATCGTGCACAATGGTAAATTGGGGTAGGACGTCCTTGAAACTCTTTGCGGATTCTTCTTAATTCGCTAATAAAATCACTTCGATTACAAATATTGTTGTAGGCTAAAGTAATTTCTTCAAACGCTGGAATCAGATGTTCTGGAACATAACTTCCTCCATATTCTCCAAATCTTCCTTCTTTGTTTGGAAAAGTTTTTAAATAGTTTTCGAATTCTTTATAGATTTTTTTTTCTGACATTGTTTTGTCCTCCTTAAATGAAAAAAAGCCTTTGTCCAACATAGGACAAAGACTAAAATCTCTGCGGTACCACCTAAATTGCTGAAAAAATCAGCCACTTGCTCACATACGGTAAAAAACGATATGTGTTTCATTGATAACGGACGAATTCCCGTTGGATATTACTTGCCATGTTGGCTTTCTTTCCACCCTCACAAGTCCATTCACTTTATTATTTGTATGGCTTCACACCAACCAGCCACTCTCTTAAACTTGAATAATATAGCTACTCTTCTTGTTCATCGGTTTATTTTATTGATGGATACATTATTGCACTAATCTTACTAGTTTACAAGTTAAAGTTTTTATTTTTTAAAAAATCTAATGTAAAAATCAGTGTTTCAGTTAAAAATATCGCTGTATTGATAATTGAGCTAAAACTAAAAAACTATGGTTATCATTGAAAAGTTTTGATATAATAGCTTAACGAGGTGATAGTGTGGCATTTACAGTAAATATACAACAATTTGAAGGACCGCTTGATTTGATGCTTCACTTAATCAAGGAACAAGAGCTGGATTTATTTGATTTGGATATTAGTGTTTTAACGGATCAATATTTAAAATATATCAATGAAGTAGAGAGCTTGAAACTTGAAGTTGAAAGTGAATACCTTGTTGAACTTGCAACATTAATTGAATATAAAAGTAAAAAATTACTTCCAAAAGATACATCAACATTGGAAAGCGAATTTGAAGAAGATCCAAAAGAAAGATTGATTAGGAGATTGTTAGAGTATCAACAATTTAAAGAAATTAGTGATCAACTTAATGAAAATTATATGGAAAGAAAGCTGCATTTAAGCAAACCTATTTCCATCGAAGTAGAAGATTGGATCGTTCAACATGAACAAAATGTACCAATCAAAGGAACGCCTTATGAATTAGTTAAAGCCATGATGAAATGTATGCGTAGGATTCAATTATCAAGACCAATTGAGACGAAGTTTACACAAAAAGAATTATCTGTAGAAGATCGAATTCTTCAAATAAAGAGTAGATTTATCTCTCTTCCAAAAACATTTTCTTTCGAAAATTTATTAGAAGATTGCACTAATTTACATATGTCCATTGTAACTTTTTTAGCGATACTTGATTTGGCGAAACAGAAAGTATTGTATTTTACTGTAGATGATGAAGAGATGATTTGGTTTAAAAGAGGGGAATAAAATGGAAAATTTATCAATATTAATAGAAGGTATTCTCTTTATTGTAGGAGATGAAGGGGTTACTTTTGAACAACTTCAAGAAGTATTAGAAGTTGAAGCGGATGTTTTGCAGAATAAACTGGATGAGATGCAACGTGCTTATTTGGAAAATGAGCGCGGAATTGAAATTGTGAATTATGGCGGAGCATACAAGTTTGTTTCTAAAGCAATTGTGCATCCTTTTGCAGAAAAACTATTTCAAAAAGCGAAATTGAATTCATTAAGCAACAGTGCTATGGAAACATTAGCGATTATTGCGTATAAACAGCCAATTACTCGTGTCGAAATTGAAGAAATTCGTGGAGTAGGATGCGATATGATGCTTAGAAAGCTGCAGGCACGCAACTTGATAAAAGAAGCAGGACGCTCAGAAGCACCAGGAAGACCAATATTATATGAGGTAACTACAGAATTCATGGATAGCTTTAAATTAGTTAGTTTAGATGAACTCCCAGAGCTTCCAGACTTTATGGAAGAAGACAATGAAAATTTGTTTGATTAAATAATTTAAAAAAAAGTTGAAAAATAAACTATAAAAAGATACTATAGTAATGTATCTTTTTTTTTTGATGATTAAATTGAAAGAAAAAGAGGAAAAGGAGGCAATTATGAATTTAATGTTAAAGATAAAATTTATAACAATTGTTTCTTTTTTAAGCGCACGTTAAACCGGCGTTTTTTTATTTTATAGAAGAGGGAGAATTTTGTATGATGTTAGAAAAAGAGTATTTTTTAAATGGGAAACTGAATGAAGAATGTGGTTGTTTTGGTATCTATAATGTGAGTGAAGCGGCTTCTTTAACTTACTTTGGATTACATGCTTTACAACATCGTGGGCAAGAAGCTTGTGGTATTGCCTCTTCTGATAATTTTGAAATTGAATGTGTTAAAAATAAAGGACTTCTTACCGAAGTGTTTAATAGCAAGATTATTAATGATTTAGGTGGTGTTCATGCATTAGGTCATGTGCGTTATTGTAAGGCTGATAGTAATCAAATCGAAAATGTACAACCGCTAGTTGTTCGTGCTCATCAAGGACATTTTTGTGCAGTACATAATGGACAAATTGTCAATGCTGATGAATTAAAACAAGAACTTGAAGCTGAAGGATCAATTTTCCAAGGAAATAGTGACAGTGAAATTTTAGTTCATTTAATCCAAAAAGAAACAGGAACAATGGTTGAAAAGATTATGAAAGCCTGTAGTCGATTGGAAGGCGCATTTGCATATATTATCATGACAAAGGATTGTATGTATGCGATTCGTGACAAAAACGGGCTTCGTCCACTTTCAATTGCGAAAGTTGAAGATGGTTATTGTGTGAGTTCTGAAACTTGTGCTTATGAAATCGTTAATGGTAAATTTATTAGAGATGTTGAACCAGGTGAAGTTATTCGAATTGCTGCAGATGGGGTAAAAACATTCCAATACACAACAGAAACACAAAGAAAAATGTGTGCAATGGAATACATCTATTTTGCAAGACCTGATAGTACCATCGCTAATATCAACGTGCATACTGCTCGCCGCATTTCTGGTCAAGTATTGGCAGAAAATGATGATGTAAAAGCAGATATCGTTATTGGTGTACCTGATTCAAGTTTATCGGCAGCGATTGGATATAGCGAAGCGAGTGGACTTCCATATGAATTGGGGTTAATTAAAAATCGTTATGTAGGTAGAACATTTATTCAACCAACACAAAAACAACGTGAGCGTGGTGTTCGTATGAAATTGTCAGCAATCTCAAGTATTGTGAGTGGAAAAAGCGTAGTCATGGTGGATGATTCTATTGTGCGTGGAACGACTTCAAAAAGAATCGTTCAACTTTTAAAGGATGCAGGAGCAACTGAGGTTCATGTTCGTATTGGATCTGCACCATTAATTAGTCCATGCTTTTATGGGGTAGATGCATCAAGTTATGAAGAATTAATTAGTTCAAGAATGAGCCATGATGAATTATGTGAGTTTATTGGTGCTGATTCATTGAAATTTTTGTCAATTGAAGATATGAAAAGAGCATTTAAAGAAGATATTTGTGATTCATGTTTTAGTGGTAAATACATCACTTCATTATATAGCTTACAGAAGCAACTTAAAGGTGTATAAGTTATAAGCTTTACATATCATTAAAAAGTACTGTGAATTTTGATGAGTTTTGATATAATAATTATGTTTGAAAGGTGGTTATAGAAATGGGACGTGCACATGAGGTCCGTGCTGCATCAATGGCAAAAACTGCTGCAGCAAAATCAAAATTATATTCTCGCTATGGTAAGGAATTATACATGGCGGCAAAGGCAGGGGTGCCTGATCCTGAGATGAATCAAGGATTGAAAAGAAAAATTCAAGAAGCAAAAGCTAATCAAGTGCCTGCTGATGTGATTAAAAGAGCGATTGAAAAGGCAAAAGGTGGAGCTGGAGAAAACTATGATTCAGTTCGTTATGAAGGATTTGGTCCTGGAGATGCGACAATTATTATTGATTGTTTAACAGATAATACAAATCGTTCATTAAGTTCAGTGAAAACGTGTTTTAATAAGTCGCACTGTAAACTTGGAGTTGGTGGAAGTGTTTCGCATAGCTATGAAAGTGTAGGGGTTTTTTCATTTACATACGAAGATGAAGAAGGCATGTTAGAAGCTTTAATCATGGCTGATGTGAATGTAACTGATTTAGAAGTTGAAGATAAAATAATGAGTGTTTATACTGAATCAACTGACTTTCATAAAGCGCAAGTTGCGATTACTGAAGTTTTAGGGGAGAATGTTGAATTTGATGTATGCGAAATTACAATGCTACCAAATGAATATGTAAAAGTAAGCGGTGAGGAAGAAAAAGAGCTTTGGGATCGTTTATTAATGCTACTTAATGAAGTAGATGATGTTCAAAAAATATATCACAATGTAGAAGAGTAATTGTTTAAAAATTCTTTGAATTGTAACAAAAAGTTGTCTCTATAGGAAGAAACAACTTTTTTTATTGTATTCATTAGTTAAGATGAGAAGGTTAACTGTTACAAGAAAAGAGTTTTGAGTAAATTAGATTTTTTTTGCAACAACGATTAAGCGTCCATTTTCACTATGATAGCTACAAGCTGCCAATGTTAAAAGCTTATCGCCGTAGTTAACATCGACATCAGTATCATAAATGCTTTGTTGTTTAAGTGAATCGATGTAAGAATGATATTGTTCTTCACTACTGGCGTTAATAAAATTATAAAATTCTAAGTGTCCGTTATCAACAGTTACATCAAGATAGATTACTGCAAATATTTCATAGGTTTCTTCTTGATCATGGATTGTTAGGTATATTTCTTTGTTTTCTTGATAATATTGATAGTCATCATACTTTGTTAAGGAACCAAACATCGTCCCATTGCGATTGTTGTGGCTGTAGATAATTAGTTGATCACTTCGTGGCTCAAGGGTACATCCTTCAGCGATAAATGGCGTACCACTTGCGGAATATTCTTTATAGAAGTTTCTTCTAATGTAATATTCAGGGTTTTCTGGAGTATGCATTACAGGATAATCTAATAAAGTATTTTCGATACTAACCCAACCTACGACATCATCATTTTCATAAATTAACGGTGTTATAGGGCTTTCATCAGACTCATTATTTTCTTGATATTCTTGATAAATTTTATTTATTTCATCAAAATTTTTGATATCGTCTTGGGACATCGTGTATTCAGTGTAAAACTGATAAGATGAAAATAAAAAAACAGCTATAAATATGATTAACAGTATATTAAGTTTGTTCATAATCACCCTCACTTCATATCGTATTGAACCACATAAAATTTGTATCGTCAATAACAATGATAATAAAAGAGTTGAAATGGTAAGAAAAGTGGAAAGTAAAGTAATCGAATACATGACAATAGTGGCTGAAAATCTAAGATATATCAAGTTTTTCACGTAAAATCATTACATTGTAAAAATAAGGGAAATATGATAAAGTTTTCATATAGGGATTCATATGCTTAGCGCTAGAAAAAGTGGGGTATATATGAAAAAAATTATTAATGTTTTTATGAGGGTTTCACTAGCGATTATACTTATATTTACAAGTATAAATGCAGAGGCTTATTCTGATACAATTAGTGAATATTTATCCACAAATATAATTGCAAATAATTTAGAGAATGAGGCGGATGGTCCTGATGTGACCCCACCTGCAAACACAAGTGGGACTACTGAGACAACAACAGTTGAACCAACGACTTTTACAACGCAATCACAAACTAGCTCTATTGAAAGTTCAATAAGCAGTGTAACTGTCAGTACGAGCGTAGAATCAAGTGATGGTACCAGTGTTGTAACAAGTGATGGTACGAGTGTTGTATCTAGTGAGAGTACTGGTGATATAACGAGTTCTTCTAGCGTTAATGAAACGACACCAAGCTCTATCATAACTAGTGGGGATGTGTCTAGTTCAAGTACGACACCAAGTACAAGTGTTCCATCAAGTGAAAGCACGACACCAAGTGCATTGTTTGCACCCGCACCAAAATTGGGTGCTGAGGCTATCAACGATCCAGATGTACCACCAATATCTTTAGTATGGAGAACAGTGTCATCGGATGTTATTGTTGCTGGAGAACGAGCTTCTGTTATTAGTTCTTCTGAATATGTGACAGTATCCTTAACGGCAAATGAGGATGGTTTTAATGCAGGGCGTGCAGAGGGGATTAACTTAACAATTAGTTTACCATTTATTTATTTTGATGATACTGGGAATCCTGTAATTACTTATGATGCAAACGATGTGCCTGTAGATCAAAAGGATGCAGAAGGGGTCCCATTAAGTGGGTTAAGAGCCAATATAATATCTGCTGGAAGTTTTGACTATGTTCCACAAACAGATAAATACGAGATAGGGTCATTTACAATAGTAGGTCGAAATGCTCAAGTTACACCGGAAGTAGGAGCTCAAATCACAATGAATTTAAGCGCTTATGGGCCTAACTTGCCAGAAGGGATTCGTTTAACAGCGTTAGCTGGGGTATATTATGAAACTTTTGTTGTTGGAGGGGTTTCTGAAAAAGTAGATTTCAATATTCCTGTTGGAGCTGGTGAAACAGATGATTATGTAGTTATCAACTCTAACTTGCAATGGGATGTAAACATTAGTGACATGCAATCACCTAATCCAGCGATTTGGGATAAATATAATTATGCAACATATAAAGTTGAAATCGCTAATGAATCTACTGATGAAAATGCAAAATTCACACATTTTCAATTCTCATTGGATTTAACTAATGAAGTAGAACATGGCTATGGAATGTTGGATGCCCATATAATGGAATGGATTGATGATGGAACTGGGAATATTATTGCTAATCCAACACCTGGAATTCGAGATGAAACATATCGTGGTGTTTATAATGAGGGCGGTGTGCTTGTTTATGATATCAATGCTGTAGAACAAGCTACTCAAGATACCTGGGACTTAAATGACTTGTCGACTATTACTGCTCCGACTTTGGGTTATGCAGTTACTGATAGTAGAGATATTGTTGTTAATATTGAGGTAGATACACCAGTATCTCCTGGGGATACACTTACTTATTATATTTGTGTTCCTTTTCCAACAAATGTAACGGAAGATAAGCATAATGCCTATATTTCAGGGACTACAATTGCGACGATTTTCTATGGTGAGAGCTTTGGATGGTCAAAAAACTACAGCAGTCCATTCCAATTTAGTTTCCGTGAAACTGGGCTTTCAATTAGTAAATATGTAAAAGATGGCTTAGGAAACAGATTAGAAACTACTCAAGTTGGAGTAGATACTTTGGGTAGCTATTATATTGGGGACATTACTAATGAAGGAAATATTCCAATTTTTAGTGCATACATAGAGGATGAAGTACCTGAAGATTTTGAATTGAAATCTGTAAAAATAAAGATGAACAAAAGTGCAGATAATCCTAATCCAAATTTATCGGATTGGTTTAATGATGATTCGTCAAATATTTTAACTGGACAATTTGGCACCAATGAAAATAATTATTTAAGTCTAGGTACTTTTAGTGAGACCGAAAATACATCAGACTATGTAGTATATACGGCAACAATTACAACTAGTGTTAATGGACAACCTTCATTCAATAACAATATTAGAATTCACTTTGCAGATAAAATGATGCAAAGCAAAACTTTTGATGGAGAAATTGAAATTGTAGGTATTCCTAGAACGAAGAAAACTTACTTGAATACCGCGCAAACACATTATGAATGGTGGTACCACAACTTTACATTAGAAACACGTAACAAAGAAGATTATGCAGTTACTGAATTATCTGGAGAAACTGATACAGCATCACTTTCTACTTTGCCGGGGAATCCTTTGATTGTGGTTGAATCATATGATTCAAATGTTGATCCTATTGTTTTTGCAAAAGAGACGGATGGAGAAATAGGAGAATCTAATTTAGGATTTAGATATCAACTAGCAAATGACTCAGATTCATGGATGGCCCCATTGTTGTTTGGGTCTGGAGATTTGATTACAGTTATAAAAACAGGAAATCAACCAGAAAGAGCAATTGGTTTAATTGTCGATAATATTGTTATTTCTAAGGCATTAGCAGAATCTGGAGAAATTAAGGAACTTCTTCTTTATGGTGAAGGCAATAATGTAAATACTATTCCTTTTTCATCATTAAGTTATGATGAAACTAATGAAGTGTATTATTTATCAGCAGCAAACTTTGGCGATTTAGATTACTTAAAAAACTTCGAAATCGTGTTTAATAAATTCAATGCCAATGTACCACTGGATGAAGAGCGCTTTGTAATGGTGCGTGGTACAGTTAATACTTCAACTGTCATTACTCCTACTGGTTTTATGTATTCTGAGGGGGATGACATTGGAGCTGTTGATGGTTATATAAGCGATACTGCAACAATTTCTGTAGAAGCTATTAAACCAGAGTTAAGTGGACAAAGTTTAGATAAAGGTGTTTATTCTGGATTAAACACTCCAACGATTAGTACAAATTTCTTAGCGGCGACAAATAAAAGCGATGAAGCAGGATACCGCTTCTTCTTCGCTAATAACTCGAAATCAGGTGCTGTTGATAATTACTTGAGCTTTGATTTGTCAAGTAGTGTGGGTGATAAAGGTGTAAATCGTGATGGAGAACAAGTAATTAAAGGTTTCGATACTCAAGATATTTATTTCTCAGCTAATTTATTAGATGTAGGAAGTATATCAGAAATTCAGTTTTTTAATTGGGATCAAGATCCTGAAGTAGATACACCTGCAAAAGTCATTGCAGTGACTGACTTAAAAAAATCAGCAGATGGACGTTATCATATAACGAAAGCTGATTTGGGATCTGAAATTGAAATACTTAAGTACATGCGCGTCGACGTTGATATACTTTATGGTGAGCCTTCTGGAACAGGTGAACAGCTGGTTGTTGAAATGAATGGAGTAGCTGACTGGTATGAGGATTTGGATGCAACAATGTTGTTTAAGCCAAACAACATTAATTTACAACATATGTCATCTGAAGTCATCGCAAAACTTGATGTTGCAAAACCATCACTTGATATTCATGCGAACGCATTTTATGCAGAAAATACGCCTTCTGTAGCAAGTGCGAGTGTACAAAGTACAGATGGCAATTTATATAGTCTAGCTGTTCCTTATGATCGTGACTTTAAGTACATTGTTACGATGAAAAACAACAGTGGTGCTATTTTAGATGATGTTGATGTTGAGGTATTAATTCCAGTTACTGATAAAACTAGTATACCTGGTGAAGAAAATACTGGTTTTCATACAACGTCTATTCACATTAGTGAAAATGTAATTAATCAATTTGCAAATTTTATAAAAATTGATTTATATGATGCTGATAGTGCAGAGATGAAGGCAACAATGAATTATAATCAAGCGGATAACACATTGAACTTAAATGGAGAAATTATTAGTGTTGATGGAAATGGTGAATATGTAATTAGTGAACAATTACTTAGAGCCAATGGTATTTTTAATGTTAATAAATTAGTATTAAATGGTAAAAATTTAGGTGTTAATGATTACTTAGTGGAAGATACATATATTGATTTCCATGGTTTTGTTGACTCTGATTTTGGAACAAACAATTATTTATCGGCAACATCAATTAATTACTTAGGCGGAATCGATAGTGATGATACAAAAATGATTGAAAAGGATTATGCGCATGTTTTAACGAGTAAAATGTATTTTGATACAATTCTAGTATCTGGATATAATGATAATCCTGATGATATAACAAACACAGATGTGCGTTTTGATAGAGTTTCTACTTCACATGAACATGTGCGTTATTATTACAGAAGCAGTGGTAGAGCATGGTTTAATGATAATCAAGAATTAGATGTTGGATATAAATCTATTGGATCATACATGTTAGACTTTAGACAATATCTCAATGTTAAAACAGATACTCCTGTAGATAATACTGGAGCAAAAGTTGTATCGCAAGAACACCAATCAATGAATTATGTTTATCCTGAATCATTTAATACAGCTGTTGATGTACAGATGGATATGGAATTACCATCTGATTTATTTGATGCTTATTATTTGAAGGTGAAAGATGAAACATTGCCATTTATAAATAGCATAACGATAACTTACGAAGATGGTAGTGAAAGAACGATGGACAACGCGACTATTCTTGCGAATTCTAAGAATAGTGTAGAACTAGACGCGGATGGAAATAAGTTCTTTAGAGTGAATTTATTGGGTGATGAAGCGAATCAATTTGATGAAATTACTGGTAGTGATTATAGTGATTTATATAAATCACCAAATACGGATTATGCAGCTATTAATCCAGTAACCAATGTTGTTTTCAACTTAACAATTAATCAAGAACAAGGGACAGAAATAGAAGCTAATACAGCAGATTTTGGAACTGATTATGTTGAAAACTTACAAGCTACTAAATATATGATTGAAGTAACTGGACGTTACTATAAACACGGTACTGCTACAGCAGTTGTAACAAGTGAACTTGTTACAACACCTAAAGATAGAGGGGCTGATGCTGCACAAGCGAAGGTAAGAAATGATGATGGGGATACGAGTCCACAATCTCATTGGTCATTTTGGAATAAATATCGTGCATGGTATTATAGTGGTTATAGCTATGTAGACAATGAATGGCAAGCTAGAGGATTAAAGTCTACTGCACATACCATCGTATCATTAGATGATAGTCCGAAATTGAGTATAGGGGTTTTAACTAGTACTCAAACAGAAGCAAACACGAATCTTCAGTTTGGGGATCGTTATCAATATTCTACTGCATTTTATAGCGGTGAAAAAACAAGAGGGCTTGACCACGATAGTCCATATTGGGATTATTCACAGTATGTTACGTTAAGTGGTGTTCACAATAGTGGCAAATACTATCAGGATTATCCAGATTGGTGGGGAAAAACACCATTTGTAGATTATGTTGAATTAAATGGAGTATTCCCAAAAAATACCAAACGTGTTGGGGATGACGATAGTATTAATTATGCTTTCTTAACTAATGAATTAGTGTTAAAGAAAGACATTACCGAGCATATTGAATCGATTACTTTTTATGAAAAAAGTACAGATAATGCAAAAGGTGATGAAGTTAAAACCTATACTCGTGCTGAAATTGATGCTTTAAAAGATGCTGATGGTACTTTTAATGTAATATTTAAATATGTAGATAAAGGTGAAAGTGCTACTGCTGCAAATGAAATAGAATTCGATAGTTCATGGACGTATACTTACAGCATGCCTTATGGATATACAATAATTTTAAAGGATATTCCAGGTAATGGTGATTATGCTCGTGAATACAGCGATTATGATGAAACTAAAGAGGCTTATGATTTTGGGGCAATTACTGCAAGCGATATTGAAACTTGGGGTAAAATATTCTCTATCAAAGGAGAAAGTGTTGCCGATGCAAGAAATCATACGAGTCAAGTACAATCAACTGATTATGGATATGAGTACCGTAATGAAACTGATTCTGCTTACATGCAAGGATATCGTATACCTTTTGCAGCAGGATACTCAGTAACAAGCAATACTACGTCACATTATGATTATGAAGATACTACAAATGGTGGCTTAATACAAAATATTACACCTGATGCTGATACTTATGTATTAAATGCTTGGAATCGTACTGATGGTGGATCACCAGATTTATATTCTTCAAGAATTAATAATGTTGATTATAGTGCAACTTTTGATCAATCAGCTAGTCGCTATAATTTAAAACAAATTCGAATTCCAGCAGAGTTTTTAGATGATTCTTTACTGGATGCAGCTGATGCAAGTGTTGATAATGAATGGTTTAATATTGATCAACTAACGTTATATTATAATGGTGCATCAACGACCTTTAAAGTAACTGCAGAAGCAGGCATTCCTTCTATGGGTGATTATTTAGTTCGTGGAACAGGTGATTTAGCAGG
>CAYJAJ010000007.1:0-69639 GCA_964368495.1 uncultured Holdemania sp. | reverse complement strand
CCCAATAAACTATCCATGAAACACCACTTCCTAGTATTATTCCAAAAAGGACATCACTTGGATAATGGACTTGAAGTACTAATCTTGAAAAAGAAATCAAGCTGGCTAACACTAATGCAAGTTTACCCCACTTTCTATCCCCTAAGTAAATCATCAGCGCTGCTGCAAAACTACTTGCTGCATGACCTGATGGAAAACTATAAGTACTAGGACTAATAAAATAAGCTGTAATTTCTTCATGGGCTATAAAAGGTCGTGGTCTTTGGAACACTTCTTTTAAAAAGATTTCTACTAAAACAACAGTAATCAATAAAGATATTAACAACAAATAGACTTGAGTAGTTTGTTTCTTTTTAAAGTGTAGTGCTAGTGCAAAAACAAACCATATCACTGCAAAGTCACCTAAGCGTGTAATGCAATAAAACCCATATAAAACTATGGGATTGTTCAAAAAACTATCAATCCATTGTAATAAAGTCACTTCCATTTTCATCACTCCTAATTGATATTATGCGTTGTTTAATGTGGTTCAATATTTAATTTTTTCTTAATTAAGTAGTTTTGTTTTTTACATTTAAGCATGAAAATATGGCAAAGTATTGCATATTTGGTTATAATAAATAAAGGTGAAGAAAATGATTAATTATCCAAATGGTAAAAAAACTAGCAATCGAGTGAATCTTTCCAGTAATGGTCATCGTGGAATGAGTTTAGAACATGATATCAACTTAAGTAATCAATATTACTTAGAAGTTGAAAAAGCGGTTATCTATAAAAAGCCAACTCCTGTTCAAATTGTACACGTTGATTATCCTAAAAGAAGCTCTGCTAAAATTGATGAAGCTTACTTTAAAACTCCAAGCACAACAGATTATAACGGAATATATAAAGGTCGTTATATTGATTTTGAAGCTAAGGAAACAAACAGTAAAACTTCTTTTCCATTCTCTAGTATTCACCAACATCAAATAAGTCATTTAGAAAATGTATTAAAGCATGGTGCTATTGCATTCATCTTAATTCGATTTAATAGTTTTGATGAAACATACTATGTTGATGCAGAAAAATTTTTAAATACTTATACAAGCACTACAAAAAGTTCTATACCTTATCAGTGGTTTAAAGAGAATGCTTCAATCATTCCTTATTCTTTAACACCCCCTGTTAACTATTTAAAGGTCATTGATGAACTATATTTTAAAGGAGAATAACCTATGACACAAAATAAAACAAGTAAACCAAAAAAGAAAAAAGTAAGATTAAATAAAAAGAATATCTTATTAGCTATAATAAGTTTTATTGCGATAAGTGGTCTATTGGTATGTTTAGGTGGGATTATTTTAGTTAGTACCATGGTATCCAATGCCCCTGTTTTATCATTAGATAATTTTGAAAGCCCTGAATCATCACAAATATTTGATAGTGAAGGCGAATTAATTGCTGAGGTAGGATACCAAATTAGAACAAATGTTTCTTATGATGATTTACCAACATCATTAGTCGATGCATTTATCTCTGTTGAAGATAGTCGTTATTTTGAACACAATGGTTTTGACGTTAGCCGATTTGTGAAAGCCATGTTTGAGAATGTTATCGCAACAGTTAAAGCAGGTCGTTTATCATTTCCTCAAGGTGGTTCAACCTTAACAATGCAACTTATAGACAATTCTTTCTTTATGAGTGAAGAAGGTTATGGTTCAAATGATATTGAGCAAAAAGTTCAAGAAATTTTTATGGCAATGGAGCTTGAATCCTTAACAAGTAAAGAAAAAATATTAGAATATTATTTAAATAAAGTTAATTTTGGTGGTAGTGGTAACATTCGTGGTGTACAAGAAGCTGCTGAATTTTACTTTGGTAAAAGTGTAACGAGCTTAACACTATCTGAAAGTGCCTTACTAGCAGGGATCGTTAATGCACCTACACGATATAACCCACTTAATAATTTAGATTATGCAACAGAGCGAAGAAACACTGTTTTATACCTAATGACACGTCATGGCTACATCACTGAAGAAGAAGCAGATTTAGCTGCAAGCATCAACATTGAAGATCAATTAGTGGACACTGTTGGAGCGAACCGTGGTGCTGGAAATGGTGATCCTTATCAAAGTTATATCGATGTTGTTATTGAAGAAGTAAAAGAGTTAACTGGTAAAGATCCTTCTAATGTCCCAATGAAAATTTATACTGCTATGGACAAAGAGGCACAACAAGTAGCAGAACAACTACAAGCAGGAGAAATTGAAAGTGTACAATTCCCTGATGAGGCAATGGAAATGGCTCTTGTATCACTAGATAATGATACTGGGGAAATCGTTGCGATTGGTGGAGGAAGAAACTACGCTGATGGTGGAAGCTTATTATTAAATCACGCAACAGATCAATACAATCAACCTGGATCAAGCGTTAAGCCTATTTTATCTTATGCATTAGCCTTTGAACATTTAGGTTGGTCAACAAGTCATGTTGTAACCGATAGGCCTTATGTTTATGCAGGTACTGACAAAGTAGTTAAAAACTACAATGGGATTTATAATGGAGAAATGACATTGTTTGATGCTGTAGGTACTTCCATGAATACCCCTGCGCTTATTACGTTAGATGAAGTTATCGACGTTCTTCCTAGTGGAAGAAGTTCAGTAGTTGATCATCTTCAAGCACTTGGATTTAGTAAAGTCACTGATGAAAGTTTTGATATCGGTTATGCTAT
Source organism: uncultured Holdemania sp. (assembly GCA_964368495.1). GTDB lineage: Bacteria > Bacillota_I > Bacilli_A > Erysipelotrichales > Erysipelotrichaceae > CALVGQ01. The sequence continues at coordinate 66,926 of CAYJAJ010000007.1, read as the reverse complement.
TGGTGGATCAACATTCCAAGCCAATGCTGTTGAATTGGCTGCCGCTCAAAGTGTAATCATGAATGAAGGTTCCTACATTACACCCCATACAGTTACAAAAATCATCTTTGATGATGGAACTACACCGTATGAAGCAAGTTATAGTGAGCAACCTGTAGTAAGTGAAGAAACTGCTTATTTAGTGAGCGAACTTTTATATTCAAATGTATATGGACCTTATGGCAATTACATGCAAGTATTAGAAAGAGGTTATCCAGTCTATGCAAAAACTGGAACTACCAACTGGGGTGAAGAGGCTGCAGACTTTGGTATCCCTGTAGGAAATTCAAAAGATAAATGGATGATTAGCAGTACGACTAATTACACTACTAGTGTTTGGGTAGGATATGAAAAAGCGGATAGCGAAAATTATTGGACGTCCTCTAAATCAAGGTTGAATCTTACTGGTAGAATTTCTGAGGCCATGCTTGACGTCTTAAATCAAGATGAAACACCAGGTGCTGTACAGCGTCCAAGTAGTGTTAAGGATATTACACATATACTAGGTACATTCCCATACACTAGCCCGATTTCAGATATGGATTCTCAATTTGTAACAACAGGAAAAATCAACGAAGATTTCTACTCGTTAATTTCTCCAGAAGATGTTACTGTTGAAAATTTAGATAGCTTTGATGTAGAAGTAGTCAATGAAGCCAATGGAACAATTGAACTTGATTGGTCAACTTATCCAGATCCTTCAAAAACAACTTTAGCAGAAGACACAAAAGACTTTGGTATTGAAGTAAATGGTCAGTGGATTAGCGCAATTGGCCAAAAATTATTTGATTGGACATGGATATTTGGACCGATACGCTATCGTGCAGATGTATTAATCAATGGTGTTACTTATGAAAACATTGATACTGGAAGTGATAAAATAGAAATTGATGTTCCATTTGCACCAGGAAGTACAATTACAATTTGTGGTTATTATGCCTATGAATATTTAGGCAACAGTAGCAATCAAGTGTGTGCAGGTGATATCAAAGTTTCTGATAACGATGTAACAATCACGATTCCTTCAGTAAATGCTACTGCAAGCATCATTGAAGAGTGGATTAAAAACAGTGGGTTTACTGATGTTACAACTCAAACGATTGAGGATAACACATTAGCAAATAAAAACGAAATTAAGGTTAATGGTGTAGCTGCAAATGGAGGTTCATTTACAGTTAAACAAAGTGAGGTTAAACTTCAAAAGATTGAAATCACTTACTATGTCCCAGTAACAACGACAACCCCATCTACAGAAAGCACAACAACGACCACAACTACAACAACGACAACAGATAGTGCTTCAGGAACTCAAGATCCTACACAACCACTTCAATACCCTGTTGGCTGTGAAAATGAATTTTCATGTGCGATATGCCCTGACGGTTATGAAAAAAATGAGCTCAACAACATTTGCGATTTAGTTATTGAATAAATTAAAACTGTGCATTTTTATAAAAAATGTGCAGTTTTTTTCTTTATTGTTGCATGATTTCTTGTTACTATATATTGAAGAGGTGAAACTATGGCTATTGAAAATGAAATTGAAAGTTTAATCGAGCAAGAGCATTATAACGAAGCCTTGGATTTGTTGGAAGAATCACGTGATTTACTACATGATAAAACATGGTACTTTTGTGAAAAAGGATGGATTCTTGGTTGTCTTGAAAAATATGAAGATGCAATCGAAAATTTGGATATCGCAAAATCATTAGGGGTTGACAGCATCTGGCTTTCTTCTCAGCTTGGTTGGACTTATAACAAAATTGATCGATATGAAGAAGCACTAACTGAATTAAAACACTCCATTGCTCTTGGAAGAGAAGATGCTTGGATTTATAGAGAACTTGGTTGGTCCTATTTGAATTTATTAGACTATACTGAGGCCCTAAGTCATTTTGAAGAATCATTGATGTTTGAACAATTTGATACATGGGCAATTATTCAACTTGCCATTTGTTTAAGAAACTTAGATAGAATTGATGAATCTATTGAAGCCATAGAAAAGGCAATTAGTTATGGATTAAATGAAGAATGGGTTTATCGTGAATATTGTATAACTTTATTTAAAGGATCAAGATTCGAAGAAGAGATAAGTTTAATCAACAATTTATCTGATCAATGGTTAAACAAAGACGGTTGGTATTATGCTGAAATCGGTAACTGCAACGTCAATTTAAAAAACTATGATCTTGCATTAGAAAACTATGAAAAGGCAATCTCAATTAGTCCAAACTATGAATTCATTAAGTATGATATCAGTCGTACACTATGTTCATTAAACAAGCATGATGAGGCATTAAAACGACTCAAAGATATGGAAGATTCTACAGAAACACTTTATCAGCGTGGTTTAATTTATGAACATAAAAAAGAATATAAAAATGCAATCGATGAATTTGAAAAAGCGTTAAAATACTCTGAAGACTCTGTTTTATTATTAAGTCACATTGCCTATTCACAAGGATTTTTGCGTGAATATGAAAATGCTTTACAAACACTGCTAAAAGTGGAATCTTTAGGTAGAGATGATGCTTGGTTATATGCTGAAATCGCGACAAGCTACAGTGAATTAGAAAAATATGAAACTGCAGTAAATTACTATAAAAAAGCCTATCCTACTCATACAAACAAAAATTGGATTATATCGCAAATTGCTTGGAATTATGGTGCATTAGATGATCATGAAAATGCAATCATTAACTACAAACAACTTCAAAAAAATGAACCAGATAATGGTTGGATCGATGCACAGCTTGGCTGGAATTATTTAAGAATCGATACAGGAAATGATGATGAAAATCAAAAAAATCTTGTCACAAGCTATAACTATTACAAAAAATCAGAAAAGAAAAACTTTAGTGAGTCGTGGAGCATGAGTGATTTGGGTTGGATTTGCTTCTTATTAAAAAAATACCGACAAGCATTAAAATACTTTAAGCAATTGCTACATGATGGTCGCAATGATTTTTGGATTCATTATCGTTTAGCACAAACATACAGTGAACTGCATGCCTTTAAATTAGCGATCAATGAACTAAAATGGTGTTTAGACAACAACTTCAATGAATTCAAAGTGCACAATTTATTATCCTGGAACTTAGGAAAACTAAGACAGTATGATGAAGCAATTAAACATCAGCTGCTGTGCCTTGATTATGAAGAAGCCAATTGGAGAACTTATTTGGATTTAGCACTACTATACAGTGATAACAAAGAGTTTGACATTGCCTTAAAGCATTTAAACACTGCACACCATTTAGACCCTGAAAACACTTGGATACAAGCTCAAATCGCCTACAATCATACTCTGAGTCAAGAATTTGAAAAATCGCTCGATATTCTCTTTGAATTAATCGATAAACACGATTACAAAACCGGATGGAACTATGCAACCATCGGATTCAACTATCATGAATTAGACAAAATAGATTTAGCTTTAGAATATTATCAAAAAGCAGTTGAACTTGGATATGATGAAGAGTGGATGATGAATAGATTAAATCAAATAAAAACAACAAGTCTTAACTAAATGACTTGTTGTTTTCTTTGCATATTTCAAGAAATGCACACTCACTACAGCTAGGATTTTTCGCCTTGCAGTGATATCTTCCAAAAAAAATTAATAAATGATGCGACAAACTCCATGAGTTTTTATCAATCTTCTTCATTAACTTCTTTTCAACTGTTAAAACATCATCCTTTTTATAAGCTAACCCCAAACGTTTACTAACACGCTCCACATGGGTATCCACCGCAATAGATGGAATTTTAAACCACTCTGATAAAACAACATTGGCAGTTTTTCTTCCAACTCCTGGAAGTGTCACTAATTCCTCCATTGTTTGTGGAACTTCACCTTGATAATCATCCAATAACTTTTGAGCCAATGTGACAATGTTTTTTGATTTATTACGATATAGTCCAATTTTTTTAATGCAATGTTCAACATCACTAAGATCAGCATTAGCCAAATCAGTCGGTGTAGGATACTTAGAAAATAAATCGGGTGTAACTTTATTAACAGCAACATCTGTAGTTTGAGCTGACAACACAACAGCTATAATAAGTTCATAGGCATTTTTATGAACAAGTTCACAGTGAGCATCCGGAAACATCTTCTTCAAGGTTTGAAGAATAAATTCGACTTTAGAAATGTTTTCCATTTTCAATCATCTGTGCTGTATAATTTTTCTTTGCCCATGTATCCAAAATTGTAGCAATGTATTTCATATTCATTTTCTTATACAAACTGGCTTCTTTTAAAGCATAGATCATCATTTTCTTATCGTAAGTACTCACTAATTCACTAAAATAAATCATTTCAGTAGAACTAAGTGGTCTTTTGAATTCACTTTCAAATAAATCATACAAATCTTGATTTACTGCTTTTTCACTTTTAGCAACCTCTGTTTCAAACAATCCACTTAAGTCAAAAACTAACCCATTAGAATTTGCAACAATTGTTAAATATTTCTTTGCACATAACAACGCGATTGCCTTATCTACATTCTCTTGTGATAAAGCAGATTGTTTTGCTAAACAATCAATAGTTAAGCATGTGTTATTTTCATTTGCATGATTAATAATAAATACAATTATTCCCTCATCACTTGTTAAATTTAAATTGCTGTAATTTTGTAAAATCCAATTAGTCTTATTTATATATGAATTTTCATACCATTTTTTCATTTAATTAACCACCCTTTTATCATAAACCAGCTTTAACTCATACGTTTCAAACTGCAATAGCACTTCCTTATTTGATCCATTTAAAACAATCATTGGTTCATCTTGATAATAACCAATTTCTACCTCGCAGTTCATCACCTCATAATCACTGCATTTTTTAAAAGCATCTTCTTCATTATAAATGTTTTGATCCAACTTTATTAAAACTTCTCCTAATTCATTGTACCAAACATAGCTAGTTTTTTCATCCTCAACAATTAAGGAAATATATGTAATTTCACTAAGACTGTATTTATTTATGAACTGAGCTTCTTCAACTTGTAAACTTTCTAACATTTTATCTTGAATTTGGATATTGTCATCAACAGTTTTTAAATAAACGCCAGTGAAATTATCCAAAATAAAAATTACAATCAACAAAACAATTGTAAAACTTAAAAAAATAGTAATCATTACAGAAGTCATCCATTTATTCATAATGATTTCACCTCTAAATTATTATACCAAATGTAACGAAAACAATCATTATTAAAATCGAAATTTGCATAATTCACTAAAATTTGATAAACTAATTGAGCAAGGAGGAAGGATATGCTGAAAAAATGTATCACAACTTACTTAACTATTGTGTGGATAAGTAGTATTTGCTTAGTTACATATCAATATTTCCAACCAAAAGCTGCATTAGCATATGAAAGTGAAAGTGTTGTGAGAGTTGCAAATGTTGACCCTACTTTAAATCCAACGAATACTTCAACATCTGCAGTCGAAGAAATTGATTCAAGTGATGTTAGCGAAGTAGCAGAAATATCGGATGAGCCAACTATAAGTTATTATTACTTTTGTACACCTGATGATGCAGATTGTATTTATATAAATGATTATGTTTTAAAACCTCTCGCTGAAGAGTTACCTGAAAAAGAAATTAGTTCCCTTGAGTACTATGACATTTCAGATGTTCTAGAGGAATATACACCCGGGCGATTATTAAATCAATGGGGATTTGATAGTTATCCTGCATTTGTATCTATTTCTACAAACCCTGATAACAGCACAGAAATTATTTCTTCACTTCAATGGAATGCAGAAAATCCAATCACAAGTGAAAGACTAAAAATTTGGCTAATTGAAAATGATATTTGGACAGGTAAAGTTGAAGAAACGGGCGAATTAATTGAAGAACCTAATTTTTAAAAACAATGAAGCACAGAAACTACTTAGTGTAGTTAACTGTGCTTTTTTTCTTCATATAATGTCACAAACCTTTCTTTAAGTTAGTTGAGTTAGGACATGATTTATTCGCTATCTTACTTCACTGATACTTCACATAAAGTTCATAAAAATAACATTGATTATTGTACCAAATAGAACTATAATGTTCCCATTAGAACAAAAAGGAGGTTTCATGTTTTTACCTAAAAATTACTTATATACAATTGTTGCGAAAAGAAAAGAGTATTTTATACAGCTTTTAAATGAAGAAAATTTAAATCAAATGGAAATTGAAATTTTAATGTTTTTACATAAAAATCCTAATTCCAATACATTAACCGATATTATCAATGCCAAAGATTTTACAAAATCACATGCATCTACCGCTATCTCAAACCTCGAAAGTAAAGGATATTTATCAAAAAGCACCACATTAAACAACAAGAAAACACTTCATTTAACACTTTTACCTATAAGTGAGCCACTTGTAAAAAAAGCATTGAATTGTGCTCAAAACTTTCAAAAAAAGGCACTTGTTGGAATTACTGAAAGAGAACTAAATGAAATGAACAGGTTGCTTGCGAAAGTTTGTGACAACTTAAAGGAGAAGAAATAAATGGAAACATTAATAATATGCATTTTAGCAGGAATTGGAGCAGGACTTGGTACAGGTTTTGCAGGAATGAGTGCAGCAGTGGTTATATCACCAATGCTGATTACATTTTTAAAAATGAACCCTTATGAAGCTATTGGGATTGCGCTAGCTTCTGATGTACTCGCAAGTGCAGTTTCTGCATATACCTACGGAAAAAATAAAAACATTGATATTAAAAACAGTATGACTCTGTTTGTCAGTGTTCTCGCTTTTACATTTATAGGCGCATATGTAGCACACTTAGTACCCGCAACAACTATGGGTAATTTAACGATCTATACTTCACTTTTTATGGGAATTAACTTTTTCGCTAAGTCATTTAAAGAACAAAAACCGAAACAACCTAAACAGTTTAAAGGTTCACTTAAAGTGATTATGCCAATATTATGTGGTTCCCTAATTGGATTTATCTGTGGCTTCATCGGCGCAGGTGGCGGAATCATGATGTTGTTGTTGCTGACTACTGTTTTAGGATATGAATTAAAAACTGCCGTTGGTACAAGCGTATTTATAATGACATTTACTGCACTTTTTGGTTCAATTTCCCATTTCACTTTACAAGGAGTCACTCCAGATTTATTTGTGTTCACTGCTTGTATTGTATCCACATTTATCTTTGCATTGCTTGGTGCAAGATTTGCAAATAAATCTGAACCTAAAAAACTAAACAGAGCTACGGGAATTGTACTTTCAAGTTTAGGAGCAATTATGATTATTGCTGAGCAAATTCCTATGTTAGTGAGATAAGTACATACTAACAGTTGATTCACTTATCTATGTAGCGTTAATAGAGCTATGATATACTGCTTCATACAAAAAATAAACTGCCGCTATCAAAAAATGATAGTGACAGTTGTTTTTATATAGAAATCGCTATTTACTTTGTTGTTTATTTCGTTTGTATTCGTATAAAAAACCTATTCCACTTATTATTAAGCCTGCAGATGCAAGCAATGAAAGATACTTAGTAAGAGTATTCTCTGTCAAAAATGAATTAAGTATAAAACAAAATCCACCTATTAAATTAAATATCCCTGCAAACATTAAGTTAGTATTTTTTTTCATAATATTTTCCTTTCATCGAATATAAATAATATTTATTAAATTATAGCAAATTAACATTTAATTTACTATGATTCATAATAGATCGTAATAAGATATCCATTAAAATACACCCTTCTTATTTTTAACATATTCTTTAACTTTTATTGAATGCACCTTTCTGATTTCAGGGTCCAATATATTATTTTTCTTTATTATGTTATAAACAGCATTCACTTGCTTTTGAGATAACACAACAGTATTATATTTTTTAATTTCATTTCCTAAGTTTGATATTTTAATTACTGGTGTTTGAGAATTTACTTTTATAGTAGTTGAGTTTTTAATTGCAATTATTGAAACTGGATACACTAATGTTTCTATTTCAATTAGTTTCGCTAACACTTTAATATGTGTTAAATTTTGTTTTATTGGATTATATAATTTATTTTGAACATTTGGCAAATATTGTGTCCAATATTCTGCGTATTCACTGCCATATATTTTACCTGAATAATACTTTGTTTCTATTACAAAAATACCGTATTTTGAAACTACGACGTGATCTATCTGTGTCGTTCCGTATTTAGTTTTCAAATACAAATCATTTAATACTTTGTATTCATGTTCATCTAATAAATGATTTAATTTATATTCTGCTTTTATCTCACCAATTCTACCTTTAACACGTGATTTAAGAACTTTAGCAATTATAATAAAAAATAAAACTATAACATAAAAAATTATATCCATCTTAAAACAACCTCCTTGAATCAACCTAATCCATAATATCTGAAAATTCTATCCTTAAGGATTTATTATGAAAAAGCGAAATCATATCTACTTTATGAATTTCGCAATTTCATCAATTGTTTTTCTTTTTGGCATTGGCGGTTCAATATCTCTATATCCTACACTAAGTACTGCAACAATGATTTCATCCTCTGGAACACTTAATAATTCTCTTATCTTATCTTGATTACGAAGTCCCATTATCAGCGTATCTAATCCAAGTTCAACAGCTTTCAAAACCAAGTTTTGATTTTGTAGCCCTAAATCATAAAATCCCCAGCCATTTTCAAGTTCATTGCTTGGTGTTCCATCTTTATTAAATCCTGAGTGGTTTGCTTTAAATGTACTTACAATAATTGCAGGTGCATTTTTTACATTTGTTGCATTGTATTCAGGCAAACAAGTGTCCTTAAATGTAGCTAATAATTCCTCATTTGTGATTACATAATATCGACCTGTTTGTGAATTTTTCCATGTTGGTGCAAGTGTTGCGCATTGAATGCATTCTAATAATTTTTCATGTTCAACTTTTCGAGTGCTGTATTTCCTAATGCTTCGTCGTTTTTCTACTACTTGATTAAACTCCATATCATCCACCCCTATCCTTATTTATTATGCTATCACAAACAGGTTTAGTTTTGTACTTTTTTCAGTACTTTTTGGTACATGATACTCATTATAATTAATAAAATTCCTAAATAAAGTGGGTAGTAAGAAACACTAATATAATTTGCAATAAGTCCAAATAAAGCTGGCATAATTAAAGTACCAGTATAAGCACTAGCCATTTGCACACCTGTTATCGCTTGGGTGTTTTCGACACCGAAATTAGCAGGTGTTGAATGAATAATACATGGATACACAGGAGCACAACCTAAGCCAATCATTACTAGTCCTGAGTATGTAAACATTTCTGAAAAAGGCAAACTAACAATTACTATTCCTAAACCTATCAAAAATTGTCCTCCACGAATCATTTGTTTATCACTGAATTTCATCGCTAAAAAACCACATACCGCACGTCCTAAAGTGATTCCCAAGTAATAAAGCGAAGAAAAACCAGCAGCTAATTCTTTATTTATCCCTTTGCTTTCAACCATGAATGTACTCGCCCATAATCCCGTTGTATGCTCAATTGCACAATAACAAAAAAATGCAATCATGATTTGAATTACACCACTTATTGACATTATTTCTTTTAAAGAAAGTACTTTTGTGGGGTTATCTTTTTCTGTAATTGGCTTATTTTTTAACCAAAGAGATCGAGTGAACAATAACACTACTGTAAATACAGCTTGCACTAGAAATAAAACAGTATACCCACTATTCCAATTCAACCCAGAAACAAGAACACTTCCCATCACATAAGGACCAAGGGTAGCCCCTATCCCCCACATACAGTGAAGCCAACTCATGTGTTTGCTTTCATAATTCATTGCTACATAAGTATTTAATGCTGCATCCACACTTCCTGCACCAAGTCCATATGGGATTGCCCATAAACAAAGTGATAGAAATGATGAACTAATAGAAAATCCAAATAATGCGATTGCAGTTGTAAGAACACTAAGAAATGTAACATTTCCAATTCCTAACTTGAATACGAGCCTTTGACTATTCAAACTTGATAATATTGTGCCTGCAGAAATAATGATAGAAACCATACTCATGTACGATAAAGGTAAACTTAAATCATCACTTATTACTGGCCATGCACTTCCTAGAACAGCATCTGGTAGCCCTAAGCTAATGAATGCAATATAAATAATTACTAACAACAAACTAATCATTTTAATCATCGAGGCTTATCTTAAACAACCCTTTTCCTTTTCTATTCATATCACCATGCATCATAGTAGGTGGTATTCATTTTACCTTTTGTAATTGTATACTAAATGCTTAATAAAACTAAAATTTTTTCTTCAAAAAAATAGCATATACTAACCAAAAAATGATTAAATGCATGAAATTTTTTAAGCCTATGAAAAAAATCATAAAATAACACACAATATACAATATTTTTCTTGTAAATAATGATGCTTATGGTAAAATAGATATGTTTTTAAAAAGGAAAAGAGGATGAGATGATGGAAAGAAAAGTAGGAACAGTCGTTAGAGGTGTTAGAGCTCCAATTATTCGCGAAGGTGATGATTTAGTATCAATCGTTGTAAATTCTGTATTAGAAGCTAAAGAATCAGAAGGATTTTCAATCAATGATAACGATATTATTGCAATTACAGAAGCAGTTGTAGCTAGAGCACAAGGAAATTATGCGTCAATCGATGATATTGCAGCAGATGTTAAATCTAAATTTAATGATGAACCTATAGGAGTAATTTTTCCAATACTCTCTAGAAATAGATTTGCAACAGTATTAAAAGGAATTGCGAAAGCAACTAAGAAAGTTGTATTGATGTTAAGCTATCCATCTGATGAAGTTGGAAATCACTTAGTTGACATGGATGCAATCGATAGAAACAACATTAACCCTTGGTCAGATATTTTATCTGAAGAGCAATTTAGAGAATATTTTGGTAGACCAATTCATCAATTTACTGGTACTGATTATATTGAGTACTATAAAACTTTAATTACTGAACAAGGTGCAGATGTACAAATCGTTTTTGCTAACGATTGTAGAGCAATTTTAAATTATACTAAAAATGTTATTACTTGTGATATCCACACAAGAGAAAGAACAAAAAGAATTTTATCTGAAAATAATGCAACAGTTATTGGTTTAGATAACATCTTAAATCAACCAGTAAATGGAAGTGGATGCAACCCAGAATACGGAGTTCTTGGTTCAAACAAAGCTACTGAAACAAGTGTAAAGCTATTTCCTACTAACTGCTTTGAATTTGTAGAAAAAGTAGCTGCAAAAATGAAAGAAACAATTGGTAAAGATGTTGAAGTTATGGTTTATGGTGATGGAGCATTCAAAGATCCAATTGGTAAGATTTGGGAACTTGCTGACCCTATTGTATCTCCTGGATATACAAAAGGTTTAGAAGGTCAACCAAGTGAAGTTAAAATCAAATATCTTGCTGACAATGATTTTGCACATTTAAGTGGAGAAGAACTTAAAAAAGCAATTTCTGAATACATCAAGAATAAACCACAAGATTTAGTTGGAAATATGGTATCACAAGGTACAACACCAAGAAGAATTACAGATTTAATTGGTTCACTATGTGATTTAACATCAGGTAGTGGTGATAAAGGTACACCAATTATTTTCATTCAAAATTATTTCGATAACTACGCTAAATAAAAATAATCCCATTATGCACTTCATGCATAGTGGGATTTTCTTTTTATTTAATTTCAATCACATAGTCATCACTTGTACTATCTACAATGAATGTACTATTTTCATCAATATCGCTTTCAATCATTTTACGCGCTATTTTTGTTTCTATCGCCTTTTGAATATGTCGTTTCATAGGCCTTGCTCCAAATACTGCATCAACGCCTAACGATAAAATACGTTGCTTTGCTGCCTCACTTACTTCAAGATTATAACCTTTTATTTTTAATCGCTGACGTAATTCATCAATAAATTTATCAGCAATCTTACTTAATACATTGTCATTTAAGGCATTAAACACGATGATTTCATCAATACGGTTAATAAACTCTGGTTTAAATGCCTTTTTTATCTCACTCATGTAATTGTTGTCACGAGTGATTGCATCTTCATGAAAGGCATGTTGGCTTCCAAGATTGCTCGTCATAATAATGAGTGTATTTTTAAAGTCAACAGTTACTCCTTTTGAATCTGTCATTCGACCATCATCTAAAATTTGAAGTAACACATTAAACACATCTGGATGAGCCTTTTCAATTTCATCTAGTAAGACAATAGAATACGGTTTTCTTCTTACAGCTTCTGTGAGTTGCCCTCCTTCCTCATAACCGACATATCCTGGAGGAGCTCCAATCAACCTTGATACACTATGCTTCTCCATGTATTCGGACATATCAATTCGAACGATCTTCGTTTCATCATCAAACAATTGTTCTGCTAGTGCCTTAGCTACTTCTGTTTTCCCAACACCAGTAGGTCCTAAAAACATAAATGATCCTATTGGTCTATCTGCATCTTGAATCTGTGCTTTTGAGCGTAAGATAGCATCACTCACAAGTTGTAACGCATTATCTTGTCCGATGACACGTTTTTCTAAGACATTTTGTAAATGAAGTAATTTTTGACGTTGCGTACCCATTAATTTGCTCACCTCAATATGTGTCCAGCGTGAGACAATTTTCGCAATACTTTCCTCATCTACAATTTCACGAAGAAGCTCGCGATTTTGATTGTTGTTTTTGTATTCTTCTATTCTTTTTTCCAGTAAAGGAATCGTCTGATATTGCAATTTTGCTGCCTCTTCATATTTTGCTTCATTTTGTGCTTTCTCTAAATCCAACCTTGCCTTATCCAGCTGTTTCATTAGATTTTTAGATGAATCAAGTTCTGCTTTTTCTGCTGTCCATTTTGAAAAAAGCACATCTTTCTCTTCTTTTAAATTCGCTAACTCTTTTTTTAGTTCAACAAGTCTTTGCTTTGTCTTATTGTCTTTTTCTTTTTTTAAAGATATTTCTTCAATTTCTAGTTGCATTATCTTTCTGGTATATTCATCAAGTTCACTCGGCATTGAATCAAGTTCAACACGAATCGTTGCACAAGCTTCATCAATTAAATCAATTGCTTTATCTGGTAAAAAACGATCACTAATATAACGATTTGATAAAGTAGTTGCTGCAATAATTGCCTCATCAAGTATTTGCACACCATGGTGAGTTTCAAATCGCTCTTTTAGACCACGTAAAATCGATATTGTATCCTCAACAGTAGGTTCAATTACTTGTATTTTTTGAAATCTTCTTTCAAGAGCAGCATCTTTTTCAATATATTTGCGATATTCATTAAACGTAGTCGCCCCAATGCATTTCAATTCTCCTCTTGCTAACATTGGTTTAAGCAAGTTTGCTGCATCCATTGATCCTTCAGTTTTTCCAGCCCCAACAAGATTATGAATTTCATCAATAAAAATTCTCCGCGATATTTAGCACCGGCAATAAGCGAGCCCATATCCAACTCAATCAAGCGTTTATTTCTAAGACCAAACGGTACATCTTGTTTCATGATTCGCCATGCTATACCTTCTACAATAGCCGTTTTTCCAACACCAGGTTCTCCAATCAGTACTGGATTATTTTTGGTTTTTCGAGATAATATTTGAATCACTCGTCGTATTTCTTCATCACGACCAATTACAGGATCTACCTTTCCATCTTTCACATCTTGTACTAAATCACGGCCATACTTATTCAGTGCATCCACTTGATTTTCTGCAGTTTTATCATCCATTTTTTTCTCACCTCGTCTTTGTTTTTCAATTCTTTCAACATCATTAATTGATAAATGACATTTATCAATGAGTTCCTTTGAAAGAAGGGATTTGCTTTTTAAGATCCCTATCAACATACTGACAGAACTCATATATGTTTCATTCATTTTTTTACTGTAATCAAGAGCCAACTGATAACTTTCATTTACATCTTTTGAAATTTTTGGCTGACTCATTGAATTTGATTTAGGAAGTCTATTTAATGTATCGACTATTAACTCACTCATGTGTGCTCTATTGACATCGCATTGATTTAAAAGTGATGTAATTCCATCATCGTTCATCATTGCATAGAAAATATGAGCATTTGTCAGCTCACTGTGTGAGCTCTCTTGCACTAAAGTCAAAGCATTCATTAATATAGTTTGTAATCTCTCTGTCATTTTTTCAATGTTCATTATACCCTCCTTTTAGCACTTAATAACTTTGAGTGCTAATGCTACTTTTTAAGAAAAGGTGGAAGCCACCTCAACTTGTTATTTAAAAGCCTTTTTAAATTTATCAAACACAGACTCTTTATCTTGATGTTTTGAAACTTCACGTAATTTTTCATAAAGTGCTTTTTCTTCTTTTGATAATTTCTTAGGCACTTCTACTTTTACATGCACAAATTGATCACCTTGTTCAGAGCCTCTAAGATCCTTAACACCTTTTCCTTTAAGTCTAAACTGCGTTGCATTTTGTGTTCCTGCTGGAATAGTTAATTCTACATCTCCATAAACTGTAGGAACATCTACCGCACATCCTAACGCTGCATCTACTGATGATATAGGAATGTTGATGCTGATGTTTCTGCCTTCACGGACAAAGAAATCATGTTTATTAACAACAATTTCAATAAATAAATCACCATTAGGACCTCCATTTGCACCACGCTCCCCTTTTTTAGGAACGCGAAGTTGTTGTCCTGTTGAAATACCTGCAGGAATTTTGACTTCAACTTCTACACGTTTGCGCTCATATCCCTTACCATGGCATTTCGAACATTTTCGTGTAATAGTTTTCCCTGTTCCTTCACAATCTGGACATACCGATTGACTTTGCATCATTCCAAGCATTGTTCTTTGTTGAGTAATGATAGTCCCACTACCATTACAACGACTACAAACTTTGACATCATCCTTGCTATGAGCACCACTTCCTAAACAAGATGAACATTGCTCATCAACTTCAATTTTAATTGTTTCATTTTTCCCAAATATCGCATCCATAAACTGAATACGCATTTGCATATAGCGATCTTGTCCTTTTCTAGGTCCATTATTTTGGCGTCTTTGTTGCCCACCAAAACCTCCAAAACCACCTCCAAAAAACGAACCAAAGATATCATTGATATCACCAAAGTCAGCTCCACCAAAACCTCCAGCAGCTCCATCCATTCCAGCATGGCCAAACTGATCATAAGTCGCTTTCTTTTGTCCATCACTTAAAACTTCATATGCTTCATTAATTTCTTTAAATTTTGCTTCAGCATTGGCTTCTTTATTAACATCTGGATGATATTTTTTTGCTAAGGAACGATATGCTTTCTTAATTTCTTGCTCTGTTGCTCCTTTAGAAAGGCCCAACACCTCATAGTAATCTCGTTTATTACTCATCTTTTAATTCAACCTTTCTTTAAAACTTTCTAGTTTCACTCCCCCGTTAACTCTCACTCGAGGAAGTAAGTATTTATCCATACCTGGCTCAACAAATCCAGGCTCTGTAGTAAATGCCATCCTAACACCACTTTGTTTTAGGATTTCAACAGCATTTCCTCCTGTATCTCCAAATGGATAGCAATAGACAAATCCACCATCCACATATTCTAAACTTCGAATTGTATCTTCAATTCCTTCCTCTAAGTCAACACATTGAAGAAGTCCACCTTTTCCTATATCGCAACCATCTGTATGCATTAAGAATGAGTGTGACTGTGGTTCAATACCATTCTCTCTCATCTCAATAAACTCATATGGAAGCATCGGTCCTAACCAACCACCTATTAAAAATGCAGTTGCATTAAAATCGTGTTTCTTAATAATTGGATAGGCATATTTATATACACTGGGATGACCATCATCCATCGTAATAACAAATGAATTCTCAGGCACTTGTGCTTTTTCATCAATGAAATATTCCAATTCACGCATCGTAAGACTTGTATAATTTTCACTACTTAATAGGGATAGTTGTTCATCAAATTTGTTAATTTCAATGTAGTTACTATCCAGTGCTGTCTCATTTTCTTCCTTGCTATAAAAGAAATGATACATTAATACAGGAACCTTAGTAGCACAAACCACATCAGAATTCTCATTTTCATAAATTTCAAGTATCTCTTCATTATCAATATAAAGAATGCGATTTTGAAAGTTAACACCCATTCGATTTTCATCTTTTACATAAACTTCATAATCATCGCTTGTACGAAGACTCATAACCACGTTTCCTAAATCATCTTTCAATGAATAGCTATCTTTAGTCCTGCAGTTTTCATCAAAGGCAACCAAATGATTGACATTCTTTTTTTTCGATGACTTTTCAACAGTTAATCCATCAACATACAAATCACTGTCTTGAATTAACAGATATTGAGTAGAAACAACATCAAACTCTTCAATTTTTATTTTTTGACTTGAAGCTAAAGTTCCAACTTCAACAAACATTTCATCAATCATTTGATAAAGTAATACCTCATTTGAAGAAGAAACAACCTGTCCACTAAGTGATTGAAGAACTTCTAATTCTTCAGTAGATAGTGTTATTGATTCTATTGCATCGATAGAAGAATCTTCATGATTTGCACAACCACAAATCATGAAGCAACACAGAAACCCTAGCAAACCTACTAGGATTTTTGTGGTATTTTTACTCTTTTTCTTTGAAATCTGCATCAACGACATTGTCATCAGCAGGTCCTTGATTAACATCTTCTGGATTTGCTTGTGCTTGTTGTTGATACATTGCTTGAGCCATTTGTTGTGCAGCAGCTTCTAATTCAGCTAACTTAGTATTTAATGTATCCATATCGTTGTTATCAAGTGCAGCTTGAAGTTCATCACGTAGTTTTTTAACTTCTGCTTTTTGTTCTTCTGATACATTTTCATTTTCCGTATTTAACGTTTCATCAATTTGGTTAATGAATGATTCAGCTTTATTGCGTGTTTCAATTTCAGATTTACGTTTTTCATCTTCTGCTTTGTTATCCTCAGCATCTTTTACCATTTTTTCGATTTCATCATCACTTAATCCACCAGAACCACTAATTGTAATCGATTGTGTTTTATTTGTTCCTTTATCCTTTGCAGATACATGAACAATACCATTCACATCGATATCAAATGTAACTTCAATTTGAGGAACTCCACGACGTGCTGGTGCTATTCCATTTAATTGGAAATTTCCTAATGTTTTGTTGTCAGTAGCCATTGGACGTTCACCCTGTAATACATGAATATCTACTGCTGGTTGATTATCTGCAGCTGTCGAGAACACTTGTGATTTGCTTGTTGGAATTGTTGTATTTCTTGAAATTAAAGTTGTCATTACTCCACCTAAAGTTTCAATACCTAAACTAAGTGGTGTAACATCTAACAATAAGACATCTTTTACATCACCTGTAATAACTCCACCTTGAATTGCAGCACCCATAGCCACAACTTCATCTGGGTTTACAGAACGATTTGGTTCTTTTCCAAGCTCTTGTTGAATCATTTCTTGAACAGCAGGAATACGAGTTGATCCTCCTACCAACAACACTTGGTGAATATCATTTTTAGTAAGACCTGCATCTCTTAATGCTTGACGAACAGGTTCAATTGTTTTTTCAACTAAGAATTTCGTTTTCGCTTCAAATTGAGCACGAGTTAATGTTGTTTCAAAGTGAAGTGGCCCTTCTGAACCAGCTGAAATAAATGGTAAGCTAATTTGTGTTTGCATTAATCCTGAAAGATCTTTTTTCGCTTTTTCAGCAGCTTCTTTCATACGTTGCATAGCCATTTTATCACTTCTTAAGTTTACACCATTTTCTTTTTTGAATTCTTCTACCATCCAGTCAACAACAACATTATCGAAATCATCTCCACCTAATTTGTTGTCACCTGCTGTAGATAAAACCTCAAATGTACCATCTGCAAGATCAAGAATAGAAACGTCAAATGTTCCTCCTCCTAAATCATACACTAATACTTTTTGTTCAGTTTCAGTTTTATCGATACCAAATGCTAAAGCTGCAGCAGTAGGCTCATTAATAATACGTTCAACTTCTAACCCAGCGATTTTTCCAGCATCTTTTGTCGCTTGACGTTGTGCATCATTGAAGTAGGCAGGAACAGTAATAACTGCTTTATCTACTTTTTCTCCTAAATATGCTTCTGCATATCCTTTTAAATATTGAAGAATCATTGCACTTACTTCTTGTGGCGTGTATTCTTTGTTGTTTGCAGTTACTTTATCTTTTGAACCCATTAAACGTTTAATTGAAATAATAGAATCTTTGTTTGTAACTACTTGACGTTTTGCAGCATCTCCAACAATTAATTCATCATTTTTAAATGCCACAACTGATGGAGTTGTACGATTCCCTTCAGGATTCGTAATAACCTTTGCTTCATTTCCTTCCATAACTGCAACGCAGCTGTTAGTTGTACCTAAGTCAATACCAATAATTTTACCCATGTAATTTTCCTCCTTGTTATTCGCTAACTTTGACCATAGCAGCTCGTAATATACGATCTTTTAATTTATAACCTTTTTGTAAAACTTCTAATACTTGATTTGGCTCAACACCTTCCACACTTTCAGCCATTAACGCTTGGTGGTAATTAGCATCAAATTCCTCATCTTTTGGATTTACTACTTCAACACCTTCTTTGCTTAGTGCCAGCATCAATTGATCATAAATCATTTGAATGCCTTTCACAAAGCTGTCATTTTCAAGTGAATCAGTTTGTGTTAAAGCTCTCTCCAAATTATCAATCACCGGCAATATTTCTTGCGCAAAACTTTGTATACGATACTTTTGTCTCATATCAAAATCTGTCTGTAATCTTTTTCTTGTGTTTTCCGTATCTGCATAAGCTTTTAGATATTCATTTTTTAATTTTGTGCATTCACCTTCAAGCTCTGCAATACGTGCTAAATATTCTTCCGCTTTGTCTTTTTTAGAAAAGAGTTTCTTTTTTTCCTTTTTAGGATTTTCTTCATCAAGTTCTAAAGCTTCTTCAACTTCATTTTCTATGATATTTTCAACAGCTTCTTCTAAATTAACATTCTCTTCGTTAGTCATCACTACTCTCCCTTTCCATAAAATTTTTCAATTGTCATGGACACATACTCTAATAATGAAATAATTTTATCGTAATCCATCCTTGATGGTCCAACTACCATTAATTGACCTTCTTCAGCATCATTAAGGTAAAACTTACTACTGATTACCGCTACATCATCTTTCCAAGCAAGTGATGAGCGACTGTTTGTTCTAGTTGCTACTTCAGTTGCCTGTGAATTGATGTTTCTCCACAATGTCGTATCATCAAGCATTTTCATTAAACCTTTTAATTTCTCAATATCTGAAAATTCAGGTTGATATAGCATATTTTGTGTTCCACTAAAATACACACTTTCACTTGCAAACTTCACAAAAGCATTCATAAATGCTTGAAACAATTGTTCATGTCTTTTAACATGATTGGCAAGTACCGGTTTTAATGACTGCATTTTTTCAACAACATCTTTAATCAGAGTTCCTTTTAAACGATCATTAAGAATTTGACAACAAGAAGAAATATCATCCAATAACACTTCTTCATCAAAATGAAACGTTCGATTCTCAGTATGCCCACTATTAGTAATAAATATTATTACTGCGCTTGCTTCATTAATTGGAAATACTTTAATGTATTCTAAACGATGTAATGAAGCATCTGGACCTAAAACTCCAGCAGTAAGATTTGTCATCTGACTAAGAATTTCACAACTCTTACGAATTGCTTCATCCTTGTTGAGCTGACGATGATTGAAGACTTCTTGTAGTTGAAATTGTTCTTCATCATCCACATAATTTTCTAACAAATGTTCACAATAGAATCGATATCCTTTTGTGGATGGAACACGCCCACTTGAAGTATGTGTTTTCTCTAAAAAACCCAATTCCTCAAGTATAACCATGTCATTTCTTATTGTTGCACTCGAATAAGGCAAGTGATACTTTTCCATTAACGTTTTTGACCCTACTGGCTCTGCAGTGCTGATGAATTCATCAACAATGGCCTTAAATATTTCAATTCTTCTTTGCGTTAACATGCCCTCACCTCGCTTTAGCACTCAATAGTTCCATTTGCTAATATGAGTATAGAACACCCTTTTAGCACTGTCAAGTGTTTTGTGCTAAAAAACTGATTTTTTTTTATTTTTTTCTCAAAAAAAACACCTATCGGTGTTTATTGTTTTTCCTCACTAATAACTAATTCAGTATTGATTTGAAGCGGATCACTCTCCATGATCTTGCCATCGTAGTGAACAATTACTTTTTCTCCTATTTTAAACTCGTGTGCATTAGGCAAACTAATTTTTACCGCATTGCCACTACTTAATATCATTTCACCCTCATCTGGTGTCACAATTGCAGTGTTTTCATTAATCTCTTTGATGACTCCTTTAAATTGAAAAATATTAGCGTTAATCACGTATGCTTTGACAACCTCCATAGAACTATCTTCTTCTGTATAACCTTGAATAATATTGCCCACTTGAAACTCACTATTGACTGGCTCTATGCCACAATCTGGATCATCTTCAAAACGAGTTTCCTCTGTGATAATCACTGTTTGTCCATTATCAAGCACGAAACCATTGTCTGTAAGATTCACAATCGTTCCCTCTATATTAATAGCGATGTCAGCCATTAGATCACCGGTTGGCTCATCAAGCTGACTATTTTGTTTGCACCCAACAACAATCAGTAACATTACAATCAACACTAATCCTCTTATTTTATTCATATTCTTCGTCCTTTTTTTAATTTTTATTTATTTGATGACTTCAGATTTTTATTTTGAAGAAATTTGTCTGGTTTGATAAAAACAAGCACAATCCCTACAATCAGCAGCAATATTAACAATACTAATAGGCTTACAAAAGGTTCAAATTGTTGCGCTTGCTTATTGACCACTATTGGTTCAGCCCTAAATAAATGCATTTCAAAATTATCATTCATTGTCTCAGGTTGTTTATTTAAAACTACACTTAAAGCACCTATTAAAAGTAGCACACTTGTTACCATGGATGATAAAGCTATTTTAAGTTGTTTAATTGAAGTGCTATAAATCCACTGTATTGTACCGATAGGTTTATTTAAAATTTCTGCTATTTCTTTATGACTTAAATCACCTAATACCTTTAATGTTACAACTTCTTTTTGCTTCTCATTTAAACCTTGTATTAATGAGTAGTATTGTTGCATATCCATAAACTGAATAATTTCTTGATTTAATACAGGAATTTCTGGCATTTCCACTACACTGTATTTTTTGCTTTCTTTCCTTAAGACCATCAAAGCTTCATTCTTTATCAAAGTATAAAACCAAGAACTATGTCCTTTAGTAGGAAATTGTTCCTTCTTTAATTTAAATAGTTTAACCATGACATTTTGTATTACTTCTTTTGCATCTTGTTCATTTTTTAGCACTGAAAAAGCAGCGCTATACATTAAACGACTGTGGTATTGATAAAGAAGTTCAAAACCATAGTGATCATCATTTTTTATTAAATCAAAAATAGTAGAAAGTTCTATTTTATTCATAAAAATCACCTCTTAGCTTATTAGATGACATAAATGTTGTTTTTTGTTGGATAAAAATTATATAAATGCTTCAGTAACATAATTTAAATTCAATTCTTTGAATTCTTCCTTTATTTGGTTCTCTATTTCACGATTAATTAATGCTTCTGGACTATGCGCATCATATCCAAAACACACTTTAGTTCCTACTTCTGCGATCATTTTAAACACAATAAGATTTGGATATTTCCAACATGTAATATCACCATAAGTATTTTTACCTCGTTTTACTCCACTTAAATTAATTTCAATCACAGCATCGTGTTTCTTAGCATACATCGCTAAACGACGTAGTGCTTCTAGATGTTCATCTGTTAACTCACATCCGCGCAAAAGAAAATAGTCAAGATGGGCAATGTATTTTGTTAACCCTAACTCGATTGCTTTACAATATTGATCAACCATTACATTGATATATTTGGCGCTTGAAAAAGGGTGTTCAGAATACTCTAATGAATCCCTGTCTGGATAATGTTGTCCAAATATCAAATAATCACATTTTGATTTAACATCTTGTATAAATTCTACACTATCTTCAAAATACTCTGTTTCAAATCCCACAAGCACTTTTATTTTATCTTTATATTTTTCTTTCAATCGATTGCACTCATTGATATAATCTTGAATTTCCTCTTTTTCCATACGCACACCATATTCACTTCTATCCATAAAAGGAATATGATCACTTAGTCCTATTACACTAAATCCCCCTTGTATCGCTGCTAAAACCATATCTTCTTCAGTACCTACTGCATGATTACAACGATATACATGGGTATGATAATTAAATTTTTGCATAAATTTCTCCTTTTTCATTCCTATTTTATCATAAAAATCTTCATAAAAAAAACATAACATAAAAATTACTTCACTATAATTTAGTGGAGGGCAACATGAATAAATTAACTCAATTTACTTTATTTTTATTATGTACTTTTGTTTTAGTTTTTGGCAATATCACTTTCGATGCTACTACATTTGCACTTAATTTTTGGTTTAATACTTTAATTCCATCCATGTATCCTACAATGGTTTTTGTATCGTTATGTTTACATTATCAAGTCTTTGATTTATTTTCTTTTGCACATAAACCCATTTGTGCTTTATTCAACATCGATAAAAGTGCTGTTGGATTAGTTTTCTCATGTATTCTTCTTGGAGCACCCGCAAGCACAGTGGTTTTAAATCATGCTGTAAAAGAAAAACGCTTAGAGATAGAATCCGCTAAGCGCTTATTATATAGCCTTTCATTATGCACACCTTCATTTGTTATTTTAACATGTGGTAGTCTATTGTTGGGAAATATAAAAATAGGTTTTATGCTTTGGTTTATTCAAGTCTTTTGTTGTTTACTATTTTTAGTCCTTTTTAGAAGACCTAAAATCAGCTTTGTTAGCACTCACGAAACCATTCCTTTTTTTTCAGTATTTAAGAAATCAATACTACAAAATGCAGTTGCACTATTTTATATAGGTGGCTACATCATGATGTTTTTAACATGTTTTAATCTATTAACATATCCTTTTTCACCCACAGTACACTTTCTTTTATTAACAATCAGTGAATTTTCCTTAGGTATAAAAGCAATCAGCACCATGCCATTAAATATTGAACTAGCTTGTGTTTTAATTTCAGCTTGTTTAGGATTTAATGGATTATGTGTTCATCTTCAAATTTTTTCAATGAGTGATGAGATTCAACCCAACTACATTAAATTTTTAATACTTCGATGTTTTCAAGCCAGCATTAGTCTATTTTTGGTAATAATACTTTTTTCACTTCTTCAATAATTTCTTCCGGAATAAACCCTGAAATATCACCATTATATGATGCGATATCCTTCGCAACAGAGCTACTAAAAAATGAATACTCCGGACGAGAAACTAAAAATACTGTCTCAATCTCCCCATTTAACATCATATTCGCTGTAGCTTGTTGAAGCTCATATTCATAATCCGCAACTGCGCGAATTCCTCTTACTAAAACTTTGCAGTTAAGTGATTTCGCTAAATTGACTGTCAACTCATTTCCAGATACTATCTTGACATTATCGATGTTCTTCGTACAATTTTTAAGCATCGCAATTCTTTCCTCGACGCTGAATGTAGCACTCTTTTTTGAATTTACCAGTATCGCTACAACAACTTCATCAAAAAGCTTTGAAGCTCTTAAAATAATATCTAAATGACCCTTTGTAATCGGATCAAATGAACCTGGATACATTGCATTGCTCATAACTTTATTCTCCTTTTCGATAAGTGCTTATTTTAGTTATACCATATGTTGCTTCTTTTATTAAAAATAAATTTTCAACCTCTGATGGTAAAAGTACATCTTTATCTGTTTCACATATTACATAGGCGTTTTTATTTAAGCAATTCTCTTTACATAGTATTTCAAGTATCTCTTCAATTTTCTGTTTTGCATATGGAGGATCCAAAAAAACCAAATCAAATTTAATTTTTTCATCCACCAGTTGCCTCAATGCAGAAAATGCCTCTTTTTTTAGTATTGTGCAGCTTGAGCATACATCCAGTGCATTCATATTTTCCTTTATTGTTTTTATGGCATTGTAATCTTTATCAACCATATAACAATGCTCCATGCCTCTACTTAATGCCTCAAAAGACATTCCCCCACTTCCGGCAAATAAATCAAGCATATTCCCGCCATCAAAATAAGGGCCAATACGGCTGAATATTGCTTCTTTTACTTTATCAGTTGTTGGACGTGTGTTCATTCCCTTCACTGCCTGTATTTTTCTTGAACCATATTTTCCCGCAATGATCCGCATTTTCTTTCCTCCTGTATAAAACTTAAGAGCCTGGGTATATTATTATTGCATCAACTTTGATGCATCCCCAATCTTTGTTTCTCCTCTCCCTTTCTTTGGAATCCCTTATTGGGATTCTTTTTTTAATTTTTCCTTATATTGTATAATTACTGCTTGGCAAAGTCCAACTGCCATCATAAATGATACTGTACTTGAACCTCCAGCAGAAAGCATTAATAGAGGAACTCCAGTAAGAGGTATTAATCCAGTTACTCCTCCAATGTTGAAAAAGAAATGAATAAATAAATACATGCTTGTACCAACTAATATCATCTTACTTCTTTCATCGCTCACTTTTAACGCATGTTGAAATAAGAAAGTTATAATAAATCCGTAGCCTATAAACACAAACCCCATTCCAAAAATACCTAACTCTTCAACGATTACTGCGAAAATATAGTCAGTATCTGCTGCAGGAAAATTCGAGTATTTTTGAATTGAAGCACCATATCCTACCCCTTGTAATCCCCCTGTCGCAATTGCTACAAGTCCTTTTATCAACTGAAATCCACTTCCGTATTGATCTTCAAACGGATTTGCAGCGGCGGTAAAACGATTTAATTGATAGGAATCAATACCAGATGCTTCAATAAGCCATCTTCCTACAGGAGACATTAAAATAAGTACAATTGCAAAAACAATCACAACAAAAATAAGTGCTTTTATTTGTACTTTTGCAAATTCTTTGTTTCTTGGAATAAACAACATAATAATTGTGATTCCTGTCATAACTGCTGCCGATCCTAAGTCATTTTGCAAAAATAAAACAATCAAGATAAAAACAAGTGAAATCCCTAATGCATAGGTAAGATTTCTGTATGCAAATTTAGTTCCTTTGTAATCTCCTAGATAAAATGCCATTACTAAAATTATAACTAATTTAGAAAATTCTGAAGGTTGAACCGTGAAGTCAAGCCCTGAAATCGGTTCAATACGAATCCATGCAAAGGCACCATTGACATCCTCTTGTAATAAAAAAGGCAAAATTAAAGCAAATGCTGTCCCAAATACGATGATTGGCAAATACCGTTTTACCAGATCAAATGAAAAAAACTGAGCAATCTTAACCATTGCAACATACCCTGCTACTATAAAAACAAATTGTTTTATACCACTGAATAAAACACTTGTACCTTTACCTAATGCACCCATTGAAGCGGATGAAATCATGAACCACCCAAATACCACCATAAGAATGACAGCCGTATTAATTCTTCTATCATGTCCTTTTGGCATCATGAATGAAAATAATTTACGAAAAGTCTTCATATCATCACCCCTTAAAGATTATTTTAACACATCCTTGTGTATGGTGGAATATAGAGTTATAATAATATTTCTTGAAATGTTTGAAAAAAACATTATACTATTAGTGAGGTTGTACTTATGAATGAACTAAACATGAATGATATTATCAAAGATAATGATATGAGGCTAAGAGAAAAATCAAAAGATATTGATTATCCTCTTAATAAAGAAGACAAAGAGCTTTTACAAGCTTTATTTAAGTATGTTGAAGAATCAACAGATGCTGAAATTGCAGAAAAAAAAGGATTAAGACCTGCAGTTGGTATCGCTGCAATTCAGGTTGGAGTTCCTAAAAAAATGTGTGCTGTTATCTGTGAAGATGACAAATCAACAGAAGAAAATCCAATCATACATGCCTATGCTTTAGCGAATGCTGAAATCATTTCATATTCAGCAAAAAAAGCATATTTAAAAGGCGGTGAAGGTTGTTTATCTGTTGAAGGAGAACATCAAGGCTATGTAGTCAGAAGTGCTAGAATTAAAGTAAAAGCATTTGACTTGTTGCAAGATAAAGAAATCATTATTCGCGCAAGCGGATATCCTGCCATAGTTTTACAACATGAAATAGACCATTTTGATGGTGTGCTCTTTTATGATCGAATCAATAAGTTAGACCCATTTAATGAGATATCTGATGCAATAGTAATTGAATAAGTTTTTAAAACTGTGCTATAATTTTAATAACAAGCATCTTATACATCAAATAATAATATTATAAATTTAGAAAGAGGTAACCATGAGCGAAGTTACAAGAAACAAAGCGCCCAAAAAAACTACAAAAAAAAATAATAGTACAGATTATAATAAAAACGATACACTCGTTTATGCTTTAGGCGGATTAGGAGAAGTAGGAAAAAACATGTACTGCATTGAACATGATGATGAAATCATCGTGATTGACTGCGGAGTAATTTTTCCTGATGAAGAATTGTTAGGAGTTGATTATGTTATCCCTGACTATTCTTATTTAATACGCAATTCAAAGAAAGTGAAAGCATTAGTCATTACCCATGGACATGAAGATCATATCGGTGGTATTCCATTTTTCTTACAATCAATTCCATTAAAAATGATTTATGCACCTAGATTTGCCTGTGCTTTAATCAGAAAAAAACTCGATGAACGAAGAATGTCACGTCAAGTTAAATTAATTGAAATTAATGAGAGTTCTAAAATTCAAACCAATCATTTTAGTTTAGGATTTTTCAACACTATTCACTCTACCCCAGATTCATTAGGCGTACTTATTAACACCCCTAATGGAAGAATCGTAGAAACTGGAGACTTCAAATTCGACTTAAGTCCAGTTGAATCCAATGCTGATTATCAAAAAATGGCTTATATTGGACAAATTGGAGTTACATTGTTAATGAGTGATTCAACAAACTCAGCAGTTACAGGATTTTCCATAAGCGAAAAGAAAGTAGCCAAATCATTACTTGATATTGCAAGAAAAATTCCAGGCAGATTAATTGTTGCCACATTTGCCTCTAACGTATATCGTGTTCAACAAATTATCGAAGCTGCAATTCAGTGCGATCGCAAAATTATTATTTTCGGACGATCAATGGAAAATGTTGTTGAAACTGGTCGAGCAATGGGAATTATAAAGGCAAAAGCAAGCAATTTCATTAAACCCGAACAACTTAAACAATATCCAGCAAATAAAGTTTGCTTAATTTGTACCGGAAGTCAAGGTGAACCTCTTGCTGCACTTAGTCGTATTGCGAATGGAACACATCGTTATGTATCTATTCAACCTGGAGATAGCATTGTCTTTTCTTCAAGTCCAATTCCTGGAAATGCCAACAGTGTTACTCAAGTCGTAAATAAATTGACTCGTGCTGGTGCTGATGTTATGGTTAATAGCCCTCTTACATCATTACATACGACAGGTCATGCTGGACAAGATGAACAAAAATTAATGTTACAGCTAATTAAACCTGAATATTTTATGCCAGTACATGGTGAATATAAAATGCAAAAAATCCATGCTTCTACTGCTGTAGAGACAGGTGTAAAAAAAGAGAATACATTCATTTGTGCTAATGGTGATGTTGTAGTAATGCGTGATGGACAATGTTTTATGTCAAACAACCGGATTCAATCCGATGACATTTATGTTGATGGACACGATGCAACAGGATTATCAACAGCAGTGATTCGTGATCGTCACATCTTAGCTGAAAGCGGATTAGTTGCAGTTATTGTTACAATTGATTCAAGATACAATAAAATTCTATGCAGACCAAATATTGTATCTCGCGGGTTTGTATATATCAAAGAAAGCCAAACACTTCTTAAAGAAGCTGAAATGATTGTTTATGAAGCCTTAAAGAAAAGAATGCAACAAAAAACAACATTTGGAGAACTTAAAAACTGTGTTCGTAGTTCACTAGAACCATTCTTGTATAAGAAAACCAATCGTAACCCTATTGTCATCCCTGTAATTTTAAATCAAAAAGCGGCAATGTTGGCAATGCAAAACAAAAGACCACGTCCAAGTAAAAATAGTCAATAAAACACGTTAAACGTGTTTTATTTTTGTGATAAAGTCAACATTATCACTCATACTAAATGTAGGAGGAAATCTTATGCAAACAAACCAACAAGTCATCGATGATTTAACTACACTATTAGAAGGTTGTAATATGGGAATTAATACTTTTTTAGATTACGTCAAAGAAACAAATTCTAATCAATTAAAAAATGAATTAGTAAATTCAATTGAAGTCTTTAAAAACCATGAAAAACATTTAAAAAATCACATTAAAACTCTTGGTGTAAGAGCAAGTGGTGAGACCAAAATATCTGTACTGGTTGCAGAATTTTTTGAAAAGATTAAAGCACAAACATCGCCTGATGATAGAAAAATACTTGATTTAGCAATAAATGGAATTGATAACGCACTAAAAGCTGTTCAAGATTTTAAAAAGAAACACGCTCATATGAATGAAGAAACAAAAAGTGCAGTTGAAGAATTAGAGAACGACTATAAAAAAATCTATCAAAACTTAATTGATTTACGCTTAGATAACACACTATAGGCATTGATTAATCAATGTCTTAATTATAGAAAACCTTTATAAAAAATTGATTCTCGTCAGGTTTCTCAAATATTTCTTGATATTTAACTAGGGCTAATATATAATATTTAGGTATCCCTAGATGGCGAAATTGGTAGACGCAATCGACTCAAAATCGATCGGTAGTGATACCATGCCGGTTCGAGTCCGGCTCTGGGGACCATTATAAAGATAAAGCCTTATATAAAGGCTTTTTTTATTGAGAATTATAGTATACAATGTTTTTAACAAACAAAGAAATGTTGAGGAGAAAAAAGATGCAAATATATTATTTCAGTCGAACTGGACGAAGCAGAAAAATAGCTGAAAAACTTGCTTTAAGCTACACCACAAACACAAATGAGATTACGGATGATGAAAATTGGAATGGAGCTCTCAATTTTTTAAAGGGAGGAAAAATGTCTTCAAAAAAAGAATCAAGTAATGCCTCTTATAATGAGCCAAATTTTGATGATGATATCATTGTTGTTTTTCCAATTTGGGCAAGCGGGTTTCCCCCTGCTGTTCGTAGTTTTATCAATACTGTTAACAAAGAAAAATTGATTCTCATTCCAACATCTTTAGCGACTAAACTAAAAGAAAGAGATGGATACAAACAAATCATTGATTTAATTGGAAAAAATATTGATGACATTCCTTTAAATATAAATTCCTAAGAATTATAATCACTAAGAAAAAAACTCACAAATTATGAGTTTTTTTAGTTAAGCGAGCACATGTCGATTGAAACAATACACATACTCCAAAAATAATTGACCAGTTATCAAATAAGATCATTCGATCTGTAAAATCTTGAGTGATGATGAACTATAGGTTTATCATTACTTGAAATCAGATTCATCGAAAAATGACAAATTAATGGATTCATTTTTTTCTTCAACAATTTCATCTTGAATATCAATAATTTTTACATCTTCAATGGTTTGTACTACAAACCAGTTATTTTTTAGATTAATTACTGATGAAAATTTTTGATCTTTTCCCATAAATGGAATGTCTTTTCCTACAATTTTATGCACAGTGTCATCTACAATACAGATTTCATCATAAGCATTAATACTGCGAATATCTTGAACAAACAATTGTGCAGTTTTTAATTTTTTAAAAATTAAATCTCCTTTTACAGGTCTTGAAGTAACAAGAATGTCTGATGATTTAATTCTTTTCATCATTCCTTTGCTTTCAAGGATTAAAACAGCATTTTTATCATCATTTAACACACAGGCTGAAGCCAATTGATCATCTTTAGATAGATTCATTGCCTTTACTCCTTGACTGCGTGTATTTGTATCTGGAACTAAATTTAAGCTATACCGTGAAGCATAACCATTTTGTGTAACCAACATCACCTCATCATCACGATATGAAATAAAAGTTTTTATCATCTCATCATCGTCTTTGAGTTTCATGGCAGTACTTAATTTACTATTTCGTTGCAAATGCCAATATTTCATATGTGACTTTTTAATAAATCCATTTTTTGAAACACTTACTATCCATGCATCTGTTTCAAAATTTTTCACAACAATTGCATTAACTATTTTATCATTTGAATCAACTTTAATATAATTGTTTAAATGACTTCCAATATCTTTCCATTTTGACTCATTGATTTGATATATCGGAAGAAGTCCATAATTCCCCTTATTTGTGAACACAAGTAACGTATCCAAAGTATCTACTTCAAGGGTGCCAATTAAATTATCTGTTTCTTTTAGCCCAGTAGATATTTTATCGCTGGCAAGAAATGATCTCATTCCAACACGTTTGATATACCCATCTTTTGAAACAGTAATCATCACTCGTTCATTGGCAATCATGTCTTCTTTTCGAATAACTACTTCTTCCACTTCATCTTGTATTTCTGTACGACGCTTCTCTCCGTAGTTTTCTTTTAATGCCTTTAACTCATTTATAATTAAATATTTCAGTACTTTACGATTACTTAAAATTGTTTTAAGTTCTTCCATTTCATTAATTAATATCGCAAATTCCTCTTTTAATATTTTCACATCTGTTGAAGTTAAACGATACAACCTCAACGTAACAATGGCTTCAGATTGAATTGGAGTAAAATTAAACTCATCTTCAAGTCTATTTTTTGCATCAGCCTTATCTTTAGAAGATCGAATAATAAAGATAATTTCATCCATTATCGATACAGCTTTCATTAATCCTTCTAAAATATGGCAACGATTTTCTTTTTTCGCCAACAAATATTTACTTCTTTTTGTAACTACTTCTTCACGATGAGCAATAAATGCATCTAGCATTTCTAGTATTCCCATTTGCATTGGGCGTTTATTTACGATTGCAACCATATTATAGTTGTAGTTAATTTGAAGCTCTGTCGTCTTATAGAAATAATTCAGGATTAAATTCATATCAGCATCTTTTTTAACATCAATTACAATGCGTAGTCCATTACGATCTGATTCATCTCGAACATCCATTAATCCATCTATTTCTTTTGAAAGTCTTATTTCATCCATTTTTTTAATAAGATTACTTTTTACAACTTCATATGGAATTTCTGTAATAACAATTTGTTGACAAGTTTTTGTTTGTTCAAACGTGCTTTTTGCACGCACAACTACTTTTCCTTTTCCTGTAGAAAAGGCATCAACAATTCCCTTTTTCCCTTGAACGATACCACCTGTTGGAAAATCAGGTCCACTAATATGACGCATCAATACATCAAGTGAACATTCTGGAAATTCTAAGCGTTCAATTGTCGCATCGATAACTTCATTGATGTTGTGAGGAGCAATATTTGTTGCATATCCTGATGCAATCCCTGTTGAACCATTAACCAACAATGTCGGAAACCTTGTAGGAAATACAGTTGGTTCAACCTCAGTATCATCAAAATTAGGTGCAAAACTCACTGTTTCTTTATCAATATCCTCTAACATAGTTGAAGATATTTTTGCAAGTCTTGCCTCTGTATAACGCATTGCTGCAGCAGGATCATCATCAATCGAACCATTATTACCATGCATATCAATCAGTGGGATTCGCATCTTCCAATCTTGTGACATACGCACCATGGCATCATAAACACTTGAATCGCCATGAGGATGATAATTACCAATAACATTCCCAACTGTTTTTGCCGACTTACGGTGTTGTTTTTCAAACACATTTCCCTCTACATACATCGAATAAAGAATACGGCGTTGCACAGGTTTTAATCCATCACGAACATCCGGTAATGCACGTTCTTGTATGATGTACTTTGAATATCTTCCAAAACGCTCAGAAACGATATCTTCAAGAGTTACAGGTAAGTAATCAGTGTTTTCTATCCAGTCATTTTTCTTAGCCATAACCTACATCACCTCGTATTCATCTTCTAATGTAAACGCAACATTTTTCTCGATCCAATCTCGTCTTAAGTGTGGTTTATCCCCCATTAAAACATGCACTCGCTTATCTACTAAAATACCATCTTCAATTTTAACTTGAATTAATTGTCTTGTTTGTGGATTCATTGTTGTATCCCAAAGCTGAGAAGCATTCATTTCTCCAAGTCCTTTATAGCGTTGTATCTCTACTTTACCCATCTTTTCTCTTAAGTCTATCAATTCATCATCTGTATATGCATAATGAACTTCTTTTCCTTTACTAACTTTGTATAATGGAGGTTGAGCAATATAAACCATTCCTTTATCAATGAGATCACGCATAAATCGATAAAAAAATGTCAGCAACAAAACTTGAATATGCGCACCATCCGTATCTGCATCGGTCATTATTACTATTTTGTTGTAGTTGCTTTCCTCAGCATCAAAACTAAGCCCAATTCCTGCACCAATCGCATGAATAATTGTGTTTAGCTCTTCATTTTTTTCAATATCCTGCATCGAGGCTTTTTCAGTGTTCAACACCTTTCCTCTTAAGGGTAAAATTGCTTGATAGCGGGAATCACGACCTTGTTTTGCACTTCCTCCTGCAGAATCCCCTTCCACTAAGAAAATCTCTTTCTTTGATGTATCTTTTGATTGTGCTGGAGATAATTTTCCTGAAAGCAATTTCTCACTTTTACCAGATTTTTTCCCTTTTCTTGCTTCTTCACGAGCTTTTCTAGCCGCTTCACGTGCTAAAGAAGCTTTTTGCATCTTTTTAATCAATGAAGTAGTTAACTCTTTGTTTTCTTCTAAAAAATAAGTTAACTTCTCACTTACTACGCTATCCACGGCTGATTTAGCTTCAGGAGTTCCTAATTTTGATTTTGTTTGCCCTTCAAATTGAAGTAAATTTTCAGGTATACTTAATGAAATAACCGCTGTTAAACCTTCTCTAACATCAGCACCTTCAAAATTTTTATCTTTATCTTTTAATAAATTAAATTTGCGTGCAGCCTCATTAAAACACTTTGTAAATGCTGTTTTAAAACCAACTTCATGACTACCACCATCTTTAGTGCGAACCAAATTAACAAAACTATATGTATTTTCTTGATAATCATCAGTAAATTGAAATGCACAATCAACGACAATTTCATTTACTTTTCCACTGAATGTTACTGGACTATGCAATGTCGTTCGATCTTCATGCAAAAAATCCAAATAAGCATTCAATCCATCTTCATAAAAGAATTTTTCAGTAAGATTGCTTCGTTCATCCACAAGGTTCATTTCCATTCCTTGAAGTAAAAAAGCACTTTCTCTTAATCTTTCAGCTACTAGATTTGTATTAAATTCAATATGAGAAAACATTGTCGGATCCGGTTTAAAATGCACTCGGCTTCCCGTTTTGTTTGTTTTTCCTATTTCCGTCAGTTTACTGATTTTTTTACCACCATCACTAAACTTCATTTGATATGCTTTACCCTTTGTATTGACAGTAACTTCTACCCAAGAACTTAAGGCATTAACTACAGACGCCCCAACACCATGTAAACCACCTGATGTTTTATAGCCTCCTTCTGCACCAAACTTCCCTCCTGCATGAAGCACAGTAAAAATTACTTGTAATGCGGAGACCCCAGAAGCATGTTCACCTACTGGCATACCACGTCCTTCATCCTCAACAACACAAGACCCGTCTTTTTTAAGTGTAATTGTAATTTTATTTCCATAGCCATTCAATGCTTCATCAATAGAATTATCGACAATTTCCCAAATTAAATGATGCAGCCCGCGACTATCTGTAGATCCTATGTACATACCTGGACGCTTTCTAACTGCTTCTAGCCCCTCAAGTATCTGAATAGTTGTTTCATTGTATTCCATATTTGACATAAACTTCTATTCATCTCCTTTTTAACACTCACTATTATACTAAATTTCAGTTGAATTTCCTAGTTTAATTAGCTACTTTATGATAAAATTTAGCTATTAAGGAGATTTTAATATGTTCGATTTTGAAATAAGCATTGCTGTTATAGTCGCTATATTATTCGGTTATTTATTTGGTTCAATTCCGTGGGCCTTAGTAATCGGGAAAGTATTTTATAATACAGATGTCAGAAAGCATGGTTCAGGAAATTTAGGTGGTTCAAATGCAGGACGTGTACTTGGTGCTAAAGTTGGACTGGCCGTTACAATTATGGATGGATTAAAAGGTCTTATCACTGTTGTGTTATGTGAAATTTTCATACCTGAAGCTAGCGTACTTGCAGGAGTTGCTGCATGTGCCGGACACTGTTTCCCTATTTTCGCAAATTTTAAAGGTGGAAAAGCAGTAGCTACAGCATTTGGATACATCATTGCAACAAGTTTTGTGACAAATCAATTCATTGTGATGGCCGCAATCCCATTAGGATTATTTTTCCTATTATTATACCTCACAAAAATTGTTTCACTTTCAAGCATGATACTTATCGGGACATGTACTGCAGTAAGTGCTTATCTTAATGGGTTTGATCAAGTTACATTTAGTTTTTTAATTTTATGGTTATTTATCGTTTATCGTCATAAATCAAATATTAATAATTTACTAAAAGGCGAAGAAAAGAAAATCACGTGGATGTAGAAGAAAAGATGAGCAAAACTCATCTTTTTTTATTCAGTAGACCAAAATAAAAACACAGTACTCTGTGCCTTATTATTGTCCCATTGACTTCATTATTTGACGAATCTGTGCTTCTGAAGGTTTACGCCCCATTTGTAAGAACATTGCTCTAATCATCTTCTCATTAATTGGAGGATTTTCTTTGATTTGTTTTTCAAAGTATCTACGAGTAAAAAAGAAACCTAATCCACCACCAATTGCAAGACCAACTAATGTATATCCAATTGACGTCCACAATTCCATTCACCACACCACCTATCTTTAACTTCATATATATATTACATTCAAATTCACTATTTTACAAGTTTTAAGTAAAATAAATGCCAATATTCGTAAAAATAGCCTAGAGGTTGATATTATTCCCGAATAAATTCAGGTGGGATTTCTGTTTAAAATTTTAGGATCCTGACACGTAGTCAGTTTTCACACAAAGTTAAAACATCCGAATTCCCTTATATCAAAATGTAGGAAATATATTTGTTCCTCTAGGTATTTCTAGTATATCACATCATTTTTAAAAAATTCATACTTGACTTTTATTTTTGATAAAAATTTTATGATTCAATTTTAATTTTTAATTCTTTAAGTTGGATATCATCCACTACATTAGGTGCCTCACTCATCAAATCATAAGCACTTGCTGTTTTAGGAAATGCAACCACGTCACGAATATTTTCTGTATCAGCTAAAATCATAATTAAACGATCAAGACCAACACCAACTCCACCATGAGGAGGTGTCCCATATTTAAATGCTTCAATAAAGAATCCAAATTTTTCATGTGCTTCTTGCATAGACATTCCAATTGCATTAAATACTTTTTCTTGTACATCTTGTTGATGAATACGAATTGATCCACTTAACAACTCATATCCGTTTAAAACTAAGTCATAGGCTCTACTGAAGCATTGTTCTTGATTTTCAAAGAGTTTATCTAAGTCCTCTAAATTTGGTGAAGTAAACGGATGATGTGCAGCCACAAAACGATTTTCTTCTTCTACATATTCAAACATCGGAAAATTTGTTACCCATAAGAAATTAAATGCTGACTCATCGATTAATCCTAAATCTTTACCAAGTTTAACACGAAGTGCTCCCAAGGCTGTTTGAGCAACTTTAGTCTTGTCCGCAACAATTAATACCAAATCATTCTCTTCAAGCGCTAAAGAGCTCAAAATCCCTTGTTTTTCCTCATCACTAATAACTTTAGCAATTGATCCTGTCAATTCACTGTTATTGAACTTTAAGAAAGACAATGCTTTAGCTCCATATACCTTAACAGTATCCGTAAGCTTATCTAAATCTTTACGACTAAATTTATCTGCACTGTTTTTAACCACAATTGCATTGATGCATCCATTCGTTTCTAAGATATTTTTAAAAACCAGAAATTCTGTATTATTAAATACAGTTGAAATGTCATTTAAACACATTTCAAATCTCGTATCAGGTTTATCGCTTCCATATTTTTTCATACATTCAGTATATGTGATACGTTCAAATTCAGGCAAACAAACATTTTTAATTTTACTAAAAATTTCTTTCATTAAACCTTCAACAACATTCCATACATCTTCTTCACTGACAAAACTCATCTCAATGTCAATTTGTGTAAATTCCGGTTGACGATCAGCTCTTAAATCTTCATCTCTAAAACATCTTGCAATTTGAAAATACTTCTCAATTCCACCAACCATGCAAAGTTGTTTATAGATTTGTGGAGATTGTGGTAATGCATAAAAACGCCCTTCATGAATACGACTTGGAACTAAATAATCACGTGCCCCTTCTGGAGTTGATTTACATAATATTGGTGTTTCAACTTCAATAAAATCCAAATTAGATAAATAATTACGCGTAAGCATACTCACTTGATGTCTTAACATTAAATTATTTTTTATACTTTCACGTCTTAAATCCAAATAGCGATATTTCAATCGTGTGTCTTCAAGTGCATCTGTATCCTCCGCAATAATAATTGGTGTTGTTTGTGCAGTATTGATGATTTCAACTGAATTAACCATAATTTCAATAGCACCAGTTTTCAACTTTGGATTCACATCTTTTTTCGCTAATACTTTCCCATGTACTTCTAAAATATATTCATTTCGTACCTCTTTTACTGCTTCAGCATGACTTTCATCAAAAGTAATTTGTACGACCCCAGAGCGATCACGTAAATCAATAAATACTAAACTTCCTAAATTTCTTCTTTTAGCGACCCAACCAATTAAGGTAACTTCCTCATGTACATTTTCAAGTGTCAGTGTTCCACAACCATGTGTTCTTTTCATTGTTTTATTCTCCTTTACAACAGCAGTCATCACCGCAAGTATGATGATCATCTTCTTCATATAACATCGAATCAAGTGTTGAGATTATTTCATCGATATTTACACATACTTGAGTTTTGCTTTCGATGTGTTTAATATTCACTTGATTGTTTTTTAGTTCTTCTTCTCCAACAATTAGCACAGCTTTTGCACGTTTTCTATCCACTGTTTTAAACTGCGACTTCAGCGAACGTGATTGAAGATTACAATCTGTTATAAATCCATTAGCACGGCAAAGTGTAGCTAAATTTAACGGAATATCACCAACTTCTCCTAAAGCCATCACATAAACATCTAATTCTGGTTTACTCCCTAATTCAATTTTTTCAGCTTCTGCTAAAATAAGTAGCCTTTCTAATCCTAATGCAAATCCAACCCCAGATAATTCAGGCCCACCGAAATATTCAATAAGGTTATCATAGCGACCACCCGCAAATACTGTTGCCTGACTTCCTGAATCTGGATGAGTAGAAACCACTTCAAATACTGTATCTGTGTAATAATCCAATCCACGTACTAATTTATCATCAATTTCATAAGGTATTCCTAAATTTTCAAGAGTCGATAAAACTTGAGTGAAATATTGTTTTGACTGTTCATTTAGCGATTCATTTAAGCTTGGAACAGATTTCATCGCTGGATGATCTTTATCCACTTTACAGTCAAGTAGTCGTAGAGGATTTTGTTCATAACGACGTTTACAATCATCACACATACTACTAATTTCATCTGCAAAATGACTTTTTAAAACTCCTTTATATGCATTTCTTGATTCCAAATCGCCTAGTGTATTGATTAACACTTTGATTTCACTTAGTCCTAAACTTTTTACAAGGCTATATCCTAATGCAATAACTTCAGCATCAACAAGTGGTGACTTTAATCCAATATTTTCAATACCAAATTGATTAAACTGTCTAAATCTTCCCTTTTGAGGTCGCTCATATCTAAACATCTCTCCAACATAATACAATTTAAGCGGAAGTTCTTGACTGCCATACAGCTTATTTTGAACTACACTGCGCACAACTCCTGCAGTTCCTTCAGGTCTTAGTGTAATTGAATCAACATTGTTAATAGAGAATGTGTACATTTCTTTATTTACCATGTCACTGCTGTCATTTTCTCTTTTAAATACACCTGTATCTTCAAATACTGGTGTACGTATTTCATCATAATTATAAACAGTACAAATCTGACGAATGAGGTCTTCAACGTGTTGCCATTTATAAACATCATCCAATAAAATATCTTGTGTTCCTCTTGGTGTTTTAAAATTTTTCATAGTTTTCTCCAATTTTTCCATTAAAAAAAGTCATCCAAAACCTAAGGACGACTTATCATCGCGGTACCACCTTAGTTCATATAAAAATATATGCCCTCAAGTCATTAACGCTAGACTCACGTTTACCTTTACTTAGTTTCAAGATAACTTCTCAAAAGTGTCAATTTCATTCATCTAATAAAAGCTTTCACCAAATGCTTTCTCTCTGCAATTAAATTAAACAAAAATTCTTTATCACTGAATTTTTTTCTATTATAACTCACATAAGTTAAGGTTTCAAGTAAAATCAGTGCTTTTCAACTACCTATCGTGATAGATTTAAATCAAAATAATTCCTTAACAATATCCACTTATCACATGAAATATGAATTTTAAATTAAAAATTGCTTTCGATAAAAAGAGTAAACCTTTTTTTACTTTAGTGAAACTACCTTACGATTCTTGTTGTTGCTTTTTTTCAA
The DNA here is from genome assembly GCA_964368495.1 of uncultured Holdemania sp. Classification (GTDB taxonomy): domain Bacteria; phylum Bacillota_I; class Bacilli_A; order Erysipelotrichales; family Erysipelotrichaceae; genus CALVGQ01. The sequence continues at coordinate 27,937 of CAYJAJ010000007.1, read as the reverse complement.
TTCATACATACGGCTATCAGCAATAGCAATCAGTTTCGATGCTGTGATAATTTCATTAGCATGTTTAAACGCTACACCATAACTAATTGAAGTTTTATATTTTTTATGATGAATTTTTGGAATACTAATCACTGCTTTGTAAGTTTGAATCAATCTCTTAGTAACCTCATCCTCAGTAGTACATTTTCCAACAATGACGATTTCGTCACCACCATATCTACATGCCGTGTCATCTTTAAAATAATCTTGTAGTATTTCTGCCACAGTTTTAATATAAAAGTCACCTTCTTCATGACCGTGATCATCATTGATTGTTTTAAGACCATCAAGGTCAACAAAAGCAACAAAAAACAAATCTTCTTCAGCAATCAATTTATTAATCAGCTCATCTGCATAGTCTCTCGTATATAAATATGTTAGGGCATCTTTTACAGCAATTTTTTCAAGGTCTTTAATCTCTTGTAAATCTTCAGTGTTTTTTTGACTAATTCGCTTAAAAGTTTCCGTTTGGATACGAAGTTCTGCTAAATTATAAGCAAAAACTATAAACACAGCAAATGCACTTATAACAACCAAGCCTAAAACAACATAGTGGACTAATCCCCCATCTACTCCTATAGTTAAGAAGAAAGCAAACAATGTACAGAAAAGTATTGAGTATGCCGTTGTTAAAAACGCAAGATTTTTATTATCTGATAAAATGGTATCCAGTGAGTTTCTCGGTATCATTTTTCTTGCAAATCGAATCGTAGAAATTGACATAGTAAAACAAATTGTAGCAACAAGAATTAAAATATTAACTTCACTGATAGAATTAGCAATTGTACTATGATTAACCAAAGAAATTGTTGCAAGTGCAGCAAGTCTTTTTGCAAAAAGATTTATGGTGAATGTTACTGATATAAATAACATTTGAATTAATTTAACATTGAACACTTTTCTTGTTTCAATTAGCAAAACAATCGCATAAACTAACATAGCAATTGCTTCATAATTTGCAGGGATATAAAAAATATAAATGAACCAAAAACAAAGATTAACACCTGCACACACAACACTTGCAAACTTTGGATATTTATTTAAATTAAAAATGTATACACAATACGAGAAAAATGTGTAATGGTATCCTATAAAAGATAAAACAAGAAGTATGGTTAAGTATATCATTCAGCATTCCCCCTTCTTTTTTCATAGAACAATGATTTATTTTTTCTCATGTTTTCATCAGCAACCGATAAGATATGAGCGACTCCTTTTTCTTTTACTTTATCATCCACATAAATTGATCCGATGCTTGCAGAAACTAAAAACTCTTCATTTTCGTTTTCAAGCTCAATAGCATGTTCTATGCGTTCAATTACATTTACGCAATCGTTTTTTATTGTATTAGGCATAACAACAAGAAATTCATCTCCACCGATACGGGCAACAATATCTTGTTCACGCATAGTACGTAAGATAGATTGTGTTATCCTAATTATCATTCTATCACCTGCACTATGGCCATAAGTATCATTTGTGTATTTTAATGCATTAATATCAACAAATAAAACATAAAATGAATCCGTATTATCCGCGCACAACTTCTCAAGCTCTTCCATTATGTATCCACGATTGAATACCCCAGTCAGCTCATCTCTTTCAATTTTTGTCAACAGAGTTTCTTTTTTCTTTGTAATTAACTGCTGTTCACCAATAACTCTATCCGAGTGTCTTTTATATAAACTCGCATCAATTAAATTTATTGCATACAGAAAGAATAGATAAAAGATTAGAAGTGATGTGATTGAAATCGCTAGTGACAACATTACTTGTTCAGAGTAAAAAACATCAGTCATCATTGTCATTGAGTGAATGATTTGAAGAAAAACCAATAAAACTATAGAACACAGAAGGATAATTGAATGATTACTCTTAACAGTCACCCTTTGAATTGAAGAATTATCAATGTATTTCTTAACAACCTGGTGTGCTAAAGTTAATACAGCCGCAGTTATCATCACAATAAAATGATCGTAAATTGTATCTTTGATTAGCATCGCTGGTGAAATATTAAATATGTCACTAAAGATAATAATTAAAGGAATTGTAATTGAAAATATATGTAAAATAAATATCGATGCACCACAAATAACTTGAACAAAATCCGTTTTAGAAATGAACTTAAATTCCATTATCAGCGCAACCATAAAGACAATTATAATGTAATGTACTTCAAGTTGTATGTACTGAACATAAGCAAACACAGTCGTGTTTAATAACGCTAGGCCAGCATAAATCTTACTATTTTTAACCCCACCTACCAACAAGTTTGATGCATATGAAAAGATTGAAAATTGATAGGTAAACATGGCAATTAAAGAGGCCGCAAAAACTGTATTGTATAAATCTATTCTCATGTCAATCAACACCCCTTGTTATAATTTTAAACTCATATTATATAAATCGAAAAATTTTCACATGAATTTATTAATTTAATAATGGGAACCATTTTATAAATTATATCATCTTTTATATTGCAAATCTCTATATTTTGTAATTTTTTTATCAATTTATTGAATTTATTAAAATATTTTATCACATAAAATTGTTTTTTCAAACAATAAATTACCTAAAAAAAGAACCTTCATTACACTGAAGATTCTTTTTATCATTTCTACATAACAAACCATTGATACATTCAGTACACTTCAAGCTACTTTAAACAAATATCTTTACCTACTCTATAGCTAAAGCAAATTCTTTTTTGATTCTTTTATAAGTATAATTTAAAAATATCGTATGCGCAAAACCAGTAATTACCCATGTAATCGGATAAGACAGATACAAAGTGTACAGAGATGGAGAAAGCGGAAAAATGACAAATATCCAAAACACCCTAAATCCACAAACACCGATTAAAGAAAATATCATCGGTTCAACTGATTTACCAAGCCCACGAATGATGCCACATAATACATCCATTACACCGCCAATAAAATGGGTTAATCCAAAAATAGATAAACGCATCATCCCAAATTCTACTACCTTAACATCAGTAGTATAGAATGATAAGAAAAATTCCCCAAAAGTAAATGCAGTAGCCCCAAACATAAACCCTACAACACTTACTAAACCAATACAATAAAACGATACTGTTTTAATACGCTTAAGATTTTTCGCACCTAAGTTTTGACTTACAAAACTTAGTGATGTTTGATATATCGCATTCATTGAAATATAGACAAAACCTTCAATATTGCTTGCGGCAGTATTTCCAGCCATCGCTAGTGAACCAAAAGAGTTAACTGTGGATTGAATCAAGACATTCGATAAGCTAAACACTATTCCTTGTAACCCTGCAGGTATTCCAATTTTAAGCATTAAAATTGCTTTCTCAGTTGAGATTTTCAAGTTATGTACCTTTAACTGAATCGATCCTTCACTTTTCCTTAATGTGTTAACCACGAGTATTGCAGAGACAACTTGTGCAATTGAAGTAGCCCAAGCAACACCTGCAACACCCATTTTAAACACAATCACAAAAATCATATTCAAAATGACATTTAATACCCCTGCAAAAAGCAAATAATAAAGTGGTCTTTTTGTATCTCCAATCGCTCTTAATATAGCTGCACCAAAATTATATACCATGAATGCAGGCATACATAAGAAATAAATTTGCATATAAAGTACCGATTGATCAATAACATCATTTGGCGTTCTCATTAATTCAAGTAATGGTCTTGAAAATAACAAACCAATAAAAATCATGAAAAAACCACCCACAAGTGCAATCTTTATCGATGTGTGAACAGTTTCTTCAACATCTTTATCTTGCTTTGCACCTATGTATCGTGCAACCAACACATTTGTACCAATGGATAAACCCATAAACAAGTTAATCAACATATGGATTAATGCGCCTGTTGATCCTACTGCCGCTAAAGCAGTGGGTCCACTAAATCGACCAACCACAATGATATCTGCAGCATTAAAAAACAATTGCAACAACCCTGATAAAATTAAAGGAACTGCATAAACAAATATCTTATTCAATATTGGTCCTTGCGTCATATCAATAGAATATGCTTTTTTCATAATATCCCCCTACATATTTTTAAAGGTAAATGCATAATTGCATTTACCTTAAACTACCATAATGATGTCCATTAATTTACTAAATGATTGCTTCGTGTGTTTCTTTATCGAAGAAATGAATTTTTGATAAATCCATAGCAAGTTCAATTGTTTGCCCATTTTTGTATTCTTCACGTGCTGGAATTTTTGCACTAATTTTTGTACCTTCAAATAATCCATGGATAATAAATTCATTTCCAAGTAATTCAGCAACATCGATATTGAATTTAAATACAGAATTCGGATAAGTATCTTTTACGATTCCCTCAATAAATAATTCTTCTGGTCTTATTCCCATAATTACTTCTTTACCATCATAAGCATCCATTTTATCCCAATGCATTTCTGGAAGTTTACAACTAAAATCACCTACTTTAAATTCATGATTTTCATAAGTACAATCAATAAAATTCATAGATGGTGAACCAACAAAGCTTGCAACAAACATATTTTTAGGATGATTGTAAATCTCTTTAGGAGTCCCCACTTGTTGAATGTATCCTAATTTCATTACAACAATTCTATCTGCCATTGTCATCGCTTCAGTTTGATCATGAGTTACATAAATAGTTGTGTTTTTCATTCTTTCATGCAAGCGAATAATTTCAGAACGCATTTGAACACGTAGCTTTGCATCAAGATTACTTAAAGGCTCATCCATTAAAAACACTTTAGCATTTCTAACTATTGCTCTACCTAAAGCAACACGTTGTTTTTGTCCACCCGATAACGCTTTTGGTTTACGATGAAGATATTCTTCAATTTCTAACATTTTTGCCGCTTCTTTAACACGACTATCGATTTCATCTTTTGGCAGCTTCATGTTTCTTAATCCAAACGCCATGTTGTCATATACATTCATATGAGGATATAATGCATAACTTTGAAAAACCATCGCAATGTTTCGATCTTTTGCAGAAACATTATTCATGTAATCACCATCAATATATAATTCACCTGCAGTAATTTCCTCTAATCCTGCAATCATACGAAGAGTCGTTGATTTACCACATCCTGATGGACCCACAAACACGATAAACTCTTTATCTTTAATTTCTAAATTAAAATCAAAAACTGCTTGAACTTTGTTGTCATATACTTTATCAATATTTTTTAAAATTACGTCTGCCATAAACTATCCTTCGAAGAAATAAGGACGAATAAGTTGAATAAGTTGGTCATACCCACTTAGAAATTGGTTCATTGTAGCTATAAATGCACCATATTTTTCAAACTCTTCCATCGCTAAATTTTCATCGTATCCCTTTCTAAATTCTTCAATTTTATTTAATTGTTCTAAACAAGCATCATTAACTGGATTATTAATTTCATCTTTTACTTCAACATCAGATTCATTAAACTTTTGTTGCCATTTATACGGAATTGTTAAGACAACATCTCCTCCAACAAAACTAGACCAATGATAATGATTACGATATGCTGCAATTAATAGTTTTGTTCGATAACCTTTTTCTTTATAAATTGAATATGCTTTTTTAGCTATTGCAATACCTGCAAAATCTAAGCATTTCTCATCAACATCTAGATTATCTTCTTCGACAACTTTTTTCAAATAATCATCAACACGCCCCACCATAATTGTGCAAACCGGATGCATCAAAGATGTATCTAACCCTTCAGCTTCTCTTCGTTTTAATCCTCTTTCAACAGCTTGCGCAACTTCAACTGCTTGTGCAACAGTAAATGACACTGTTGCATTAACACTAACACCTTGATAGGTCATTTCTTCAAACGCTTCAATTCCAGCTTTAGATGATGGTGCTTTAATTTGTGAATTCTCACAAACTGCAGCTAAATGAACTGCGTGCTCAACCATTTTATCTTTGTTGTTATAATATTTAGCATTTGTTTGAAGTGATATTCTTCCTTTTTGACCATGAGTTTCTTTAAACTGCGGATACAATATTTTAGAGGCTTTATAGGCCATCTTTTCGATTACTTTCCATGCAACATCATCTTCTGTAAACGATTTGTTGCTTTTAATTATTTCTTTAATTGTCCCTTCCCAATCAGGCAGTTCACTTTGAAGAACATTCAATACGATTACTGGGTTTGTCGTAGCTCCAGAACCTAAACGATCAACGCAATACTGCAATTCTTTACATGAACAAGAATCATTCCAAATTTCAGTTTGTGGATACTTTTGAACTGTTTCAAGTAATTTATCCATAGGCTCCTCCTAGCTCATCCAATCTTTTTTATCTTTTGGATTCCATTTTGTCGTAACTTTTTGTTTATTAATATACAAAGGAAGTGAATCAAATCCAGTAATATCCCCTAGACCAAACTTAGAAGCTTTTAGTCCGCCAAATGAGAATGGATCACGAGGAACTGGAACACCAATATTAACCCCTAACATTCCTGATGATAAACCAAGAACAGCTTCATGAGCATAACGTCCTGTATCAGTAAAGATACTTGCACCATTTGCGTACGGGCTACTATTTTGAACAGCTAGTGCTTCTTCAATATCTTTTACATGAATAATTTCAAGTGTCGGTGCAAATATTTCTTCTTGTGACATATCATGATAATCATCATATTCGATAACCGTTGGCCCGATATAATAGCCGTTGTCATTTCCTTCAAGTTTATAAGCACGTCCATCAACCAATACATTTCCTTTAGTACTTTCGATAAAGCGATGTACTTTAGTAACTGCATCCCTTGTAACAAGAGGTGGCATATCTTTTCCAACAACCATTGATTTAGATAGTCTAATAACTTCATCAATTACTGCTTTACAATTTCCAATTGCAACTAACACAGATGCTGCCATACATCTTTGTCCACTCATTCCATAAGCTGCTGAACATATTTCATTAGCAACAACTTGTGGATTAACTTCTGGTGTAACTAAGATATGATTTTTTGCACCACCCATTGATAAACATCTTTTAAATGCTGAAGTAGCTCTTTGATAAACAATTTTCGCAACAGGTGTTGATCCAACAAAAGTCACTACGTTGATTCCTGGATGATCACAAATTGCTTCTACTACATCTTTACCACCGTGAACCACTTGGAAAATTCCCTCAGGTACTCCTGCATCTTTAATGCATTGTGCTATTTTAGCAGCAGTAATCGGAGTTAATTCACTAGGCTTCAAAATCATTGCATTTCCACAGACAATTGCATTCGCAATAGTCCACATCGGAACCATTAATGGGAAATTAAATGGCGTGATTGATGCAACTACACCCACTGGTGATGAAATTTCTTTAACTTCAATCCCTTTCGAAACATATTCGCATCGATCAGCCAAAATCGCTGGAACAGAAACCGCAAACTCACATAATTCAATTGCTTTATCTACAGCAGCATAACTTTCTGCTTTTGCTTTCCCATTTTCATCCGTAATGCATTGTGCAATTTCTTCACGATTTTTTTCAAATTCGTTTCTTAATTTAAATATTACTTTAGCACGTTCTTTGAAAGTAAGCTTTTTCCAACTTTCCTGAGCTTTACTTGCGTGCATTACAGCCTCATCAACATCACTCGCAGTTGAATATTGAAGTGTTGCTATAATTGAATCATCTGCAGGACAATAAATATGAGAAATATCTCCAGATCCTGATTTTGCTTGTCCATTAATATAATTATCTATTTTTCCATATTTCATTTTCATTTACCCCCTATTTAATTTCACTTAATTTAACTGGTCTATTTTCTTGAAGAGATTTCATTGCAGCTTTGGCAACACATACTGGAATTAGTCCGTCATAGGCATTGACTTCACAATCAGTGTTGTTTTCAATTGCATTTATGAAACTTATTATTTCATCTGTAAATGATTGCATATATCGCTCTAAGAAGAAGTGAAGTGGTTTTTGAGAAATAATTCCAGTTTCATTGCTAATAACTGTGGTGTTAGAAGTATCATTATTACTATGAATAGCTCCTTTACTTCCAAAAACTTCAGCTCTTTGATCATACCCATATGCAGCTCTTCTGCTGTTTGAAATAACTCCCATAGCCCCATTTTCAAATTTTAATGTAATCAATGCGCTATCTACATCATTAAGCTCTTTAATTTTTGGATTAACTAATGCATCTGCAACAGCATATACCTCAGTAATTTCACTACCTGCTAAATATCTTGCCATATCAAAATCATGTATCGTCATGTCCAAGAACATCCCACCAGATACTTTAACATATTCTAATGGTGGTGCTTCTGGGTCTCTTGAAAGTATTGAAATGCTATGAGGTTCTCCAATCACTCCACTTGCTACTGCCTCTTTCATTGCTTTAAAGTTGTGATCGAATCTTCTATTAAATCCAACTTGATATTTAACATTGGCTTCTTTAACAATTTTCATTACTTCTTTAATGCGCTCAACATCTGTATCCACTGGTTTCTCGCAGAAGATGTGTTTCTTAGCTTGTGCAGCTTTAATTGACAAATCAGCATGAGTATCTGTAGAGCTACAAATTAACACTGCATCAATGTCTTTATCATTTAAGATATCATCTACATTTTTTGTACAATTAAGTATCCCTAGTTCTTTCGCAAAGGCAACTTGTTCATCATTTAAAAACGGATCACAAATCGTTTTTACTTTTGCATTACTCACATAATATTGAATACTCTTTGCATGAACTTTACCGATTCGTCCAAATCCAATAATCCCAATATTTAACATTATTTTTCTCCTATAGTCCTGTTTTTTCATTAATAAATTTTCTTGCTTTTAGTGCATATTCAAATGGGTTCGCAACACTTGGGTCTTGCTCAGCTTCAACAACCATCCATCCTGAATAATCATATTCATCTAGTATTTTAAATACATTGTCAAAATTAATAACACCGTCTCCTGGAACTGTAAACACTCCATTGAATACGCCTTCTAGGAAGCTTTGTTTTGCTGAAAGCACTTCATTTAACTTTTCTTCTCGAACATCTTTTAAGTGCACATGTACAATTCTATGAATGTGTTTCTTTAGTACTCTTTCTACCATTTCTTGGCTGTGTGACGAGTAATAAAGATGTCCTGTGTCATACAACAAATACACATTCTCTTGTGAATCTTGCATTAACTTATCAATTTCTTCTTCTGTTTCAACTCCAGTTCCCATATGATGATGTACACATAATTTCATTCCTTTTTCATTAGCTAAATCAGCTAATTGATTAAATCCCGAAATTACTTTTTTCCATTCTTCATCTGTATAAATTGGTTTCTTATCAAAAACTGGAAGAGCCTTTCCTTGTATACTGTTTCCTTGTTCACTAATACCAATGACTTTTGCTCCCATTTCATACAAGAAATCACGATGTTTAATAAATCCCTCAACTGTTTCATCAAATTGATCTGATGTAAAAAACGTAGAGTACCATGCATTACAAATTTGTAAATTTCTAATATCCAAGTACTTTTTAAGCACTTCTGGATCTTTGGGATATTTATTACCTACTTCACTTCCCGAATAACCAGCTAGAGCCATTTCGCTAACACATTGTTCAAATGTATTGTCTTTGCCAAGTTCAACTAAGTCATCATTTGTCCATGCGATTGGTGCTATTGCTAATTTAACTTTATTTGAATCCATATTAGTACCTCCTTGCATTTTTACGCTTTTCAACTAATTTCTCGTAACACTCATTCACTTCTTTTTTATTACTTTGACTAGCCAAACCAACATTCCACCATGAATCATAATCATGTGTCATCGATTTTGGTAATACTTTGATGTCAAATAACACTGTTTTATTTACCGATTCACTGTCTTTTAAAGCTTCGACTAGTTCCTCCTTAGTTTTAATTGTATATCCTTTGCATCCATAACCTTCCGCTATTTTTGCAAAATCTACTGGCAACAATTCTCCATCCAATTGATTACTCGATTCATTTCTTTTTCTAAAATCAGTACAGAAACTATCTAGTCCATTCCCCATTTGAAGATTATTAATGCATCCATTACTCATGTTATCAAATAAACAAATATTTATTTTTTTATTCTCTTGCAAAGAAGTATAAATTTCGCTGTGAAGCATAATGAATGCTGCATCTCCTACCATACTATAAACATTTTTATCTGGATAGGCAATTTTGGCACCTAATGCTGCTGCTACCTCATATCCCATACAAGAATAACCATATTCAACATGATATCCATATTGTTCTTTTTGTTGCCACATTCTTTGAAGGTCACCAGGAAGTGATCCACTAGCACCCACAACGATGTTATTTTGACAAGTATCATTAATTATTCCTAACGCTTGTGTTTGTGTTAGCTGTGAGTTTGTTACTTCCTTAAACTCATTAAGTTGTTTATTATAATTTTGAACAACTTCACTTTCTGCATCAACTGTCTTTGATACAAGTCGATTTCTTTCTTCAATCCATAATTTTTTACATTTCATGAAAGATTCAGTAGAGAAAACATTAATGTTTTCATCCATGATTTGTTGAAGAAAAGTTTTTGCATCCGCTACAATTGGATAAGCATCTAATTTCATAGCTTGAAAATCACTCACATTAACTTGAACAACTTTTGATTTTGCAAACAATTCTTTCGAACCTGTTGTAAAGTCAGTCATTCTAGTTCCTAATCCAATAATCAAATCAGATTTTCTAGCTACAAGATTTGCAGCCAAATTACCAGTTACACCAACACCACCCAAGTTATATTCAAACTCACAACTAATGCTTGATTTTCCAGCTTGAGTTTCTACTACCGGAATACAGTATTTTTTAGAGAATTCTTTTAATGCATCTCCAGCATCACTGTAGCGAACTCCTCCTCCACAGATAATTAGTGGATGAGTAGACTTGTTTAGCATTTCAACAAATTTATCAATTTGTGATTGCTCGGCACTTCTACGTGAAAAATGATGAATTCTTTTTTCAAAAAACGTTTCAGGATAATCATAAATCTCTCCTTGAACATCCTGCGGAATAGCAATAGTCACTGCTCCACATGTTTCAGGATTGATTAATGTTCTTATTGCATTGAGCATTGCACTCATAACTTGTTCAGGACGATGTATTCTATCAAAATATTTACTAACAGGTTTAAATGCATCGTTTGTAGAAATTCCTAAGTCGTATGTCTGCTCTATTTGTTGCAAAACAGGGTCAGGTTGGCGTGTGGCAAATGTATCTGCAGGCAGAAGTAAAAGTGGAATATGATTAGCAGTAGCTGTTGCAGCCGCAGTCACCATATTAGCTGAACCAGGACCCACAGATGCAGAAACTGCGATGATTGAACGACGCAATTTCTGTTTAGCATATCCCATTGCCATATGCGCTTGCCCTTGTTCATTTTTACCTTGATAAACCTTTAAATTGTGTTTTTCATTACACAAAGCTTCTCCTAGACCAAGAACAATGCCATGTCCAAAGATGACGCTAACACCTTCCACATATTTTGTAACAACTCCATCAACTTCAATAAACTGTTGATCTAAAAATTTAACAATTGCTTGTCCAACTGTACATTGTACTGTTTTCATAATTATAACTTTATAACTCCTTCCTCATCATTGAATAACCACGAGTGCTTTTCATCCATATCTCTTGTTTTAATCCAAGGATTGTTTGGTAAATGTGGAATCATCCACACATAATACATTGCATATCCGGGAGCAGAATTTTGTGGATGAACTAAATCACCTGGAATAAGTGAAACACTATGATCATTGATTTTGTATGCATCCTCCCCTACAAAGCATGTTCCAAATCCTTGCGGTTTATTGAAACGATAATAATACACTTCAGGATGTGGATGAGAATGAGGTGGATAGCTAGACCAAATTCCTGGATGATTGATAATTTCACCTAATACCATCTTTGAATAAGGTGCGTTTTCATAATCAAAGATTGTTGTAACGATACGTTTACTTGTATCAAACAACTTACCTTCACCAAACTGTTGACGAAGAATGCATTTATCATCATAAAATTTAGTTTCAAATTCTAAGTCATTGTAAGCTTTTTGAATTAAGCATTCACTATCTTCGATTGCACATATTGTCACTTTTTTACCAGCAGGCAAGTGCACACATTTAGCATTGTCGTGAAAACAGCTATTTCTTTTACATTCATAGACAACATCATCAATGCATATTTTAACATTGCCTTCTACAAGTAAAATTGCAACCTCTTTCTTCGCTTCCTCAATAACATACAAGTTATTTTTATGTGCTTTTAATATATCAACATCCATAAGCATGTGATCTTTTTCAATATCGCATACTTTATTAAATCCTTCATTTAACTTATTATTTCTTAACATTTAGCCGACCCTTTCTACATTGTAAATTTTTTTGAATTCTTTTATAATACTTTATAGAGGTGTTTTTTATGAAAATAAATAGATTGTACGAATTAGAATTATTTTTATCACAAGCTCAATATGCATCCATTGATGATTTACTTAGTAAATTCAATGTATCAATACAAACATTAAGAAGAGATCTTAATGAACTTGAAAAACGTAATGTTATTACCAAAATATACGGTGGTGTTATTTACAACAAAGATAACATTGGTATCGAAACTACAGTAAGTGTTAAACAACGTAAGAACATCAACACAAGTGAGAAAATTAAAATCTGTGAAATCGCTGCTAAACAAATTGATAACAATGATATTATATTTATTGATTCTGGAAGTACAACTATCCATTTAATTCCATTTCTTAAAGATAAAACTAATATTACAATTGTTACTCATAGCCTAGATATTATGGAAATTGCAAGTCATTACTCTAATTTGACAGTAATTGGAATCGGTGGTAATTATCACAATGACACACGCTCATTTTATTCAGACACAAACAACTTTCGATTTAACTTCAACAAATGTTTTATGACAACAACTGGAATTTCTCTTCCAAGAGGTTTAACAAATGAGAATTTTTATGAAGCTGCAATTAAAGCAAAAGCGATTCAAAATAGTGTTAAATCATATGTTTTAGCTGATCATTCTAAATTTGGTGTTATCACATTCAACAATTACTGCACACTAGATAACATTTATGCAATTGTCACTGATCGTCAGCCTGATGATTTATATGTCAATCATTTCAAACGCAATGGAATTTTTTGCTATTTCTAGCCTCTTCCTTTGTCGTGTATTTTTCAATTTCAGGATAATTATAATAATATTTATTTATTAACTCTTCACTAAGATCAAATCTGAAACATCCTAACACTTCTGTCGATAACCCTCCAAATACATTCCCATATTTTAAGCATTCAATTGGGTCAGCATTTAATATTAACCCATAGATGAGTCCTGTTAAGAAATTATCTCCAGCACCTGTTGGATCAATTGTGTTAAATTGCATTGATGGAACATAAATATATTCATTATTATGTTTGCATATGCATCCACGTGATCCCAGTTTAATAATTGGAAATTTCAAATATTCAGATAATCGATCTAAACACTCAAGATAATCATTACTTCCCATTATTTTTTCAATTTCTTTTTCATTTGGTGTAAAATAATCACAGATTTCTAAATATTCTTTAATTCCTTCTAAAGATAAGTCATCTTTCCAGCCTACATCAAAGACAACGGTTTTTCCTTCATCTTTTAGTCGTTTTGCAACTACAGGATCTTGAGGACAAAAAATCACAGAACATTCTTTATAAAATTCATATACTTGATCAGCACCTGCTTCAATTTCATTTGCTCCTTCGTTATAACATACGAAACTTCTTTCTTCGATTGATGTTAAAACAGAAGTAACAACTACTGGGTGTTTTTTTAATGTATTTAATACTGTAACATTATGATAATTAATTTCATTTAATAAATCACCCGATATTCTTGATTGAAAATCATTTCCCAAATATGTTCCCAGTTTATTTTTTACACCAAGCAAATTTAATTGAATTGGAATTACCATAGGTCCTCCACCTAGTGCAATTTTGAAATCAGATGCAAATACCTCTTCCCCTTTATTAGGCATACGGTTAATGTCACGGTAAATTACGTCAACATTCATTTGTCCAATTACGCCTACTACTTTGTTCATGACCATTTACCTCCATTAATACATTCATCATTTTTAATAAATTCATCAACTAAACATTTTGCAATATCATAATTCGCTACAAGCGGATGAATTGTAAGAGCCATTACAGCATCTTTTCTACTTTTATTTAATATGGCACGACATGCCATTCTTTCATACTCTTTCATTGTTTTAATTAAATTCATTATTGAATTTGGAAGCTCACCTTGTTTTTTTGGATGAGCACCTTTAGCATCAATGATACAGCTAACTTCAATGACATCATCATCAGCTAACTCACTAATTGCACCATTGTTTAATACTGATAAAATCATTTCAACGGGCTCATTTGTTTTAAGTGCACGAATATAGCGAAGTGCAACACCTGCATATCCACCAGCATCTGGTTGTGCAACATACTCATCTATTGTTATGGTTTTAAATTCTTTGACTCTTTTTACACCAGATTCATTTACCATATACGCATTTTCTCGAATGCCATAAAAATCAAAAAATGTCTTGAACGCTAATTCAGGTTGTTTTTGTACATCAATATCTTTCATAGCTGCATTCATTCTTTCATTGACAGAATGAATAAGTTCAGCACGCGATTGTAAAGAATTATCAATTGATTTAATAGCTTTTTGATTGTAGTAATAAAAATACAAATATTCATTTAATAAATAGCCTTCAGTAATATCCAATATATCTGATTCAAAAATACGCATTTCACTTTTCGAAAACAAATCAGGATGATTTAATATTTTTTCTGTTACATCCACATCATTTACTTTAAATTGATCAAACCATGAAAGGTGATTAAGTCCAAAACAATTGCAACTAAAATCTTTTTCTTCTACTTCTAATATCTCAGCTAACTGCTTTACAAATTCACTTGGTGCATCACAAATTCCAATAACATTATAGCCAAGACTATTTAATGCTTGTGTTACTAAACCACTTGGATTAGTAAAATTAAATATATAACAATCAGGTTTTGCATGTTCTTTAATAAGTTCACAATATTTGATAAGCTCTGGAATACTTTTCATCGCAAAGGCAAAGCCACAAGCGCCTGTAGTTTCTTGCCCCAACAAGCCATACTTTCGCACTATTTGTTCATCAGCAACGCGTCCTTCATCGTTACCAACTCGTAGTGTCGTGATTACAAAATCAGCATCTTTTACAGCTTCTTTTACATCAGTTGTTAATGTTATTTTAAGTTTTGAATTAATTTTGTTGGCAACCTGTTTTGCGATTTCCCCATATTTACTTAATTTGTAGGGATCATTGTCCATCAAAACTACTTCAGTAAGATTTGCAATATCAGCATTACATGCAATACTTTTTGCCAAAAATGGTGATCGAACACCCCCACCGCCTAACACACATAGTTTCATAGAATTATCTCCTTATCAGCGCTAATTAATTTCTTTCAGTCGTCGGTACTATCTTTTCCTTAATAGAATAATTATCCACCGGCAACAACTCATAAGCTTTTACCCAATCAAAGCGCTTATGTACTTTATAGGCTTCAGCATATTTAATTTCAGGTTTTGCACATTGTAGTGCTCTAAATTTTGCAGTAACTTCTAACCATTCACGTGGATCATGATCCCCCATTTGTGATTTGTGTACTTTCAACATTTCGATTTTCTTATCAAAATAATCAGTAATATCTACATAAAAATCTGGAATAAAATCATAGCCAGGATCTGCATAAAACACTGGCGCCCATGCACTATTCAACACTAAAGTTGAAATACAGCGATGATCATTATGATAGTCATTAGGCGGGCAAGTAAATATGACATCCGGGTTAATGCTTTCCATTGCTGTAATTACCTTTTCATAACATTCTCTATCATTGACAAGACGATGATCTTCAATCCCAAGCATTATCGGTTTAATATTCATTGTTGCTACAGCATCATGAGCTTCTTTAATCCTAAAGTTAACGATTTCTTGCCAAGATACACTGTCATCTAAATCCCCACGACCTCTTCTTCCATCCGTTGCGATTACTAGATAAACTTCATGCCCTTGTGCTTGATATTTTAAAGCTGTTCCTGCCATCATTACTTCAAAATCATCAGGATGTGCTGTAAAAAATGCTACTTTTAACTTTCTCATTATGTTGCTCCTTTCTTTATAAATACTTGCTAATTTCAGATTTAAACCAATCTATTTCTTCAAATACTTCTGCTTCCTCAGGTGTCCCTTTGACTTTGTCATATAAAGTATCAGCATAATCTAAAACACCTTGTACATCCATTTTCTTTCCTAGAGCAGTGAATTTATAGAAATTGTTATAATAAATATCATCCAATACTTCATCCTCTAAATAAAGTCCTTTGCAGTGTTCTTCAAATGCGATAAATTCATCATCTGTTTCAAGCACTCTTTTCAAACAAGATACTGTATCTTTCCAGTGCCCTGAAAATGTATCTGTACCAAACATTATTTTATGTGAATATTTCTTAAAGAAATTTCTCCATAAATCTACATCTTTAGCAAAGTTTTCAAACATTTCCCAGCCCGGTGTGATATCAAAGTATAAATTTGGATAACGATCTAACATTTCACAACATAATCCATGTTGATCACTAATAAAGAAGAAATGTGGAATGCATAATTTCATATGGGGATGTTTTCTTAAAAATCCGAATGTTTCTTCGTCAATTTCTAATTTCTTTGGATATGTTCCATCTCCATAAAAATTACCTTTTCCTTTTGCCCAATCAGGAAGTAGTTCTTCATGCCAAAATTCATAAGGGTCATTAATGTGATACAAAATTGGAAATTGGCGTTTAGAAGCATAATCAAACATCGCATCATAATTTGGATCATCCAAACGACGAGCATTTCTTTTTCTAACCGCAGGTTTTCCATCCAACATTTTCATTCCATCAAATCCAAGCTTATCATACAATTGAATTTGGTTTAAAAAATCATCTGATGTTGGAAATCCATCACCATTATCATAATGAAATGATCCATAGGCTAAGCATTTTCCGTTTGTTTTTAATTTTAATAAAGCACCCATTAAGTTTTGCGTAACAGCCGTAGCACTTCTTCCACTAACTAAACCTAGAAAAACCCAATGTTCATATCCGCAATAATCTACCATGTCTAAACATTCATCAATTTTTGTTTTATCAAATAAATGAATATGACAATCACTTATTGGTCTTTTAAAATACATAATTAATTCCTTTCTGTTGTAGGTACAATTTTTTCTTTAATGCTATATGTATCTACAGGTAATAATTCATATGCTTTAACCCAATCAAAACGCTTATGCACTTTGAATGCTTCAGCGAACTTTATTTCAGGCTTAGCGCATTGTTTTGCTCTAAATCTATTCACAATTTCAATTGATTCACGAGGACTTACTGCTCCAGTTTGTGAAGCATGAGCCAATCTCATTTCAATCTTTTTCTCAATATATTTTGTGATATCCACATAAAAATCAGGGATAAAATCTACCGCAGATGCAGGATCTGCATAAAATACTGGTGCCCAAGCACTATTTAAAACTAACCGTGAAACACAGCGGTGATCATTGTGATAATCATTTGGAGCTAGCGTAAAGATTACATCTGGATTAATGTTTTCCATAGCAGTAATAACTTTCTCATAACACTCACGATCATCAATCATACGATGATCTTCAATACCCAACAACACTGGTTCAATGTTCATCATTGCACAAGCATCATAGGCTTCTTTTTTTCTAATTTCTACTATTTCTTGCCAAGTTACATTTGAGTCTAAATTTCCTCTTCCACGACGCCCATCTGTGCAAATAACTAAATGAACCTCATGTCCTTGTTCTTGATATTTTAAAGCAGTTCCAGCCATCATCACTTCAAAATCATCTGGATGAGCTGTAAAAAAAGCAACTTTTAATTTTCTCATAAACACTCCTTTTTTCTAAATTATTACTTTGTTAGATAATTCTTTATTTAAGGCTACAATTGTCAAAACTTTGCTTACCCAAGAAACAACCATAAAGACCATAGTGATATATCCGAAGTCAACGCTATCTAATACAGACACAAACATTAGCACATCATAAATTATTGATGAAGCAATCCACAAAATTGATAGTTTGAATGCTTTTTGTTTTGTTTGTTTTTTCACAAAATATATTATAATAAATAAAATGATGTTTAGTACCATGATTGCTCTAGGTATATTGGCTATAGCGCTCAAAACAGTGTTATGTTGTGATCCGATGTTGACTACAACTTCGTTCAATTCGTTAGTAATTAAATTATTTGATGTTACATAGATGTTTACTAATAAAATTGAAATTCCAATCGATACACAGGCCAAACATAACATTGCTTGATAAAATCGCTTGATTCTCATCGTCTATCCTTTAACTCCGGTATTCGCAATACCTTCCACGAATTGTTTTTGGAAAATCATAAATATAACAATCATTGGAAGCACTGAAATAACAGCGCCAGCCATTACTTGTTCATAATACGTTGTATGTTCACCAATCAACATCGCTAACCCTGCAGATAAAGTCATCATATCCATGCTACGATTCACAATAATTGGCCACATTAAGTTTTTCCATGTGCTTAACATTGTCAAGATTCCTAATGATACTAACCCTGGCACAATGTTTGGAAGCATGATTTTATAATAGATTTGGAAATAGTTACATCCATCAATCAATGCTGCCTCATCCAATTCTTTCGGTAAAGTTCTTAAAAATTGTCTTAATAAGAAAACTCCAAACACACTAAATAATGAAGGTAACACTAACGCAACTAACGTATTTGTAAGTCCCCATTCTGACATTAATTTGAATTGTGGAATTAAGAAGATTTGCCCTGGTACCATGATAATCCCTAACATCAAAACAAATATTACATTTTGCCCAGGAAATCTTAGCCTTGCAAAGGCATATGCAGCCATAGAAACAATAGCTAATTGTCCTAAAACTGTGAAAATTGTTACTATTATTGTATTGAAGTATAGTGTTGCAAATGGAAATTTATTAAATACAATTTCATAATTTACCCATTGAACTTCAGCTGGAAAAAACTGTAGCGGTACACGAATTGCTTCTTCATATGTTTTAATCGATGTCAAAAACATCCATATAAATGGAAAAAACATAATTAAAGAAAAGAATATCAATGCAACATGTACAAATATTTTAAATTTTTTACTCATCATAAATATTTTCCTCCTTAATCGTAGTTAACCCAATATTTTTGACCGATAAATTGCACAACTGTAACCCCAAGCGTAATTAAGAAACACACAATTGATAATGCTGATGCATATCCTCGAATATTTTGTGTAAATGCTAAATCATAGAAATAAGTAACTAAACTTGTCGAATATTGATATGCAACTGCTGTTCTTGGAACCATTAAGAATATAAAATCAAATATACCTAAAATCCCTATCATTGACATGATACTAACGAAGAAAATTGTTGGTGTTAACAGCGGTATTGTGACATTGAAGAATACTTGTAACTTTGATGATCCATCAATTTCTGCAGCTTCGTAATAGATTTTAGGAATCCCTTGTAATCCCGCTAATATAATGATTACTTGATATGATACCATCGACCACACAAGTGCAATTAAAATCCCCCATTTTACAGTATTTGGATCACTTAACCATGCTACCGGTTCACCTCCAAATAATGTTACGATATAGTTTACTAATCCATATTGATAATTGAGTAACCATTTCCACAATAACCCTATTGCAGCTGGCATCGTTATTGCAGGTAAAAATATTGCAGTACGATAAAATGTTTGTCCTTTTATCTTTTGATTTAAAAGCCAAGCAATGACAACTGAAAAAATTACAACTAATGGAACACCAAAAGCTGTATAAAATATAGTATTTTTTAAAGCGGTATAAAATTGTTCATCTTGAAATAAATCGATATAATTATCTAAACCAACCCATTTTGGATCACCAAATACACCCACATCATTAAAACTGAAATAAATATTTTGTAAGAATGCAAAAATAGAAAAAATACCTAGCCCAATCAGCATCGGTGTAATAAAAACGTATCCAGCTATCGCTTCGTTTCTTCTGTCTTTTGTCATTTTACGTTTCATAAGCCCCTACCTCCTTTAATTACAGTAATTGGTAGAATAAAATTCTACCAATTACTTACAATTTAAATTTATTTAATTATTTGAATCTTTCGTCAATAATTTCTTGTCCTTCAACAGCAGCTTCTGCAATTGTTTCAACAGGAGCTTCTCCAGATAATACTAGAGCAACTGCATCAGTAACTGGTGTACTCCAATCTGAGTAACCATTAGATGGATATTTAAATCCACTAACTGCAGCATCTGAAATTACTTGTGCATCGATATTTACAAATGAGCTTACATATGCATCTTGTGCAGCAATGTTTGCTGGGAAGTCAATACCTGCAGCAGCTTCTGCGCGTTCAGATTCTTCACTAGTAAGGAATTTCATTAATTCCCATGCTTCTTCTGGATGCTCAGTGTTTGCAGCCATACAGTAACCTAAACCACCAAGAACACTCTTGTTGTCAACAGCCATAGAAGGCATTTGAACTAAACCAATATTTCCATCTACTCCTAAAGTAGAGTTTTCTAATACACTTGCTTTCCAAGAACCGATAAATACGATTCCACCTTGTCCAGATACGAATAAATCAGTACCTTTTGTTTCAGACAAGACAATGTAAGGAGCCATATGCCCAACTTCCATTAAATCAACTACTTGTTGGAATGCATCTAATGATTCTGGAGTTCCAACACCAGTAGTTAAACCGTCAGCTGTTAAATAGTATCCACCATTTTGAGTAATGAAGTTAACCCATGATGGTTGTGCGTCAAGTTCCATAACGATTGGGTATTCTGTACCGCTAGCTGCTTCAATTGCAACACGTAATTCTTCAGCGATAGCTCTCATATCATCCCAGTTCCATCCGTCTTGAGGATATTCAACACCATATTTGTCAAAGATTTCTTTATTGTATGCTACATAAACAGCATCCAATCCTTTTGGCATTGCATATTGTTCACCTTTATAATTGTATGCATCAACACGTGCTTGAACATATTGAGACATATCTAATCCATCTGCTTCAATAAATTGATCGATTGGTTGAACTACACCACCATCTGCATATTTAGGTAAAGTAGGATTCATCCACATAACATCTGCAGAATCAGATGTTTCTAATGATGCATCAAGTTTTGTCCAGTAATTAGACCAAGGTACGATTTCGATTGTTGCTTCAATTTCACCAGCATTAGCTTCATTGAATTTGTCAACGTTCTCTTGAATTACAGGAGCTTGTACTTCATCCCATAAAGTTAATACAATTTGTACCGGCCCATCTTCTTCACCGGAAGTAGAACTTGAACATGCTGTTAATGCGAACACTAAGCTTGCTGCAAGTAAAAGTTTTAGAAATTTTTTCATTCCATTTCCTCCATATCTGCTTCGAATTATAAGCGCTTACATTTTCATAGTCAAGCCCTAAATTGCTTAAGTTACTCATTTTTTAACAATTATACTCAAATGCAATGAGTAACTCTTGAGCATATTTAGTGTTTTTTGTTTAGTGAAATTAATGTCAATGATTGAAAAAACCACTAATTAAAGGATTTTCTCCTTTTTAATCCTCTTTAATTCGAATACTTATTTTAAAAATTATCGTACAATGTTACCATAGCAAAAAAAAAAACAAAAATATTTTTTTTACCATTTAATTGTTGCAATATTATTAACTGCTTAACTAGTAAATTAGTTTTCATGAAAACAAAAGACAATATTTAACCCCAATTTTCAAAGGTAATATTGTCTTTTTTATCAATTATTTCAAGCAATAACTAATTCTTTACTTTTATGGAGCTCAATTGTTTTACCATATATAGTTTCATCAAACTTCCATAAAACTACTTATAGTAACTTATGGAAGTTGTATTCCTAGTTTTTCAATCAACTCTTTTGGAAACTCCATACGCGCAGTTTTAAGAGGATCTACAATTTGGCAAACACCTAAATTACCGCAAAGTGTTAACATTTTAATTACTTCTTCTACTTTAAGTAATGTGCGATCTTTAATAAATTTTTGCATGTTGTATGTTGCACTAACCACTGCCTTATCCAATGTTTCTTCTGAAGCGATTGTTATTACACTATCCTCGTCAACTAACATCGGAAGTGGCATTGTTTCATTTTTAATTACCGATACTTTCACAGTTACTTCACCATTGATTTCAAGTCCACAAACTAACACTTCCCCATCAGCCATCAAAGCATGCAAATCACCCATCGCTAGCAATGCACCATCAACGTTGACCGGTAAATACAAGGTAGTTCCTTTTTTGATTCGTCTGTTATCCATGTTTCCACCATGAGCACCTGGAGTTCCTGTTGCAATAATTTCTTCTTTAGGAGCTACACCAATGACACCAATCATCGGTTCTATATCACGCATAATATCTTTATATACTGCAACTTGATCATTGACTACTGGAATGCGCCATACTCGATTCTCCTCGATGATATCACCTAACGTTCCTTCCCCTTCAATTGAAACCATCGTTCCACAATCAGCTAATTTGATATCTAATATTTCAACTTTCAACACATCATTTTCTTTAGCCTCATTAATGTAAATCGGTCCTGTTGCTGGATTAATTTTATCCCAATTTAGTGTTTCTATTGTTTGTGACTCATCGGTCAATTGATTTGCGAAGCAATCATATGTTTCAAAGGTTACAACGCTCCCTGAATCAACATGAGCCACTGGTTTATTTTTGGCTGACATTGCATAAATTACATCTTTTCTTGAAATTATCATTTTCTTGTCCTCACTTTAAATAATTCTAACATCAATAATTGTGAATTTCACTAAAAAGAAATTCTTTTCAAAACATGATATATAAGTGTTGACAAATCAAAAAGTTTTGATATAACATAAACATATCTAATATTTTTGATTTGAGATGATTGTCGTGAACTCGAAACACAGTAACGATGCAAAAGTTTTCAAAGCACTTTGTGATGAAAAAAGATTGTGGGTTTTAGAGCTCCTAAAAGATGGTGAAAAATGCGCTTGTGTCCTTTCTGACTTAACAGGTATTAAACAAGCCGCTCTTTCATACCATATGAAAATATTATGTGAATCAAACATTGTGTCCTCTACTCAAGATGGAAAATGGACATATTATTCTATTAATAAAGATGGTAGTCAATGTGCTATACAATTACTTAAAGAATTAACTGCTTTTTCATCTAAGTAGTTAACAAACTGTTATAGAAAAAGTTTAGAAATTTCCTTCCCACGTTTCACTTATGTTAAGTCTAGTTCACCATTAGAAGAAAGAGAGTTTTATAAAATGGAAAAAAATAAATTATTAAAAGTTCTTGTACCTGCTTTAATGATATGTATTGTTGCCGGGATATGGTTTACACAAAATTCTGCAGATCAAAAAACACAATCAAGTGATATTCCAGCTGATTTTGCATTAAATGCTTCCAGCATTGACCTTGATGCTTTAAAGAAGTATGAACTTCCAATTATCATTGATTTTGGTGCAAATGAATGCATTCCTTGTAAAGAAATGGCACCAATACTTGTCTCATTGAATGAAGAATTTCAGGAAGAAGCAATCATTAAATTTGTTGATGTGTGGGAAAATCCCACTGCTTCCTCTGGATATCCTGTACAAGTGATTCCAACACAAGTGCTTTATAATTCTGATGGTTCTGCCTATATGCCAAGTGATGAAGTAGCCAATCAAATATCCTTTCAATTATATGCCCACAAAGATACCAACGAACATATCTTTACTGTTCATCAAGGTGGTTTAACTGAATCACAGCTAAGAACTATTTTAATGGATATGGGGGTAAATTAAATGATTGATGCATGGCTTGAAACCTTGTCTACACTCATAAATCAAAGCACTTGGATTGCCCCATTGCTTGCACTTTTAGCGGGAATTTTAACCTCTTTTACACCTTGTGCATTATCATCAGTACCACTTATCGTTGGATATGTAGGTAGCAGTAAAGAGCAAACAACTAAAAATGCATTTTTGTTATCATTAACATTTGCCGGAGGATCAGCAATTACTTTTACAATTTTGGGAGTGAGTGCGACAATTGCAGGTGGCTTAATCGGTACCTCAGCACCTTGGTGGTATGCAATATTAGGGGTACTCATGATGTTAATGGCACTTCAAACATGGGGAATCTATGAAATTATTCCATCAAGTTACCTCGTATCTAAAAACAAGAAAAAAGGCTATCTTGGAGCTTTAATCGCTGGTATATTGGGTGGAATCTTCTCATCTCCTTGTTCCACACCTGTTTTAATTGCACTGCTTGCTGTTGTTGCAAGTAAAGGAAGCCTTGCATGGGGAATATACCTATTGTTCCTTTATTCAATTGGTCATGGTATTCTTGCAGTTATCTGCGGTACTTGGGTAGGTTTTGTCCAAAAACTATCACAAAATAAGAAGTATGAAAAAATTAGCCTAGGTCTAAAAATAATTATGGGATTATTCATGGCATTAATTGGATTCTATATGTTTTATTTAGCGTTTTAAAAAAGTCTAAAATCTTCCAACAAAAGACCTCTAAAGTAAATGCTTAAATTACTCTAGAGTTTTTTTGACATTTTTATTAACTTACTAATCAAGGAAGAATACTTATAATTAGAAACTTTAGTTTCACTTCATTTCTTGGATTTTTAGGTTTTCCATACTTTAGTAATCCTAACTCATTATCATTAATTGTAGTTATAACTAACTATTCATCTGTAAGCTGATTTTTCAAATAATTATAGAAGTTTTTTATACTTCGATCTCCATTGTTATTCGGAAATATACAATGAGGTATTTGTTTAACTTTATTATGTTTTGCAATACATGCTTTACAATTTCCATGTAATGGGCAATCTTTTTTTACGCATGAACAATGATCTTTGTTTTCCATATTCATTCCTCCTATATCGTGAATTGATTTTCTTTGTTATAAAGTGTTTTGTATCCAAAATTTAGCGTCATAAACACCGCAAGTGATACAACAGTTGCCAAACATATATTAATTGATATTTGATACAAGATTGCTGTATTAGGCAGTTCTCCTGATAAAATTTGTCCTGTCATCATTCCTGGAAGAGATACTATTCCCATTCCAAGCATTGAATTAATTGTAGGTAAAAGTGCAGTTTCAAGAGCTTCATTAACAAATGGTTTTAATATATTTTTAGGCTTTGCACTTTGATTTAACAATACCTCAATTTGAAGCTTTGAGTCGTTGATTTTTGTTGTGAATGTTCTTACCCCTAAAGTAATCCCTGTCATTGCATTACCAATTATCATCCCACTAATCGGTATCGTATATTGAGGATTAAATAGATTTTCATTAATCACAACTGTTACAAAAAAAGCTATGATTAAACCGGATGATAAACTTATTGATGCTGCAATGATAATTTTAAATTTGCTATTTAATCCTTTGTTTACAGAAAATATTCTATAAACTGCAAATCCACTCATCATTATGACATAAGAGCATATAAGAAATGGAGATGGATTATCGAAAATAAATGTTAAAATGTAACCTGCAAGTATAAGTTGCACTGTCATTCTCACACTTGCAACAAGTAATAATTTTGTATGATTAATCTTGCTTGCTTTCATTATAATTGCAACAATGATCAACAATAAATAAATCATAGAAAAATTTAAAATACTAATTTGCACTGCATCATTCATTCCTTTTACCTCCATCCAAATTTATAATGTTCTCTGCAAACAATTCTGTCAACTGATTATCATGACTAATTACGATCAATGTTAAATTGTTATCCTTTGCATAAGTTACGATGTTTCCAAGCACTTTCAAAGATAAACTATAATCCAATGCTGATGTTGGTTCATCAAGCATAAATGTTTCGGCACCCATCGAAAGACATATCGCAATATAAACCCTTTGCTTTTCTCCACCTGATAAGTTGTAACAAGATGTTTCAAGCGGAAAATTCGCTTCAGTAAGTCGTAGAAAATATTCCATTTTTTCTTCTGTTAAACCAACCTCTTCACAGTATTCATAAAAAAGCTTAAAGTTTTCTTTTATAGTTTCATTAAATAAAAAAGATGTTTGCGAAATCAACTTTACTTTCTTTCGCAGCTCAATACTATCGATTTGTGTAATATCTTGGTCTTTATAATATAGTTCTCCATCAGAAAAGCTCATCGTTTTATTAAACATTTTTAAAAGAGTACTTTTACCACAACCGCTCTTTCCAGTTATAAAATTTACTTTCGACTTAATAATATGTACATCATTATAAAATATGAAGTTGTTGAAGTTTAAATTCTTTATTTTAAACATAAATTCTCCTTGATTCTCATTAATTTAAAGTTTATAATAAACTTAATCTATAAATATCGAATATCAATATCGAATATCGATATAGTCACAATAACATAAGGAGATAAAATATGCAAGACCCTATTTTAAGAAAACTATTTTTAGGATTTATACAAATTCATATTTTACATCATGCAAAAAAAGAACCTGTATTTGGTTCATTTATGATTGAAGAACTGAAATCTCATGGATATGAAATAAGCCCTGGGACTCTATATCCTATTTTTCATAATTTAGAAAAATCGGGGCTTTTATTTATGGAAAGTTTAAATGTTGATGGAAAAATAAGAAAATATTATTCGATAACCGAAAAAGGCACTCAAGTATTAAAAGAAGCAGAAATAAAAGCAAGAGAACTTACTGGAGAACTATAAAGCATTAAAAAAGATTGATTTTAATTCAATCTTTCTTTATATTCGATAATGGTAAACCTTTTTCATTCCACCTTATATCATAAGCATTCTAATAATCAATTCCTGTTTACTTTTTTTACTAATAAACACACATTTTCTATGTGTGCTGGTGTGATAAAACTACTATATGAATACTTTTTTGTGTGTCTATAAAATAACATGTTACCAGTGACTATAAATTTTTCATTGCAACTATACTACCACTATATCAAGTTTGACAATATTTTTCTAGTTTTCTATTTCAAGCATTACACGAACTCCTTTTATTCATTTCTTTTTTAGATAACCACCTTCTTTTTCAAAAGTATAGATATTTTGCTTACTAATAAAATCTAGTATTACAGTATTACCACACCCTATCAATTTGCTACTTGCTAATACTCTATCTTTCGTTATTTCAGTTCTGACTTTTTGGGAGAACTGTTTTTACAGATAAATTTCACAATACTTGCTTCTTCAGCCTTAATTCTAAATTTATTTTCCTTTGTATCATGATGGTATCCATAACAATTAGCATTTCCCACAATATCACCACGCTCTTTTCTCATTTTAAACCCGAGTTTTATATGAGTCGATAATGTTTCGCTTTCCTGTTGTGCTACTGAGATTAGTATTGTCAAAAGTAGTTCTCCACTCATATCCAACGTATTAATATTTTCCTCTTCAAATATAACAGCTATCTTCTATTCTTTTAGTTTTCTAGCATAATTTAAAGTATCTACTGTATTTCTTACAATTCATCATCACGACTTAAACGTTCATTCAAGGCTATTATCTTACCTTTCAAGAATTTTACTCCTTTCCGTTTTTCACTTCACAGTGAACACTTTTGGTCTTGGCTATATCATTCCCACAACTAGGGCTGATTAGGGACTTTAACCCTTAAGAGTGTGCCTAAGCTGGGTACATGTAAAAACGGATAAAGCCTGACCTTAGGCTCTATCCGTTTCATTATATTTTACTCTATTTTGCTTTTCTTT
>CAYJAJ010000006.1:53236-70832 GCA_964368495.1 uncultured Holdemania sp. | reverse complement strand
AACGTCTAACTTCATTAGCAACGATATCATGACAATATTCTTTAGCTTGTTTAACCGCCTTCGATTTTTCTTTTTCTGATGCATATTCTTTTTCTTCAAATAAGGTTGCCATTGCATCTGTAATTTCATCAATTTTAGCATAACGAACCAATTTTTCATGAATTGATACTGCTTCTTCTAAACTAGCTTTACCTTTATTATCAATTTCTTCTTTGATTTCTGAAGCAATTTCATAAAGAGTAATTTCCATTTTTTCTTTACCCGCTGCTGCTTTAATTTCCTCTTGGAAAGCACATAATATTTTAATATGTTCATGTCCAAACATTAAAGCCTCAATCATAGCTTCTTCACTTACTTCTTTTGCACCTGCTTCAACCATGTTGATTGCATCTTTAGTACCTGCTACTGTTAAGTTAATATCTGATTTTTCCATTTGCTCAATCGTCGGATTGATTATGTATTCACCATTAACGCGACCTACAATTACCCCTGCAATTGGCCCATTAAACGGAACATCAGAAACACAAAGAGCACAAGATGCTCCAAACATAGCTGCCATTTCAGCAGTGATGTCTTTATCCACTGACATTACAGTGTTTACGACTTGAACTTCATTTCTAAATCCTTCTGCAAATAATGGACGAATAGGTCTATCAATTAAACGCGCTGTTAACGTTGCATGTTCACTTGGTCTACCTTCACGACGTAAAAATCCACCTGGAATTTTCCCTACAGAATATAATTTTTCTTCAAATGTTACTGTTAATGGAAAGAAGTCGGTATCCTTTGGTGTATGATTCGCTGTCGCTGCAGATAACACAACAGTATCTTCATATCTTACTAACACAGAACCACCGGCTTGTTTTGCGATTTCACCTGTTTCAACTACTAGATTTCTTCCACAGAAATCCAAACTAAATACTTGTTTAGCCATTTGTTCACCTCATTTAATTTCAACTTCTAAATTTTAGCATAAAAACCAAGTAATGAATAGTAAATTTAGATGATATACAAAAAAATAGTCACTAATAATCTCAACTAGTGACTTTTAACTCTTGGTTAGCATAAGTAATTTGCTCTTATCAAAACCATCAACAAGTTCAAGTTTCTTTTTGCGCTGATATTGTTTTATTTGATACTCTCTTTTCATCGCTTCTTGTTTTGTATCATAACTTTCAAAATAAACTAAAGTCAATGGTGTCCTAACACGAGTATATTTTGCTCCTTTTTTATTTTGATGTTGCTTTAAGCGTGCCATTAAATCGTTTGTCCAACCTGTATAAAGTGTATCATCACTACACCGAAGGATGTATACATAATTATCCATGAAAATCCCCTTACTCTTAACCATTGTTATTGTACAGTAATTATCAATTTTTTTAAATGAAACAATACTTGATAATATCCCTTCTAATTTTAAACTATAAAACATTTTTCATTCATATTAATAAATGAAACTACGAGAATGCCAGTTACTGCCTTTAGCGCATAATATTTATTGTTGATTATATCATACTTTAAGTAGAAAATACTTGAAACTAAGTTATAGCCATGCTATTATATAAAAGCTTTAAAACTGGGGTAATAGACTCCTCGTCTTTATACTCGGTTTTATAGGTCAAAACATTTAGGAGGAAAAAACATGTTAACTAAAGCAGAAATTAGTAAAATCGTTAGTGAGTTCGCTAGATCAGAAGGCGACACAGGTTCAGTAGAGGTACAAGTTGCTATCTTAACTGCACAAATCAATCGTTTAACTGAACACTTAAAAGTACACAAAAAAGATTATCATTCAACAAGAGGTCTAATGAAAATGGTTGGTAACCGTAAAAAATTCTTAGCTTACTTAAAAAACAATGATGTTAATCGTTACCGTGAACTAGTTCAACGTTTAGGATTAAGAAAATAATAAAACTAAAATGGTGCTTATGCATCATTTTTTTTTAGCTTTTCTACAGAGCCATTGATAAAACAGATATAAATTGACAATATGTGACAATATGTGAAACCATTTGTTATGATTGAATTTAACAGTATTTTTGTTATAATGTATGTAGTTTTGAAAACTACATTATCTAGTTTTAATATTGAAAGGTGTGATAAACTACATGTTTTTTGCAAAAAAAGCTCAAGATCCATTAAGCTATCTAACCCATTTATACGGAGCTATTGTTAGTTTAGCATTTATCCCTACCTTTGTTGTTTTAGGTATTACTAAAAATTCATCAACCATGGATATTATATCCAGTGTAGTATTCGCAATATCTGCCGTAGGTCTATATAGTGCATCCGCTGCTTATCATTATGTAAAAAGAACTGACAAGAAATTTACGTTGTTTAGAAAAATTGATCACTCAATGATTTATGTTTTAATTGCTGGCTCATATACTCCCATTGTTCTTCATTATCTTGATTACAATGTAGGAATTAGTTTTACGATTATTATGTGGTCCATTGCATTGTTTGGGATAATCGCAAAAATTGTTTGGTTAAATGCCCCAAGAATTTTGTATACACTATTGTATTTGATAATGGGATGGGCAATTGTTTTCTATATACCTGCATTTCAAAAAATAGAATTAAATTGCTTAATTTTAATTGCATTAGGTGGAATTAGCTACACAATTGGTGGTATCATATATATGATAAAGAAACCAAATCTTACATTGGATTTTGGTTTCCATGAATTGTTTCACTGTTTTATATTAGGCGGCACATTGCTACACTTAATCGCAGTTTCGCTATTTGTATTATAATTTAGGAGGAAATCATATGATTAGAATTGTTACAGATACATCAACACTCTACACAAAAAAAGAAGCAGAGAAATTTGGAGTAGAAGTATTACCTTTAGTTGTTACTGTTGCAGGAAAACAATATCGTGAACTAGAAGAGATTGATCCAAAAACATTTAATGATTTAGTTAAACAAGGAAATGTTCCTACATCTTCTCAACCTGCAATCGGTGAGACGATGGAAATATTTGAAAAATATAAAGACGATGAAATTTTAGTCATCAATATGGCTGATGGATTATCTGGGACATACCAATCTACAGTAGGTGTTAAAGAAACAATGGAAAACAATGAAAATATCACTGTTATTAATACACGAACTTTATGTGGTCCACATCGCTATCTACTTCAATTAGCTGTTAAACTAAGAGATGAAGGTAAAAGTGTCGCTGAAATTGTAAAAACATTAAACGAGAAAATGGAATATAACGTTTCATTCTTAATGCCTCAAGATTTCGATTTTTTACGTCGTGGTGGCCGCATTTCAGGTGCTGCTGCTACACTTGGTGGATTATTAAAAATTCAACCCGTAGTAACTACACCTTACGAAGGTAACAGACTTGATAAATTCACTACTGGTAGAAATTTTGAATTGGCTGTTAAAGCAATTATTAAGGATTTAAAAGAAGTAAAAAAAATAGACACTAATCATAAACTATTTGTATCTCATGGATTTGCAGAAGAACAAGCAAAAGGTGTTGTTGCTAAACTAGAAGCTGCTTTCCCTGGAATCGAAGTAGAATTATTAACTTTATCTTGTGCCTTCATTACTCAAGGTGGTCCAGGATGTGTTGCAATCCAATCAATTTTAAAATAATCAATAAAGATGTAGGAAATCTACATCTTTTTTAATGAAATAATTTTGATGACTTGTTATAATAAACACGGTGATTAATATGAAAAATACAAATCCATTCATCTATAGTGATGACAACAAACGCTATCATACTTGGAACTATTATTTAAAACATCGGTTTTTAAGTAAAGTTTATAAAGTTCCTCTCAATGCAGGATTTACTTGTCCAAATAGAGATGGATTGAAATCAACTGGTGGTTGTACTTTCTGCAGTGCTGCAGGTAGTGGTGAGTTTGCTGGAAAAACAGGTGAAGATCTTTTACTTCAGTATAAAAACGGAAAAATTATGATGGAAAAAAAATGGCCTAACAGTTTAACTATCCCCTATTTACAATCATACACAAATACATATGGTCCATTATCAAAAGTAAAAGAAGCAATTGAACCATTTTTAAATATCGATGAAGTTGTAGCGATATCAATCGCTACTCGTGCTGATTGTTTAAGTGACGAGTGCATAGAATATTTAAATCATTGCTCTAATAAAAAAGAAATATGGATTGAGCTTGGTTTACAAAGTATTCATGAAGAAACTGCACTTTTAACAAATAGAGGTCATACTTATCAAGAGTTTTTAAATACTATTAAAAAATTAGAAAATACATCAATTAAAATATGTGTTCACATCATGAACGGATTACCTAATGAAACACCCATAATGATGATTGAAACAGTTAAAGCACTTGCCACACTTCCAATTCATGCAGTAAAAATTCATATGTTGCACGTAATAAAGAATACAAAATTAGCAGAAAGCTTTCCATTTCAACTTTTATCGCAGGATGAGTATGTAGAACTTGTCATAAAACAACTAGAGCTACTACCAAAAAACATAATCATTCAAAGACTAACAGGAGATGGTGTATTAGATGATCTAATTGCACCGATATGGACTACAAAAAAAACAATCACACTCAATGAAATTGATAAAAAAATGGCATTATACAATACATGGCATGGAAAACATTATGAACAAGGATAACATCAATACAGTAGCCCATCGCTTTATAAAAGAGCGTATTTCTTCCGAATGGATATGTGTTGATGGCACTGCTGGAAACGGAAATGACACTCACTTTCTTTGTCAATACTCTGCAAAAGTAATTGCCTTTGATATTCAAGAAGAAGCAATGAAAAAAACAATCAATCGTTGTGAACAATTCAATAATTTAAACTTTTATTTAATGAGTCACGAATACATTCGCAATGTACTTAATGAGCCCATAGACTGTGCTATTTTTAACTTTGGTTATTTACCAAACAGTAACAACAAAGAATGCATTACGCTTCCTGAAAGTAGTTTAAAAGCTGTTAAGCAATGTTTCGATTGTTTAAAAAATGAAGGAATACTTGTATTAGCCTGTTATCTTATGCATAAAGGTGGCCAAGAAGAACATGATTTGATTTACTCTTGGATTGCCTCTTTAAAAAATATGACATACACTACCTATCAACAAAAAGAAAACTCGCCAATACTCTACATGATTACAAAAAAAGAACATCGTACTTAATATTAAGTACGATGTTTTAATTTATCTTTTCTTCAACTCCTCAATTAACATTTTATTCGTCATAGCAGGATTAGCTTGTCCTTTTGACTTTTTCATAACTTGTCCGACTAAAAATCCAACAGCACGATCTTTTCCATTTTTGAAATCTTCAATTGATTGTGGTTGTTCATTCAATACTTCTTCAATAATTGTTAAAATTGCAGAACTATCACTTACTTGCTGCATACCCTTTTCAAGAACAATTTTTTCTGGGTTGTTTCCTTCTACCACAGATCCAAATATATCTTTTGCTTGTTTATTAGAAATTTTGTTATCTTTAACCATCATAATTAACTTTGCAAAATCTTCAGGTTTACATTTTGATTCATTAACAGAAACTTGATTTTTAGAAAGTATTGATAAATAATCACTAATACAATAATTCGCAACCATTTTATATTCATCAGTATACTCAAGAATTCTTTCGTAAAATTGAGACAGCTCTTTGTTTGCAACCAAGACACCTGCATCATATTCTGAAAGTTGATAATCACTCATATAACGAGCTCTTCTTGCACTAGGTAGCTCAGGCAAATTTTCTTGAATTTGTTTAATCCATTTTTCATCCAAACGAATCGGAAAAATATTTGGTTCGGGATAATATTTATAATCAACTGCACCTTCTTTTTTACGCATTGAAACAGTTGTTTTTGTCGCTTCATCAAATCGTCTTGTTTCTTGTACAATGAATTCATTGCTATCTAGCATTTTACTTTGTCTTTCAATTTCAAATTCAATTGATTTTTGTACATTACTAATCGAATTTAAATTTTTAATTTCAACTTTTGTTCCATAAACCTCAGATCCTTTTGGCATTAATGATATATTAACATCACATCGCATTGAACCTTCTTCCATTTTTACATCTGAAACACCGATATAATAAAGAATTTCTTGAATCATTGAAACATAAGCTGCCGCTTCTTTTCCACTAGACATATCAGGTTCAGAAACTATTTCAATTAAAGGAGTTCCCGCACGGTTATAGTCAATTAATGTTTCTTCTTCAAAATGAAACTGTTTTGCAGTGTCCTCTTCCATATGCAAACGATTGATGCATATTTTTTTACTTCCATCTTCAGTTTCAATAATAACATATCCATTGCTTCCAATTGGGTGAAACTGCTGAGTAATTTGAAAGCCTTTAGGTAAATCTGTATAATAATAATTTTTACGATCAAATTTTACGAGTGGATCTATCTTAAGATTCAAAGCAGTGCATGCTTCGATAGCAAGCTTTACAGCATTTTTATTTACACAAGGCAATGTCCCCGTGTGACCTAAATCAATTTCATTAACACATGAATTAGCGCGTTGACCAAAAGAAGTCGGAGCACCGGAGAACATTTTTGTATTTGTTTTTAATTCACAATGGATTTCAATACCAATTACTACATCGTACTTCATTGTTTCACCTCTTTTACAGTATCTTTTAAACCACAAACATCTTCTACAGCTAAACATATATTCAGTAAATTCGCTTCATCAAAAGCCTTTGATGTTAAATTCACACCCACAGGCATTCCATCAATTAGTCCCATAGGAACAGTGCAACTTGGATATCCACTAAAATTTCCAAGCAACATATGATTTTCTGCAACTAAGTATGTATTATCCAATTGATCTAAAGATACATCGTCTAGTTTTGGAGCAACACCATTTGTTGCAGGAGATATAATTGCATCAACATCTTTAAGCGCTTCTTTTAAGTCATTTACTATAAGTCGACGAACACGTTGAGCTTGTCTAAATAATTTATCTTGATTTTCAACAAACAGTCCATAACTACCAATCACAAAACGCTTTTTAACTTGTAATCCAAAACCACAAGTACGTGTATTTGTCATTATATCTTCAGAAGTTTCACCACTTTGTCGATTACCATAACGAATTCCATCAAGATTTGAATGATTAGCAGTAGCTTCGCAATTTGAAATTATATAATATGTAGGCAACAATGCTTTCATTAATTTTTCGTCTAATGAAACTTCAATTACTTCTGCACCTTTTTCTTTTAACTTAAAAATCAAATCATTAAACATTTCAATAGTTTGTTCATTATTACACGAATCAAGTACATTTTTTAATACCGCAATACGTTTACCCTTTATATCATGATTAAGGTAATCAATATAATGTAAAACCGGTTCATAACTACTTGTCATATCGCGATCATCACGCCCTGCAAGCACTTCTAATGTAATTGCAGCATCTTCAATGCTTCTAGTAAAAAATCCAACATGATCTAAGCTTGAAGAATACGGAATTATCCCATATCTTGAAATTCGTCCATAAGTTGGTTTAAATCCAACTACACCGCAAAAACTTGCAGGCTTTCTTACTGAATCTCCTGTATCTGAGCCAATAGCCATTGGTACAACATTTGCTGCAACAAGTGCAGCACTTCCCCCACTACTTCCTCCAGCCATTCTAGTTGTATCATATGGATTTTTAACAGCACCCGTTGCAGCAGTTAAATTTGAGCCACCCATAGCTAATTCATCCAAAGAAGATTTTGCAATTACAACAGCTCCAGCTTCTTCAAGTTTATCTACAATATGTGCATTATATATTGGAATGTAGTTTTCTAATATTTTACTCGAAGCCGTAGTTTTAATTCCTTTTGTACAAACATTGTCTTTTAAAACAATAGGTACTCCATACATTAATCCATTTTCCTTGCCTTTAAGGTTCTCAATTTGTGATTGTGGATTCACAAAAGTCACAACTGCATTTAATTCACTTTGCGAATCAACTGCCTTTTTAACAGCATTGCTTACTACTGCATTAACGTTGTTTTTATTTTTTAAAAGTTCTGTAATTGTCATTTATTTTACCACCCTAGGAACTACAAAATGTCCTTGTTTACTATTACTAACGTTGCTTAATGCCTCTTCTTGATTCACTGTTTGATTTATTACATCTTCACGCAAAAATGTTGTATCTTGTTCAAAAGGATAAATCATTTCTTCAACATCTGAAGTATCTATATCCTCTAACAATGACAATTGCTGTAGTAAAACATCAAATTCTTTTTGAATGTTTTCAGCCTCTTCATCCGTTAAGTCAAACATTAAGTTTTTTCCTAATTTTTTAAAATATTCTAAATCTTTTTCCATACTATCTCCTAGCTAATATCATGTATTGATATTTCACTTTCCCCTTCTTTTCTAATTAATGTAAAATATGTAGTATCAAACATTTTAATATCAATCGACAAATTGATTGAAGTAGAATCAATTGTATCACACAACTTGGATACAAGTTGTGCAAGTGCATTGATTTCATTGTACGTTTTTGCTTGTACATTAATATCAATTTTTAAATCTTGAAGTTGATCATCTTCAAATCTTCCTAATCCAATAATATCCACATTCTCAGGTAAAAAATCAGCAATTTCATTTTTTATTGAAACAAACTGCGAATACGTTGTTGCATCCATTGACTCTGCTAAAGAACTTGGAAACAATGCCCACTCTTCATGTATTTCACTAAATTGACCACTTCTATCTTCAAAAAATGCTTCGCCAATGTATACACCTGGAACACTCGAGTCACTTGCAGCAGAGGAATACAATCCGATATATATAGGACAGTCAAAAGAGACTCCCTCAAGCTGTCTAATGTAACTTTCTAACTTTCTTCCTGCATTACTACCAAAAGTATATAAACGATCTTTTGGAATCTCTATAGTACTTTGCGAATCAGAAGAAGCACTCACATCTGAATTCATAAGTATTGTCAACCCAATTCCAGCAAGTGTGTCTAAATCATCTTTATGATAATAATTGACTTCAATTACATCGTATACAATGTATGGACTTTCAACTGTAATTGCATCATTAATACTAAAATCACCTAATGAAGGATTTAGTGCATAAGCATAATCTGCACTTTCTCTTCGTTGTAACATTTGTATACTGTCAGCATCAAGCAACAGCCCAGCACTTTGAACATAATCACTTGTTGAAAAGAATTCTTGAGTTCGTCGATTTAAACCTTTTTCTACTTCGACAGAATCAAATTTTGACAAAGCATTTCCATGCCAATAACGCGCTTCGCTTAATTCGTAAGGCATCAAAATTGAATATTCTCCTTCAACAAACGACTCAATCACTTCTGAAGTTGAATCAACCACAGAATCTGATTTACTACATGCAGTAAGCATCATCAATAAAACCAGTAAGTATATTCTAATTGTTTTCAATATTCTTCACCTCTTCCATGAATTGTTGTTCATCCATTGTCAGTATATTTAATTCATTTGCTTTAGCTAGTTTAGAGCCAGCATTTTCACCATACACAACAAAATCCGTTTTTTTAGAAACACTACTTGTTGTCTTTGCCCCAAAACTATGCAATAAATCTTGTATTTCATTTCTTGAATAACTTGCAAAACTTCCAGTTACAACGACTACTTTATCAGTAAATACACTTTGTTGTTTCAAGCTATTAACATAAGACATATTAAGCCCTTTAGATTTCAGATTTTCAATCATTTGTTTTTGATTATCATCATTAAAAAATGCAACAATGGATTCAGCAGTTATATCACCAATATCATTGATTTCTTTCAATTCATCCCTATTTGCATTCATTAATGAGTCAATATGATTGAATTTTTGAGCTAAAATCTTAGATGCTTTCTCTCCAACTTGGCGTATTCCTAAACCACATAAAAATTTATCTAATCCATTTTCTTTTGATTGTTTAATCGCATTCATTAAATTTTCATACGATTTTTTTCCAAAATTTGGTGTATCAATGAACTGTTGTTCATAGGATTCTAAACTATAAATATCTTCAATACTATTTAACCATCCTAATTCATGAAGTATTTCAACTTTTTTAATACCCAACCCATCAATGTTCATTGCACCTCTTGAGGCAAAATGTGCAATTGATTCAACAACTCGCGCTGGGCAATCTGGATTAATACAGTAATGATGAGCTTCATCATCGAAGCGATGCAAAGAATTATGACACTCTGGGCAATGCGTTGGAAAATAATATTGCACTTGTGTTCCATCTCTATCTTCAGGACAGCTTCTAACGACTTCAGGAATAATATCTCCAGCTTTTCTTACGATAACTTGATCGTGGATACGGATGTCTTTAGACGCAATCATATCAGCATTATGCAGTTGAGCAAAACCAACTTTTGTACCAGCTAAAAATACTTGAGTTAATTTTGCATTTGGAGTACATTTTCCAGTTCTTCCAACTGTAATGAATATGTCCTCTAATTTAGTTTTTACTTCTTCTGCAGGAAATTTATAAGCAATTGCCCACTTTGGAGTTTTAACAGTGTAACCCAATTCACTTTGAGAAGCTAAATCATTCACTTTAATAACTACTCCATCAATGTCATAAGCCAACTGTGATCTTTGAGTAGCAACTTCTTCTATGAATTTCCATACTTCGTCTATATTACTACAAAGTTTAGTCATAGAATTTGTTTTAAAACCAAGTTTACCTAACCATGCTAAAGAATCATAATGATTGGTTAAGCCATAGTTTTCTGCATCAGGCAAATAATAAAGAAAAGCATCCAATTTTCTTTTTGCTGCAATACTTGAATCAAGTTGTCTAATAGAACCAGCTGCTGCATTTCTGCAATTCGCAAACAATTCTTCATCATTTTGCCTTCTTTGTTCATTTATTTTTTCAAATGTACTTCTTGGCATAAACACTTCACCACGAACTTCAAGTTCACCTTGGTACTCAATTTGTGTTGGAATAGAATGTATTGTTTTTACATTGTTTGTAACATCTTCCCCAATACTTCCATCCCCTCTAGTAACTGCTTGGTGAAATCGACCATTATTATAATGAAGTGAAATGGCTAGTCCATCAATTTTATATTCTGCAACATATTGACAATCTTTAATTGTGCTTTCGATTTTTCTAGAAAAATCTTTCAACTCTTCATAAGAAAAAGCATTCCCTAAAGACAACATTGAACGTTTATGGGCTACTTTTGAAAATCCCTCTAAAACAACACCACCTACTCGTTGAGTAGGACTATTACTATCAGCATACTCAGGAAATTGTTGTTCAAGTTCATTCAACTCCTTAAGTAAATAATCATATTGTACATCATC
This sequence comes from uncultured Holdemania sp., assembly GCA_964368495.1. GTDB lineage: Bacteria > Bacillota_I > Bacilli_A > Erysipelotrichales > Erysipelotrichaceae > CALVGQ01. Next base: position 59,527 of record CAYJAJ010000006.1, on the reverse strand, counting down.
AATAGTAGGTTTATCCAATACATGATACTCATAATTGTACTGATTTAATAATTTTCTTAATTCAAGTATTCTACTAATCATGTCATCCTCCGTCATATCTTGTATATTATACCACAATCCCTTTCGTTATAATATCTTAAAAAATGCAATTATCTTCTACTTTTAATGAAAAAAAGGTGAGCTTTTCTCTCACCTTTTTATTAAAAAATTTAAAATCATTAGTCAATATTTTTGAAACCAATTTTATTTTAGAACATTTACTTAATCTGTTATAGGAGCAATCAATGTTTCAAAACCTGCCAAGTCAAATGTTACTTGATATTTATTGTTCGTATCTTTTCTGCCAATCACTTCAATCGTATCATTACTAAAGTTTGTATATGTTCTATTTGTTGTATCTTGAAGATTAACTAACTCAGCATAATCATCTGTTTCAATTAAAATCTTAAATGTATAAGTTCCATCTTTCATCTCATATAAAGGAATCTCAAACTCATACCAAGTATAATCATAATTATACTTAGTTGAAGAAGTTTGTTCATCTGTGTTGTTCCAACTTGAATCTCCATCAGTTAATTCAAATAATCCATCTGATTCTACTGTTTTCACTTCTCCAGTCTCATCATTAATCATAAATAATGTATATTGCACATTATCATCAACTGAGAATGAACCTCTTCTTATATATCCCGATCCTTTAATTGTTAATGTATTTGTAAGCTCATCAAATCTTTCAAGTCTCATATAATTATAACCATCCATGTAAGTAGGTAATTGCTCTTTATCTGGAATAGTAAGAACATATTTTTTTATATGAATTTCAAAGCGATTCATAAAGCTATTTTGTTTTAATACTTGAATATATTTATCATCTAAATTTACAACGCTAGTATCTTCAAGATTATCACGTCCACTTAATAATCGTCGATACACTTCACCTTGTACAGTTGTGATAAGTTCAATTTTATATTCACCAAAGTCAAGGTTATGAACTGGAATGCTTCCTTCGAACCATCCATAAGAATAATCAAGACCATGTAAATAAGCATCTGAGATATCATAATCTCCTGTAGTGCTCGTCAAATCAACAGTATCGATAACAGAGTTGTCTTTTAAACTAATAATTTCTAATTGATGCTTAATTGTGTCCTTTGAATTCTCAAGCCCAGTAACATAAGCCGTTCCATAAACACTTAAATTTCCACTCTCATCAAGAGAAATTTCATTTAGACCCGTAACATATTCTTTTTCAATCTCATCACGTGTTACTTTAAGTATCGTTTTATTCTCATCACTAACTATTTCATAATTATAGAAATTGATTTCATTTGTTATTGAAGAAACATTTGTCAACGCAATGGTTTCCGTATAATCTTCATGAACTGTTTTTATTGATAATTCATATTCTGCGATTTTCAAGTCTTTCACATTGATCGAAGTCCCACCAAATCCTGCCGCAAGATAATTACTTTCATAATGTTGCATTTGATTCAATGGTATTTCTGTGATATTTTCACCATCACTTAATATAAGTGAATGAGTCAAATCACTAAGATTAGGTACGTAAATACCTGGTTGGTACGCAGTTCCAAATATTGTAATCAAGCCATTATCCATACTAAACACAGAAATATCTTGTTCAAAATCACCTTCTGCAACTGTTCCATCCGGCAAAGTTACAGGTTTAGAACTAATCGGTTGTACTTGACTTGAAGGTAGGTATCCTACACTTCTTTCAAAGTTATATGCAGTTAAACCATTCGTATTCCCATTTGTTTTATGTGTATCTATTGAACCGCTTGAATTTACTCCATTTGTTGATTGTACTTGAGTCCAATTATCATCACGAGTATTCATAACAACAATAAAGTTTTCTTGATAATTATTCCCATAGGTAGTCGTATATAAAGTACTTGAACTAGAACTAGCTTGAGACTTAACACTCGCATCAAACTCAGTGATTAATCCTAAACTGTAATTGTTATAATCCGTTAAATCACCACTATGTCCATTCGCATATTTATCAATCGAGTATGCAATAGAAGCAATTTTTGCTCCCCAGTAAGGATCGGCAGCATATTTAACATTAAACCCTGAACCTTTATTACCAACATGAGATCCAAAAAATCGATAATCGGTAATATCACTGTATCCTCGTATATTAATTCCCATATGCTCTGTAATCGCTTGAGATATATTACTAAAATAAGAAGCACTATCCGGATTAGAATCAAAAGCATTCCATCCAAATAAATTGTTTCTTTCTACAGCATAGCGACTACGACCATAACCGGATTCAAGACATGCCATCGCATAAATTAACAATGCATTAATTCCATATGTATTTTGTGCGTCAATAAATGTTTGACCTTCGCCATACAGCTTTGATTCACTTGACTTTAAAGAGTTAAAATCATCACTATCTGGCTTTGAATAATATCCCAACGAGTTTAAATAGTCATCAAATTGATCTGCAGTTATATCACTTTGACTTCTCGCTGGTAAAAATTGATAATAATTATAATAAGTTCCTACATGATCTTCGAATTCTCTATCACTGTAAAAATTAAAATTATCCCAACTATAATATTTGCTACCAACACTCATCCAATCCGCTGCAGGACCTACTGCCATTTTATATTGTGTCGTGTTGTATCCTGAATATGCATAATATACTAACTCTTTATAGTTTCCATTTTGTTCAACTTTATAATGTGACTGTTTTACAATTAATGAAAAAGGTTGCTCATTAGTAGAAGAAATATCATTTCCACCCAGGGTGATTTCAATTCCTTCTTCAAGGAAGCGAATTGGAACCAAATCCACGTTTTTAAGTTGAGTTGTTCCTTCAAATCCATTTAGCAAAACAGAAACTGTTCCGTTTCCACTTCCATCATATGAAAGTGTTTCAGCGTCACTCATTTCACGATGTTGTGTAACATACGTCGTTTTATATCCATTCGAATTTCCTTCACTAGCAGTAATTGTTAATGTTGTACTTCCACTTCTTTTTGGATATGAAATTGCAACTCCATTATTCATCGCAATAATTTTTGTAGGCGATAAACTTGAATGATGACGAATAACACCATCATCACCGTAGTTCCACATTTGTTTTCTCGCATCAGAGAAATTACTATGACAACCTACTTTATCAAATCCACCACTGCTATTTACAGTAGCAACTTCATACTGTGTTCCACAATTAAGTGAATAATTTGAATTTGCACTTACCTCAATATCCTTGTTTATAGGTGAGGATACAATTACTGTTAATGCTAAAGTTAAGGTGCAAATTAGTTTTAGAATTTTTTTCATCACTTATCCTCCTTTATAAATTTACATTAATAACTATATAGTTATCTTGGCCTTTTATTTTAAGTCTTAATATACCTTCATAAGTAATTGGATTTTCTGAAGGATTTAATGTTTCAAAAAAAACAATTCCTTTATCTAAATCAGTTACTTCTTTATTTAATAAATTTTCATACTTTTCAGTTTTGAATTGTTCATTGAATGCTTCAAACTCTTCTCCGGTTTCGCTAACAATATAATATGCTTCTTCAATAACAACTTCGTCACCCCACAGCGATACAACTTCTACATTAAACGCATGCATCTCAGCAGTAGATGGTGAAAGGTAGTCTTCACTAAACCCATCTGAATAATTACGTGTTATTTTGTCTCCAGTAATTTCAAATGCTTCAGAAACTTTCATTTGATAACTTCTTCCATCAAAAATGATATCATCAGCTTCATATTTGAAAATTGAAGCATCCGAATTTTTACCTGTTAAATCAAATTCGATAAACTCATCATTGAAATCAAAACTTAATGTAACACTTGTTGCCTCTTTATCTTTGACTGGAATAAATATATTGGCAATTGTTGATGTGTCTTGCGACAAAATTTCATACCATACATTGAGTCTTCCTAAAAATAATCCATTGGCTTCTAAAGCAGTGACAAATGATTCTACTTCACTTAGAAGTATATCTTCATTTGTTTTAAATCCATCTAATTTTAAATTAATCGCTTCGTTTGACTTCACTCGAATTTTAGCAACAATAAATTGAAAATCCAATTCATCAAAACTATAATTTTCATAATCAACCAAATCAACCTCTAAAGTAGATGTATCTTCAATTTCTTCTGGTTTTTCTTGATTGCCTTCTTCCGCTAAATCAGTACTTGGAGTAAAAACTTCTTCTTCATTTTTTCCTGAGATAACAAACACATAAAATAAACCTAGGCAAATAGTAATAGAAACAATCACTATAAGATATAAATATTTGTTTTTTAATTTAGAACTCATAATTTCCTCCATCCAGCCAAGTATATCATTATTAAACTATTTTGAATTTGTTAATGATTGGCAAAAAAGCATAACAAAAAGGATTTGCTTATAATTATTTTACAATAATTCGACAATTTTTGCATCTTTTTTAACCATTATTGAGCAAATTTTGTTATAATCTTAAACAGATAAAAAAAATATGCTATAAATGCAATAAATCATCATTCTATTGCATTAATATAGTGAATACGGAGATTATTATGAAATTATTGTTGATAACACTTCTTCAGGAAAATGCTTTTATTAGCCCTGCTGACCTTATTCAAGACTCACTGATATTGCGCATAGGTGAATCAGACAAAGAAGCATTTCATGAATTGTATGAAAAAACAAAAAAAGCTGTCTACGGTTTTGCGTATTCGATAGTTAAAAACCCACAAGATGCTCAAGACATTGTTCAAGATACCTTTATTAAGGTTTACGATGCTGCACCAAACTACAAGCCTCAAAACAAACCGATGGCTTGGATTTTCACAATAGCAAGAAATTTAGCGTTAATGAAAATTCGTAACCAAAATAAAACAATAGCTATTGAAGAGCAGGAAGGACTCGAGAATTTATTTCAAGTTAGTCCTCAAACAACTAGTGAACACACTTATATTTTACAAAACGCACTATCAAAATTAAGTGAAGAGTCACGACAAATAGTTGTCCTACATGCATTAAGTGGAATGCTACATAAAGAAATAGCGGAAGTACTTAATTTAAACTTATCAACAGTACTTTCAAAATACAACCGTGCGTTGAAAAAACTAAGAGAAATTATAGAGGAGGATAACAAAGATGAATACTGAAAATCTTTTAATGAAAATTCGTGATGCCATCGATTCAACAAGGCCAAACGATAACTATAATGTTATTCTTGATGAATGCAATAAGATTGATGCAAAAAGAAAAAAAGAAAAGAAAAAGACATCTTATAAATTTGGATGGCCTAAATTAATTGTAGGTTTGGCATTCACTGTCGCATTAGTACTTGGTGGATTAACAACTTTCAATCGAGCTCCTGTTTCTGCATTAACAATTACACTTGATGTTAATCCAAGTATTACATTGGAGGTTTCAGATGATCAAAAAATAATCAGTGTCATCGCAGAAAATGAAGACGCTAAAATTATTTTAGATGATATGGACCTAGTTGGCACTGATCCAGTGACTGCAGTTAATGCTTTAATTGGATCAATGCTTCAAAGTGGATATATTAATGAGCTTCATAATTCAATCCTCTTATCAATCGATGGTAATGATACAAGTGAATTAGGTGTCCTGTTAGTTGAGGAAATCAATAAAATTCTAAGTAATTCATCAATAAATGCTGCAGTTTTATACCAAGAATTTGATGATTCAGATGAAATACAAGAACTTGCAACTACCCACAACATTTCAACAGGAAAAGCCAATTTAATTGAAAAACTATTAGATGAAGATGACTCATTGGTACTTGAAGAATTAGTCAATTTAACAATAAGTCAACTTAGTTTGCTTGCACAAGAAGAAAGCCGTGATTTAAGTGATGTAATTATCCAAACTGGAACAACAAATTCTTCTGAGTACATTAGTCAAGAGGATGCAAAGAACAAAGCTTATTCTCATTTCTTAAGTAATGGGTATTCAGCAGATATTTCTGATTTCGAAATAGAATTTGATGTAGAAGATGGTATACTCGTTTATGAAGTCAAATATGAGTTAAATAACGTTGAACACAAAGTAATAATTAATGCAACAACTGGTGAAGTCGTAGAGCATGAGTTAAGTAATGATGACAACGACGACGATGACGACGATGACGACGATGACGACGATGACGACGATGACGATAACGATGATGACGATAACAATGATGACAACGACGATGACGACGATGATGACAACGATGATGACAACGACGACATCGATGATGACAACGACGACATTGATGATGATAATGACGACAT
>CAYJAJ010000006.1:0-53136 GCA_964368495.1 uncultured Holdemania sp. | reverse complement strand
GATGATGATAATGACGACATTGATGATGACAACAATGATTATGATGACAACAATGACGATTACGATGACAACAATGATTATGATGACAACAATGACGATTACGATGACAACAGTGATGATTACGATGACAACAGTGATGATTACGATGATAACAACGATGATGATAGTGATGATGACAACGACGATGATAGTGATGACGACAGCGACGAAAGTGATGACGACAGCGATGATGGTGATGACGACAGCGACGATGACAATGATGATGGTGATGACGATTAAAAACTGTCAATCATAGTTAAATAAAATTAAAAGAAATGATTTCTTATTAAATGGAAGTCATTTCTTTTTTTATTATATAAAAAAATAGAGACTTTCATCTCTATTGTATGATGTTATTTAACTTCAATGATTTTCATCATATTAGCACTACCCTCACCTGTTGGATATCCTGCAGTGATAATAATTAATTGTCCAGGTTTAATACCAAAAGTTTTAGCAATTGTACAAGCTAGCTCATCATCATTTGTCATATCATTTTGAATATCAGAGCAAATTGGTGTAACTCCCCAATTACTTTCTAGCTTACATTGGACTGTTTTAGAAAATGTTACTGCTAAAATAGGAACAACTGGTCTAAACTTAGAAATTCTACGTGCGGTAGTTCCACCTTGTGTAAAGGCCACAACAGCACCTACATTTTCAAGTGTTAGTGTCGCATCTGATACCGCTATCCCTATCGCATCTTGAATTGTATTGTTACTTGATTTTTTTGATAACTCTAATCTTTCTCTATACGGTATGATTTTTTCTGTAGCTTCAGCTATTGTTGCCATTGTTTGAACAGCTTCAATTGGATAAATACCTGCCGCTGATTCACCAGACAACATAATTGCATCGCTTCCATCCAATACCGCATTAGCAACATCACTCGCTTCTGCTCGAGTTGGACGATAATTAGAGATCATAGATTCTAGCATATGTGTTGCTGTAATCACTGGTTTACCATGAATATTTGCTGCCTTAATAATTTGTTTTTGATAAATAGGTACAAATTGAGTTTGAATTTCAACCCCTAAATCACCGCGAGCAGCCATAACTCCATCAGAAACTTCCAAAATTGAATCTAAGTTATCAAACCCTTCTTGATTTTCAATTTTAGATATTATTTGAATTCTTGGTTTACCCATTTCAATCAATATTTTTCTTATTTCTAATACATCTTCTGCACGTCTTACAAATGATGCTGCAATGAAATCGACATCAGCTTCACAGCCACAACGGATATCTTCTGCATCTTTTTCAGAAATAAATGGCATTGTTAATTTAACACCGGGTACATTACAGCCTTTACGATTTTTTATTACACCCGGAATATCAACACGGCACACAAGTTTTCCATCGTTCTTATTTTCAAGTACAGTTAACTTAACTTTACCATCATCAACCAGGATAAACTCACCCTCTTTTATATCCTCAAACAATTCTTTGCAATTAACATAAAAATGTTCATGAACACCAACCATTTCTTCACGATGCAAAGTTACAATTTCACCAGTTTGATATTCCTCTTCGCCATTTTCAAAAACTCCACAACGGATCTCAGGTCCTTTTGTATCTAACATCACCGCTAAATTAATTCCAATTCTGTCACTCACTTCTCTTACCATTTTCATTTTTGGAAGTAAGGTTTCTGGACTTCCATGAGAGAAATTGAATCTCACTACATTCATTCCTGCTTTTGCTAATTTTTCAATCATTTCTGGAGTATCACTTGCCGGTCCAATTGTACAAACAATTTTAGTTTTTCTTCCTACCATATTTCCTCCTTAAATCAGTCTATCAAATAACTGATAAAATAATTTCTTCGATGCCTTTGGTAATTTTAAAGCTTCATCAATAGGATAAGAGACAATTTCATTATCTACTATGCCTACACAGTGCCCACCGATGCCTTGAATAAGTAAATCAACAGCTTTTTCACCCATTCTAGCAGCCAAAACTCGATCTGTCGGTGTTGGACTTCCGCCTCGTTGAATATGGCCTAAAACAGTAGCTCTACCTGAAAATCCTGTATTGGCACTAATTTTACGTGCTAATTCATTGACATCAGTAATTTTTTCAGAAATCACAACAATTGCATGTTTTTTCTTACGTACGCTATCTAAATAATGTAAGTTTTCAAGTAGTGCTTCTTCATCGTAACCAGTTTCTTGGGTGATTACTGCTTCTGCACCACAACTTATCGCAGACCAAAAAGCTAAATCTCCACATCGGTTTCCCATAACCTCAACTACAGAACAACGATGATGAGAGCTTGAGGTATCACGAAGCTTGTCAATGCATTCAACAACTGTTTTAAGTGCAGTGTCAAAACCAATAGTAAAATCAGTCGCAGGAATATCATTATCAATCGTTCCTGGTAAACCAATACAATTAATTCCTAGTTTAGTAAGTGCCATTGCTCCACGATAACTACCGTCTCCTCCAATAACTACCAAAGCATTAATTTTGGCTTCCTTTAAAGTTTGAATAGCTTTTTCTTGAACTTTGATATCTTTGAACTCTTTTAATCGGGCTGATCCTAATATTGTCCCACCACGATCAATAATATCACTAACATCAAACTTATTTAGCTCTTTAAAGTTACCTTCAACAAGCCCTTTATATCCATCATTAATCCCAATGACTTCAATTCCATTAGCGATTGCAATTCTTGTAACAGCGCGAATAGCTGCATTCATTCCTGGTGAATCTCCACCTGAAGTTAATATTCCTATGCGTTCAATCATTTGACAATCTCCTTTTATCCAATAATATAATATCATTTTATTTTGTGAAATAAAACACTAACTATCGAATTTTACTAAACCCTACGATTTTCACCACCAATGATATGCATTTTACTTAAAGTTTTAATTCTTTCCATTATTCTAACTGCTTTCATTTTTTCTTCACCAAACTTTGAGCTAAATGAATAATGTTCTAGCAAACTATCTAAGTCTTCATTGCTAGTAAACCACGTGAACTTCTTTTCATCCATTCTTTTATTTAAAATCGGAAATAATAGTTCATCTCTTACCCACGCAGTTACACTTTCAGCTCCAATATCATCTAAAACTAAAAAATCCACATTCTGACAGATTCTAATTTGTTTTTGATACTCCTCTGGACTATTAAATAAACTTTTCATTCTCATTACAAAATCTGGAACATTAACAAACGCAACCCATTTATTCTCCCTTGCCAACTCATTGCATGCACATGCTGCTAAAGTGCTTTTTCCAACCCCCATTTTACCATGAAGATAAAATCCAATTTCATTTGGACTTTGTAGCCAATAATCTACTTCAGAAATAGCAATGCCATTTAATGCATTTGTTTCCAATTGTCCAATTGATACATTATTTAAAGTAGAAGGCATATCATTGATAGCAAACGATTTTAGATGAGCAAGTTCTTTTTGTTTTGTTCTTGTATAACGACATGACTGTAAAACAAAGTCCAAATAGCCATCATACTTTAGATGATAAACTTTCCCGATATTCTCTTGTTTGCATTCACTTAATCCCATACAATTTCCACAAAGCTTAATACCATTAATCCACTTTAAAAAACGATATGGATACTTTTCAATTAAACTAGTATCTATATTTGATTTTGCACATAATTCCAAAAGATATTCATCTTTTTTTAACATTTCAATGCACTTATTTCTTTCTTTTAAAACTTCATCATTTACTTCAACTTTAAAATTAAGTGGTTTCATCTAAATTAACCTCCATTTCTTTTTAGTCTTTCTCTAAGTTTATTCAATTCTTCATCACTCATTTTAGCTACATCACTATCATCAACAAATGTCTTTGGCAATTCAACTTTTCGAACTTTATAATTTGATTGTTTTACTCCAATTTCCTTAGAAGCCTCTAAAGCTGCTTCTAAAGTATCTATTTTACTTCTTACCCAGGATGTTGCAATTTTTTCTACAAACGCAGTATTTAAACGATTATTATTTTTTCTTAATACGGTTTCTATTAATACATTAACTACTTCCTGTTTTAACCTGTATTTGCTCACGCAGTCTTCCAATACTTTGGCATCACTTTTGCTTACCGGTATTCCCTCTTGTATGTTTTGCAAAAACAAAACTGGTGATAAATCATAAGGATTTTTAGCTTTTGTTTCTTTTGGTTTTTCATAAGAAACAAGCGCTTTTAACTTCTGAATATCAAGCACATTTGTAGAATTATTAATACAATGACCAACCAAAATACGCATTCTATCAGAAGCAACACCATAAACTGTAGCCAGCTCACCAATAATTTGAAGTGCTTCTTTTGTTCTAGCTTCTATCGGAAAAGATAAATTAGTGCTCTCTTGTAAAAAAGTAGCATAATCAAAACGAATATGTGCATCCATTGATTGATTAAAGGTATAGATAGGTTTCACTTTGTTAAACTTTACTTCATCCTCACTATTCCAAGCTTGTAGTTTTTGTGAATTAAACTTCTTTGATATATTTTTATAATCCGATTTATCGTAAATAGGTTGAATATGTTTTGACTTTGTTGCCTCAATAACTTTAGAATTTACCACTTGAAATAATCTTCTTCCATAAACTGCATGCGCAACAAAATCATTCACCAAAAGCGCAGGTTTGACTACATAAATAAATGTAGTTTTTGAATCACTTTCATTTGCGTAAGTCTGTAATAAATTGTATTCTTCGCAAGCATTCCTTGCATGTTCAAACGCTACAATATCAATTCCCATAAGTGCACAAATTCTCTGGTGCAAATCAAACCCTCTTTGTTCAATCGACTCACTAATAAGTGTTAAATACAGTGATACAGCACACGACCCTATGCACGATTGATAACATTGCATTAAGGAATAAATTTGTTCATTCGTTAATGCAAATGAGCACTCAACTTTATATCCATCTTTTCCTTTTAAATCCATAGCTCCTCCTACAAAGTATTTAACCACTCAATTAAATCCTTTTCTAATTGTTCAGTATTTCCGTTATTTTCAATTACTTTTGTTGCTTTGTTTATTTTATCTTTTTCACTCATTTGTGACTTCATTCTTTGCATCACTTGATACTTATCCATATTTCTAAATTCATTCATTCTACTTATTCTAATATCATCGCGAACGCTTATCACAAGAACGACATCAAAATATTGTTGCCAATTTGATTCAAACAACAAAGGTACCTCAGCAAAGAATATTTGACTTTTGCATCGCTCACTTTCTTCAAACATCCTATTTAAAATAAGTGGATGAAGAATAGCCTCTAAATCTTGTTTTGCTTCAGTATCATTAAAGACAATCGATGCCAAACATTCTTTATCAATTTCGTGTTCTTTGTTTAAACAATTAAATCTTTTTACCACTTGATGATAACCATTTTCATTTCTTTGAAGCAATTGTTTAGAAACTTCATCACAATCAAAGACCGTATAACCTAATTTCTTTAAAATTAAGCTACACATTGATTTACCTGAACCAATTGTCCCAGTAATTGCGACTCTTTTCATAACCCCTCCATTAGTGCTTATTTATATTTTTTGACAGTTAGGACAAAAACAAGTCCCTCTTCCCCCAACTTTTATCTTTTTAATTCGAGTTTTACAATTGGTGCAGGGTTCATTTTCTCTTCCATACACATCAATTTGAAGTTGAAATAATCCATTCACACCTAAAGATGATGTATAGCTACGAATTGTGCTACCACCTGCCTTAATTGCTTTACTTAACACAGATCGTATTGATATAATTAATTCCTTTACTTGCTTATCTGATAAATCATTAATTAAATGCAATGGATGTAGCTTCATTCTAAAGCACACTTCATCAGCATAAATATTTCCAATGCCTGCAACAAAACTTTGATCTAACAACATTTTTTTTAAGGCAATCTTCTTGTTTCTAATTTTATTCTTGATATATTCTTCATTAAACATTTCACTAAATGGTTCTGGACCAAGTTTTTTAAAACAATCATAATTGTCTGATTTATCAATTATTTCAAATGTTCCAAACTTTCTTACATCATGATAATCCAATCTTCTTCCATCATCTAAGAAAAACTGAATGTGCGTGTGATGATCAAAATTCTCATCGACACTTTTGACATAGAATTTACCTTCCATGCGTAAGTGAACTACTAAATCACAATTGTTTAACTGAAAAATAATATACTTACCTCGTCTTTTAAAGCCTAAAAAACTTTGATTTATTATTGTTTGTTTAAATTCTTCTGTATTTCTATCTAATATTTTATCATAAAGTACATGAACATCGGTAATTTTTCTTTGACTAATTAATTGTTCAAGAGTTTTAACTACCGTTTCAACCTCAGGAAGTTCTGGCATTATTTTGCCTCATACCAAGTTTTACCACACTCAACTTGAACTTCAAGTTCTACATCAAGTTTCATCGCATGTTTCATTTGTGATTTAACTAGCTCTTTCATTACTTCAATCTCCTCTATAACAACATCAAAAATCAATTCATCATGTACTTGCAAAATCATTTTTGATTTTAATTTTCTTGCTTTTAACTCTTTTTCTATGTTGATCATTGCAATTTTAATCAAATCTGCTGCCGTTCCTTGTATCGGTGCATTCATTGCAGCTCTTTTACCAAACTCTCTAATCATATAGTTCTTATCATGAATCTCTTTTATTTCTCTACGGCGATTTAAAATTGTCTTAACATATCCATTCTCTATACAAAAATCAACTACTTCTTTCATAAATATTGATATATTTGGATATGTTTGTAAGTATTTCTCTATAAATGCTTGTGCTTCTTTAACACTTATTTGAAGCTGTTCAGATAAACCAAAATCAGATATTCCATAAACAATACCAAAATTAACGGCTTTTGCTTGTCGTCTTTGTAAAGAAGTCACTTCATCTTGTTGTACCTCAAATATATCACATGCAGTTTGTGTATGAACATCAATCCCTAAATTAAATGTTTCAATCAAGCGTTTTTCCTTAGCCATATGGGCAAGGATTCTAAGCTCCACTTGCGAATAATCCGCAGACAACAAGACATTATCACCAGTGGCAACAAATGCTTTTCTAACCAATCGACCTTCTTCATCTCGAACACTAATATTTTGTAGGTTTGGTGCTGTACTTGATAATCTTCCTGTTTGTGTAATACATTGATTGTAAATTGTATGAATTTTCCCATCACTGAAAATTGATTTTTTAAGTCCTTCTGAATAAGTACTTACTAATTTTTGATATTTTCGATAACTAATTAAATCATCAATGATTGGATGTTTACCTTTTAGTTTTTCAAGAATTTCTATCGATGTAGAACGTTTCTTATTTTCTTTTAATCCTAATTTATCAAATAAAAGCACTGCTAACTGCTTAGGAGAATTATAATTAACTTCTTCGTCTGTGTACTCATTCATTCGTGAGCTTATTTCATCAATTTTATCTTTCATTGTTTTTGAAATATCATCAAGACAATTCTGATCAACATGAATTCCTTGTTTTTCCATGTTAAACAAGACTGTTGCTAGTGGCATTTCAATATCATAAAACAGTGACTCTAATTCTAAAGTTTTTAAATCTTCTTTTGATTTTATTGCAGCTTGATAAAGCAAATCAGCTTTAGCACCAATATGCTCTATTTGTTGAGACAACAAAGGTAAAGTCATTTTGTTTTCTTTGCCATAAATTTCATGTAGCTGATATGGCAAATTAAAATCATATTTAATTTGTATTTTTTCTAAACTATTGATTGTCGTATCACACAAAAATATCGCAATCATTGCATCGAAACTCAAATGGTTGACAACTAAATCATAACGATTAAGCACATGCATAACATTTTTAACATCATAGCTCATTTTTGATAAATTACTTGATAAAAACGACAACAAACACTCGTCCTTCATTACATCGTCTAAAACCATATAAACACTATTTTTTTCATCCTTCAGCGCTAATCCATACAATGATGCTAAATAAGGATTTTCTAAGTCCATATCAAAAAGGATTAACACATCTTCATGAAGCAACTCACTAGGACATTTCAATACATGTTGAATTTGGGTAGTGCTTTCTTTAACCTCTTTAACTGAATTTTCTTGAAGCTTTCTAATTAAAGAATTCATCTCATATTTCTGATAAAAAGCCATTTGTTCATTTACTTTAGGTTCATAAGTAAAATCATAGTCATTTAGTGGTATTTCTTCATCAGTCTTAATTGTAGCTAAACGTTTCGAAAGTAGTGCTTGCTCCTTATATGTAGTAATTGACTCACCAAGTTTTCCTTTAATATTTATGCTGTTTTCAATTATATTTTCCAATGAATGATATTCATTAAGCAATTTAAGCGCTGTTTTATCTCCAACTTTTGGAATTCCTGGAATATTATCTGACTTATCTCCAGACAATCCCTTTAAATCAATAATTTGTTTTGGATTAACGCCAATCTTTTCAATGATGTTATCATTGGTCACCTCATCAATGTCAGTAAGACCTTTTTTCAATAACCAAACAGATGCATTTTCATTAATTAATTGAAGTAAATCGCGATCACTGCTTAAAATATTAATATCGTAATTTGAATACTTATTAACCATGCTACCAATAATATCATCTGCTTCAATTCCTTCTTTTTCATAGCGACAATAATTCATTGCATCACAAAATTCACGAATAATTTGAAATTGACCAATTAATTCGATTGGAGTTTCTTTCCGCCCGCCTTTGTATTCACTATATAATTCATGTCTAAAGTTCTTTTTTGATGAATCAAATGCAATTAGAATTGCATCAGGCTGTATTAAGTCGATTGCTTTATTCATCATGTTTGCAAATGCGAAAACAGCATTTGTGTATATACCTTCGCTTGTAGTCATTGGGCGACCATAGATAGTTGCATAAAAAGCTCTAAACAACAATGAATTTCCATCCACCAACATCATTTTTTTCATATTTGTCTCCTAAGTCTAAAAAGACCGCATAAACGGTCTCTTATTCATCATCACTAGTTGATAAATCTTCTTCATCCCCTTGTGCTTCTTCTGTAATACCAATATTATAACTAGCCATATTCTCAAGTGTACTAAGATTTTCATACATAATCGAAATGTAATCCATGTTTTCATTTTTCTGTGTTTCATTAATACTAGATAAATTACTTAAATTCACCCTTACCAAATCAAGTTCAGTTTCCAATTTATTAAATAATTCAACCATATCTTCACTCATGTTTGGTTCATATGCAATGTATTCTACCCCATCATTAATAATTCTCTGCTTTATTACCTCTAATTGTTCATCTGTAGGAAGCACTCCATACTTTGATAAAATTATCGGATAAACTTGAAAACCATATGTTCGTTGCCAATTACCAAAACTTGCAGTCATGGATACAAACTTGACAGTTTGCCCTTCGAGTTTTAATTGTGAAGATAAATTTTGATAATCAGCATCTAATCTGATTAAATCACTTTCAAGAGCCAAAAAGTTATCTTCAATAATACTTGCATCTTCTGGAAATACAGTTTGAAGCCACCCTTTTATTTCTCTAGCCATTGAAACCATCGAGATTGGATCAGTCCATAAATATAAATCACGGGTATTCGTATCTATAGTACTCATAACTTCATCCGAATAATAGTCAGTTTCAACCCATGATTCCACATTATCAACATTAAATCTTGTGTATCTTTTAAAACTATAAATACTGCTTTTAATCGATAAATCAAGTGTTGGTGTGGTTTCTCGTATTGTCGCTCCATATATTTCCATATATGGTTCTAAAGTACCAATATGCAAAAACAAACTAGCATCTTCAAGTATCCATTCATAAGAATCATCCACAGTTGCCCTTTGAACTATGACATCTTCTTGAATTGAAACTTTCTCAACTCTATCACCAGCTAATCGATCAAATATATAACCAATCGGATACACTGTATAGACAACTTTTGGTGTAACAGAACGACAACCAGTAAGTGTCATTAAACTTAAAAATAAGCATAACCATATACGTTTTTTCATCTTATCACTCGCCTTCTTTAAGAATTATAACATAAAATAAGAGGCTTGACTTTTGTTTTTAAAATATTTTATCTACAAATCAATTATTAACCCTATTGATAAACATATACATAAACCATTAAAATAAATATTAATAAATCACAACTAATTTTATGCAATGCTGCTTCTAATTTCATATCTTTTATTTGTATTAAATTGATGAATATCAATAGTGAAAAAACAAGCAATGAGGACGCTTCTACTTTTATAAACATAAAAAAAGTTGCAGAAAATATCACTGAAAAAAGATATATTATTTTTTTTGTAGTATAAAATGAAAAAACACTTAATAACAGCGCTTGAAAAATTCTTGATCCATCAAGCGGATAAATGGGTAAACAATTAAATAAACATATTTGAAAATTCATCATTAAACACCATTTATAAAACACCAAAGAAATAAAATCAACTTTATATAAATATAGCAATAAAATAGGAATCACTCCATGAATTAATAACCCTGCAAGAATTACACATATTTGCACTAAACAAGACTGGGATTCTAACTTTTCAATTTTAGCGCATAAGCCAAAAGGAAACATATCAATTCGACTTACCTTTAATTTAAAAAACCATGCCATCATACAGTGAGCCAGTTCATGAATTGTCATCATCAAAAACAAAAAGATTATTGGTTTGATACTATCATTTAAAAAAGCTACAATCCATAACAAAAAAGTTAAAAGATGAACTTTGAATTTCATCTTTCTAGTGCATCCATATAACTTATTTCATTTCCATTATCATTAAAATCCAAATAGACAACTTCTTCAGTTAAACCTAAAATTTGCCCTTTTAAAATCCGATCATCTTCATCAACATGAATTTCATTCATTGAACCATAAGTTGCAATTATTCCGTTATCTTGTTTAATAAGTACCAATTCTCCGGTTGCTTGTGATGCAACATATAAAACTATCCCATCATCCACACTCACTACTTGATTATTCAGGGCTTCAAAGTATTGGTTTTCCAGTTCTTCATAATGAGAAGACACACTTACTTCTACTGCATTATCTTGAGCAAACCAATTTTCAAATGGAATCCAATTTCCCAACTCAAATGTTTGAATTGGTTTAATAATTGAATTTAAGTTTGCTAAAAGAGTATCAAATCCATTATTTTTATTAATTAAATCTCCCAACACAACAGTAGAAACAAGCAAAAATAGCATCACAATACTATATAAGCTTTTAAGAAAAATATTTTTATCTTTGTAGTTACTATAACCCCTTCTTGATTGTATTCTTTGTCTACAGCTATCTTTATAGTTCATATTCATCACCCAATACATTATATGAATCCTACCAGGATATAGAACAAAAAAAGGCAAGTAGTCATCTACTTCCCTATGATATCTTTTAAAAGTCTTCTCTCTGCTTTTTTCTTATTTTCTTCGAGTTTGAAATCAAACTCCTGTTTAAGTGAATATATATAAAGTATTATTAGAACGATTGGAGCATTTAACATTAAAGTTGTAATACAACGATTTAATAGAAATGTTGTGAAACTCAAGGTAAACCCATGTCCTATAACCATAAAGAAATAAACCAGGCTTTCCTTTACAAACAAGACCGAAAGCAACAACATCAATTGTTCAAGTATCGTTTCTCCGACATGTTTGCGCCATTGATATAAAACAAGTGAACATAAAACACTAATTGGAGTGTACAGCATGAATGTGTTATAGGATAAGAAATCAAGAATAACACCAACACAAAATGCTATACAAATACTTTGATACCAATTTTTTTCTTTTGTTACACAAAGCATTGCTGAAAATGCAGCACTACTCATAAAGATAAAATGACTCATTGAAGGATCGTTTGGAATTACACTTGTGACTATAAAATCAGTTACAAAGGCAAATGCAATAAATATTAGTTCAGTCATATTAGTTATCTACCCTCTTCACCACGTATAAATAGTTCAAATTTTCAAACTCAGCAGCAGGTTCAACCAATATATCCATCCCAATGGCATTTTCTAATTCATCAACACGTTTAATTTCACCAACTAATAACCCACTAGGAAAAACTCCACCCATACCACTTGTAATGACATCCATTTCTTCTGTAACTGTGTTATTTGAGTCAAGCAACTTAACTACAAATGCCTGCTCCTCATGACTGTATCTTTCCAAAATTGCATCAGCCTGAACACCATCACTAATCACTACTTTTACGGAGACCTTATTTGATCCATCTGCAACCGTCAAAAGATTAACTACCGATTGATTGTTCGACACTTCTACAACGCGACCAACCAAACCTTTAGAAGAAAGTACTGCATAATTTTCTTCAATTCCATCTTCAAGACCAATATCAATTGTCAAATGACTATCAAATCCTTCATAAGAACGCGATAGCACAGTTGCCGGATAAACTTCATATTCTGTAAGTATTGTTTTCAATTCATTCAGTTCTTGAAGCTCATTGATTTGTTGTTGTTGCTCAACCAATTTTGCCTGCAGTGAAGCTATCCCTTGCACTTGCTGTCTTAATGTTTCATTTTCTTCTTCCAAAGACCATGTGCGACTTATGATATCTATACTTTCATTAACTGAACGAATAGGATATTCAAACAAAGAATAACGTAACATATTAACAAGTGAGTAAGCTTCACTAGAATAAGGAATTGTTGAAGTCATCTGCATTACATTCAACGCAAAAGAAAGCGCAACGATTGCACCTATACAACTTAATAAAAATTTTTGAATTTTATTTAGTTTCATTTTTATCACCAGTGTTATTATACTGGTTTATTTCGATAACTTCAATCCATTAATCCTGCTTGTTTAAAACTAAACACTTTATTTCTTGACACAATTAAATGATCTAGAATCGATATTTGCATCAATTCACCTATTTCAACTAATCGTTCGGTAATTGAAATATCATCTATGGAAGGCTCTACACTGCCTGAAGGATGATTATGTACAACTAAAATTCGTGCTCCACTTCTAAGTAGAGCTTGTTTAAATATCTCTCTTGGATGAACAAGACTTCTATCCAATGTTCCTTTAAATAAAATTTCATGATGTATAATTTCATTTTTAACATTCAAATAAATAACAAGCAACATTTCTTGGTTTTGATTACCTAATTTCAACTGTAACCAATTCATTAATGATTTTGGATCACTAATTACATCTTTGTGGTAATTTTCCTCCAACAACATTCGCTTAGCAATCTCAAAACATGCTAAAAGTTGTAAGCCTTTAGCATTGGACAAACCTTTAATTTCTTTGATTTCGTTTAAATCAAGAGAAGATAAATTAGCCATTCCATTTGAGATTGCCAATAAATCATCGGCAATATTTAATGCACTATAGTCTTTATAGCCATGCCTGATTACAATCGCCAACAGTTCCCGATTACTAAGCACTTCTATTCCAAAACGTAGTGCTTTTTCTCTAGGACGCTCATCTTCAGGTAATTCTTTAATATTTAATATGCGTATCCCTCCAATATCGTTTTATATTCTTTCTTACTTAACATCTCTAATTGTTCTTCATCAGAAAAAGTCATTTCTTTTCTCATATATTCAAAATCATTATTTATTACAACATCCAAAGTATTCAATAACTCACCCTCATTTGTACTACACCCCACCACAATGATTTGCTTAGATGAAGCATTCACAACAATTGATTCCAGATTTAAATCTTCAAATTTTTTTAATAGTTCACTGTAGGATGACTCACTTGTAAAAACTCCCATCTGAATCCAATACAGTGTAGTTTCACCTTCAAGTACTTCTTGTTGTTCTTCATTAACTACAATTAATGAATTATCATTTGTATCTGCTTTGTCCAATCCACTAAATACTACAAAATACACGAATGAAAACAACATTGAAGCAACAATTGCCAACAAACAAACTATTTGCTTTTTTCTCATAAACTCACCTCATTTCATTGTATGCTTGAAAGTTACTTCTACTACAATATTAACCAAAAAAACTAAAATCCTATATTTCATAAAAAAAAGCATATTTCTAATATGCTTTAAATAATTGTATCCTTAATTTTACTGTTATCTTCAATAATGCTTTGTAGCTTTTCTTCAAACTTTGATCCTTTAAATCTTTCAAAAGCACGATTTAAATATTCACTGCACTCACCAAGCTCATTATTATAAAATGCGCAAACTGCAAGTCGATAATATAAGACCCCAACTACAGTTTCATTTTTTTCATCTGCAATTTGATTTAATAAATATTCTTTTACATCTTTTTTATGATAAACATAAACATCCAAAAGCGATTCTAGTCCTTCTGCGTTAGCCAACAAATTCTTATTATTTTTGATTCCTGAAATAATAGAAACGTAGCTTTCATAACATTCAATTGCTTCTTGATGCTTTTTGTTTTCAACATAATACGTAATTTGTTTTTGAAGCAAAGATAAACGATCCAATACAGTTAATTTACTATTTGATAAATAATCAAATATTTCATTAACCTTTGCTGTATCATTAAGCATCACATAAGCATCAACACTTAACAAAATTCGTATTTTTTTAGAAATAATCCATTTCGATAAAAAAGTATCAAGTTGTTGTAAATATTGATGAGGATCTTCTTTTTGATATAAGCTCATCATTATTCTTAATGTGTATTGTTGTTTAAATTGTAAAGCAATAAAAAAGCTTACTGAAAATAACACGGCAACTACTAAGGAAAATAAAACATCATTCATACTAAATCCTCCACATTAAACAACATTATACACTAAAATGAATTTTTTTAAAGATTTGTTGCATTCTAATTGTGTAATATATAAAAAAGAATTAAAATAAAAGTGATAAAAAGGAGGAACCTTATGATTATTCAAAGTAAAAGAGTATGGTTTGCAACACAGTTTATTGAAGCTCAAATCGAAGTGATAGATAATAAAATTGTTCATATTTATCCTTATGGTACAAAAAAGGTAGATGTTGACTATAATAATAAGCGCATCGTTCCAGGTTTTATTGATGTACATACACATGGTGCTTATGGATTTGACACAAATTATGCACTTGAAGATGGTTTAAAAGAATGGATCAAACAACTACCTAAAGAAGGAGTTACTGGTTTTTGTCCTACAACAATTACACAAGGAAAACAAGTGTTAATTGATGCAGTTTCAAATGTCGCAAAAGTTCATGCACAAAATTTTCAAGGAGCAGAAATCTTAGGAATTCATTTTGAGGGTCCATTTTTAGATATGGTGTATAAAGGTGCTCAACCACCTGAACATATTCGTGTAGGTACAATAGAAGAATTCAACAAATATCAAGAAGCTGCTAACGGATTAATAAAAATAGTTACCCTAGCTACAGAACATGACCAAGATTATACTTTAACACGTTATTGTAGTGAAAATAATGTTGTGGTAAGTATTGGGCATTCATCATGTAGTTATGAAGATGTATGTATGGCTGTTGCACATGGCGCAAAATCTATGACACATGTTTATAATGGAATGACTCCGTTTAATCACCGTAAAAACGGCATGATTGGAGCTGCACTTAACTTAAAAGATATGTATGGCGAAATCATTTGTGATGGCAACCATTCATCGATTGCTTCACTTCGAACTTTCTTTAATGCAAAAAACAGTGATTATTGTGTTATGATTACTGACTCATTAATGGCAAAAGGCAGTCCAGCAGGGTCAAAATTCATATTTGGTGGACACGAAATTGAAATTTATGAAGATGGTAGTGCTCATTTAGTTGAAGTGGATACACTGGCTGGAAGCACACTAAAAGTGAACGAAGGATTAAAACTTCTTGTTGAAAAAGTTCTTGTTCCATTTGATACAGCATTAAAATCTTGTACAATTAATCCTGCTAGAATGATCAATATGTCAGACCATAAAGGATTAATTCAAGCCGGATATGATGCCGATATCGTTGTTTTAGAAGATGATTATGCTATAGCTCAAACGTATTGTCGTGGAATCCCACAATTGTAATTCTTGCTTTCCCACATTAAGATGTGGGATTTTTTTTAGAAATAGTTTAAACTATCACATTAACTACATACAAACAAACAACATTCAAGTATAATGAAATGGGTGATAAAAATGTTACAAATAAATCAAATCAGTTGTCCAATTGATTCAAATGTGAACAATTTAGAGAAATTTATTGCAAAAAAGTGTCATATTAAAGAAAGCGATATACTATCCTATCGCCTTATTAGACAATCATTGGATGCTAGGAAAGAACTATGTTATAAAGTGAGTGTTTTATTAGAAACACCCTTAGAAAAAAAATTATTAAAGAAGAAAAACAATGATATTACTTTAGCAGATGAACCAAAGAAAATATCATTTCACTGCCATAATTTCGATGAACGGCCTATTGTGATTGGATTTGGTCCTGCGGGAATATTTTGTGCACTAGCTCTTGCTGAAGCAGGATGCAAACCAATTGTGCTTGAACGTGGAAAAGCAGTGGATCAGCGTGTAAAGGATGTTGAAGATTTTTGGAAAACTGGAATACTTAATCCACACAGCAATGTGCAGTTTGGTGAAGGAGGTGCCGGTACTTTTTCAGATGGAAAGTTAACCACTCGTGTCAAAGACGCACGAATTAGCTATATTTTAGAAAAATTAGTTGAAGCTGGTGCAGATGAAAAAATTATTTACCAACAACATCCCCATATTGGAACAGACAAATTAAGAGAAATTGTTAAAAACATTCGTAATCGAATAATTGAGCTTGAAGGCGAGATATTTTTCGAACATCAAGTGAATGAATTAATCATAAAAAACAAGCAAATTCTCGGTGTTAAAGTTAACAACAAAGAATTAATGAGCTCGCATGTCGTTTTAGCCATTGGGCATAGTGCCATTGATACCCTGAAGACTTGTTATAAACAAGAAATTGCAATGGAGGCAAAAGATATTTCTATAGGTGTTCGAATTGAACATCTTCAAGATTGGGTCAACACTGTACAATACAAAGAACATGTGAATCATCCATCTCTTGCAAGTGCTGAATATCGCTTAACTATGAAAACATCTAATCAACAAGGAGTATATACCTTTTGTATGTGTCCTGGTGGAAGTGTTGTTGCCGCAAGCAGTGAACATGAGAAATTAGTCGTTAATGGAATGAGTGAATCAAAAAGAGATAATATATTTGCAAACAGTGCTCTTTTAGTTCAAGTAAAATCAATTGATAAAAAAGATGTATTTTCTTCACTCAATTATATTGAAAATCTAGAAAAAAAAGCATTTGAACTCGCTAAACAATCTTATCAAGCACCTGCACAAGCTGCTCAAGACTTTCTTTTAAATAAGACAACAACAGTTTTACCACAAAATAGTTATTCATTGGGATGCACATCAATTAATTTACATGATTTGTTCGATGAAGATATCATTATTGCTTTAAAAGAAGCCATTTTAGAATTCGATAAAAAAATGCCAGGCTTTAGTAATGGATTACTAATTGCACTTGAAAGCCGTTCTTCTTCTCCTTTTCGAATGCTTAGAAATGATGAACTTCAAAGCATTAATGTCAATGGACTTTATCCGTGTGGTGAAGGTGTAGGATATGCAGGAGGTATTATATCCAGTAGTCTTGATGGACTACGATGTGCTGAAGCAATTCTAAATGAATACAACAATAGCTAAATTTCAGTTAAAGTTCACACAAAAAACATACTAAAAACATATTTACGAAATATACTAAGTGTGTAAAACAAATAAAGGAGAACTTTTATGGAAAACTTTAATAACGAAAATTCACAACAAGAAAATAAAGAGACAAAAAGTATACATGATATCATAGATGAAGAAAGACAAAGAACTAGTTTTTCTACTCAAGAGTTCATAGAAGCCAATAAGCCAAAAAAAGAAAAAAGAACAAACCTTAAAACCATCGTAGTTTGTTCAATATTATCTGCAGGTATTGGATTATCATCTGGAGTATTTGGCGCTTATCTTTATGGATCTTCCTCACAAAACATTGTCTATCAAAACGCTACACCCCTTACTTTAACAAGTGAAAATACAGAAGCCTCTACGGTTGCACAAGTCGCTTCAGCAGTAAGTGATAGTGTCGTGGAAATTAGTACTGAGCAATCTGTACAAACATCATTTTTACAAAGCTATACTGCTGAG
This sequence comes from uncultured Holdemania sp., assembly GCA_964368495.1. Classification (GTDB taxonomy): domain Bacteria; phylum Bacillota_I; class Bacilli_A; order Erysipelotrichales; family Erysipelotrichaceae; genus CALVGQ01. The sequence goes on along the minus strand of CAYJAJ010000006.1, from coordinate 34,929 downwards.
GGTGCAGGTTCTGGAGTAATATATACTACAAATGGATATATTGTAACAAACAACCATGTCATTGAAGATGCAACTTCAATTACAGTTACACTTCATGATGGAACCTCTTACCCAGCAGAGTTAATTGCACGTGATTCTGTTGCAGACATCGCTGTTATAAAAATTGAAAAAGATGATTGTAAACCAGTCATATTAGGAAATGCAGAATCCATCATCGTTGGAGAAACCGCAATCGCTGTAGGGAATCCACTTGGTGAATTAGGCGGAACAGTTACAAGTGGTATCGTCAGTGCTCTTGATCGTCAAATTACTTTAGAAGATGGTCGTACACGCAACCTTTTACAAACTAATGCACAAATAAATAGTGGTAACTCAGGTGGTGGATTATTTAACTCAAGCGGTGAACTAATCGGTCTTGTCGTTGCAAAATCAAGTGGTACAGGTATTGAAGGAATTGGATTTGCGATTCCAGTGGATGACGTGAAATCAGTTGTAGAAGATTTATTGAACAATGGTTATGTTAGCGGACGCCCTGCTTTAGGTGTATCAGTTTTATCAGTAGATGATTATCAAACTGCTTTAAGCTATGGATTAAATAAATACGGTGTTTATGTCACTGAAGTACTTGAAGGTTCTGCTGCTGATCAAGCTGGTGTTCAAGCCAATGATTACATTGTAGCAATCGATGATCAAGTTGTAGAAAGCTTCACAGATTTATCTTCCTATCTTGAACAACGTGAGGTTGGTGAAACAGTCACACTACAAATAGAAAGAGATCGCCAAATTGTAGAACTTGAAGTTACGCTTCAAGAAAACACTACCCAAAACTAATCAACAAAAAAAATACACTACAAACTTAAATATAGTTTGAGAGTGTATTTTTTTTATAATAATTCAATTAGTGAGTCTACAATTCGATTCGGATAAATATTTAACTTATCACAATCACTTCTTTTATGAACACCTGTTGTAACTAAAATACTTTCAATGTTTCCATTTATTCCACAAAGAATATCTGTTTCAAGATTATCTCCAATAATCACTACTTCATCAGGTGTTTTGTTTATATGATCTAAAACACAATCCACTATTGGTTGATGTGGCTTCCCAATTTTCATTGCCTTTTGACTTGACGCATACTCAAGCAGTGCCACAATTGAACCATTGCCAATACACATACCATTTTCAGTAGATAACATACGGTCATCATTTGTAGCAATTAATTTAGCATTGCCCAACAACATACGCAACCCTTTCGAGTATAAATCATAGTTACCACTTTTATTCATACCGACAAATAAGAAGTCAGGTTTGTTTTCATCAATGATAAATCCTTTCTCTAATAAGGCATTTTTTAACCCATCTTGTCCAATAAAATAGGCTTTTCTTAAATCACTTGTTTTTGCAACAGTATCCACAGCTGCCATAGCTGAAGTATAAAAGTGCCGAGGTTCAATATTTTCATATCCAATATCCATCATGTGTTTTGCAGCCTGTTCAGGTGTTCTTGAAGCATTGTTTGTTAAAAACAAAAAATCTTGGTTATTTTTAATGCATTCATCCAAGAAAATCTTTGCTTCTTTTATTATTTTTGTTCCATGAAACATCGTTCCATCTAAATCAATTAAAAAAAATTTTGACATAACTTATCCTCTTTATTTATTCTAGCATAATAAAAGGAAATTACAAATCAGAAGTTTTTTTAAACCAAATCATAAACAGTATTGCAATAAATGACATTGAGGCAACACAATATAGCGCAAAATCAATTGATGTAGCCAAAGATAGTGCATTTGTAGCAATAGGCATAATAAATAGTGATAAACCCATGTATATGCTCATAGCAACAAGCTGGGCAGATGATTTTAGCTTTTCATCAATAATTTTATCAATAATTTCTTTTGAAGAAATTATTGCGATAGGAAAAGTTAGCATTTGCATAAGTGCAGCGAGCACAAGGTACCATACATTTTGTATTACCCCATATAAAATAAATCGTACCCCGAACATAATGGAGGCAAAGATGAGTAAATTGCTTTTCTTATATTTATCTAAATACTTTGTCGCAAACAAAAAAACAGGTGCTTCTGCAAGTGACTGAAGCCCCCACTTCAAACCTACATGAAAACTTGTTCCCTCAATGGAAAGTATCTTATCAACGACTAAATAAATATCAGCACACCCCATCGCAAATAAAATCAACAAAGCTCCTACTAAAGAAACATATGATTTATTTTTAATTAATATTTTTAAATCTTGAACCTCAATTTGTTTACTATTTTTTCTTTTTGAATCAGTTAATTTTGTTGAATTATAAAATGAAAACAATCCAAATGATAAAACAAAAATACTCAGTAGCCAAAAATCAAAAAAAGACAACAACAACGCTGCACCCCAACTACCCAATGCCCATCCTACTGAACCAATGGCTTTACACTTTGGATAGTTATCTTTAACATCATCAACTTGAAATACCCAGGTATCCAGTATTCCTTGCCAACTTCTTGCTCCACCTCCAATAAACGAAACCAATACTAATGCAATCCAAAAATCTTCAATGACCAATGAAAATAAGGCTACATTAAGAGCTACACAAAGTACAAAACTGATTAAATAAAATATTTTAATTTTTTTTATTTTATCGGAGGCATAACCAAATAAGAATTGACTAACAAGTGTTATAAGCGCAATCCCTGATAAAATAAAACCCTTTTGTATATCATCAAATCCATTCTCTTTTAAATAAGGTATTAACTGTGTCGTTCCTAATGCTCCTACTAAATAGCTAAACAGATAAGTTAAATAAAATCTTTTTTTGTTTTCCATTTATTCACCTCAATATTAGTTTGAGTAGAAGTTTTAACTTTATGAAAGCTCGGTACACAAGTTTTCATTTTTATGATAAACTTAACTTGTAAAAGAGGAAAATCATGAAAAAAACAACAAAAATTTTAGTATCATTCATTATATTAATCATCACTGGTTTCAGTGTCTTTTTATATTCTACACAGATTTCTCCCAAAAACTTGACGCTAAGACACGAAAGCATTACATCATCATCCATACCAGATCAAATGGATGGCTTTAAAATCTTATTTTTTTCCGACTTGCATTACAATCAATACATGGATAAAGAACGATTTGAGCCAATGTTAAAAGAAATTAATGCCCAAAATGCTGATGTAGTTTTATTCGGTGGAGATTTATTTGATCATCCATCAAGCAATATGCCCACTGATGAAATACAAAATGAACTCATTGAGCTATTAACACAAATTCAAGCACCCTATGGAAAATTTGCTGTACTTGGAAACCATGATTTAGAAAGTAACACTACAAAAGAACTTGTAGAAGAAATTTATTACAAATCTAATTTTGAAGTCATCACTAACCAAAGAAGAAGATTGAGAAAAAATTCAAATGAAAGTATTGTTTTGATTGGACTGGATTCACAATCACTTGGAAACCCAGACTTTGAAACTCCATTTGAAAATGTTCTAGAAGAAGACTATACAATTGTTTTATGCCATACACCTGATACAGTTCTAGAAGTACCACAAAATTTAACCGACTTGTTTTTTGCAGGTCATGGGCATGGAGGACAAATAGATTTCCCTATATTTGGAGCTTACTATACACCTACATACGCTGAGGAATTTTATAAAGGTAGATACAATCTTAACGGAACTTTATTAGATGTTACAAACGGTTTAGGTACTACGTTATATGATGTCCGTTTTCTTGCAGAACCGGAAATTGTCGTGTACACATTAAATGCTCAATAAGAAATAAAAGACACTCAATGTTGAATGTCTTTTATTTATGTCAATTTTTTCATGTACTACAATCTTGTTCAATAAGTTGATACAACCATTTTACAACAAGTACCATTGCATAAGTATCAAGTGTACAATACTCCATCAATTGATTCTTTATTTCTTCGTTTTCTTCATCACTTTTGTCTAAACTTCTCCATTTAAATACAGCATCCATTCCATTATGTATCTCTAAATCTTTATATGTATGTGTATTATCTAACAATGAATGAAGTACTTTAAGTGAATACATCCCCCTCATTCTTATATCATATACAAGTCCATTCAAAAATGGATGAGATAAATCCACAATGCGTTCACATAGCATTTCTAAATCTCTTTTGTATTTTGGAAATTGTCGTGCAAGTTCTTGCAGTCGTATTTTTTCAGCACCATCACCATTATACGCAATAATGCTACCAGTAGTTGGTAAATCATTTAATAGTTTAAGAATTAATTCTTCTCGACAATCATGAATCCCCATAAATGATTGATGCGTGCAATTCTCATTTTCATCTAAAACATGCAATGAATATGCGAAAACAGAAACATCAAAAGGTCTTAAACCACGATATGGTGGAACCGCATAGGTTTCCCATTCGAAATCTAAAAATGAATATGGATATTTCAAACTGTTACTTAACCAAAATTGTAAAGCATTTTTATCTACAAAAATACCATCATTTCTTGATGCCATGATCTGCGCATACTGTTGCCTAGACCCTTCTATTTTTTCTAATGGCGCATCTTTAAGTAATCGTATGTTTTCTTGAAATAGTTCATTTTTGTGCTGAGAAGAAACCAGCGTTAATATCGAATCATCTTCAAGTTCATTTTCGTCAAAAAAACAATCATCATAATACATACATTTAACTCTACGAACACATCGTTTCGATTTCTTTATATGACATGATTCAAGTTTAGTGCATTCCTTCATTTCATTTACTATATCAGTTAAATCAACTAACTTACTAAGTACGTGCTTAGTAATGTTCTTTGTTGGTTTTCCTTTAGCATTGTAAAATAATTCGCTAATTTTAAATAGTTTCTGAATATCAAGTTCATCATCTCTAACATAATCTTTATTTAAATGGATAATATAAATTTCATTAATTTTAAACCCCAACATCAACAGCACCCAAATTGTATGACAATAGTACTGAATGTCTTCATCTTTTGGCAATACACTTATAACTACAAAATAAATATCCCACTGGTCATCTACTTTATGCATAAAAGGCACTTTAATTCGTATATCATTGTAGTTAAAACGAGCTTTAACTAACCATTCATAGTTTTTTGCAGCTTCAAAAGCACGCTCATGTGGATCATTTCTTTGCCCAATAAATGGATCTTTAACCCATAATTTTTTAATCACTAAATCACTAATTGCTTCATCCATTCTCACATACGAAAAATAAGGTTCATTTTCTAAATGACATGAATTCCAATAAATTTTTGGACATCGTGTATATTTTTTTATATCTGAAATATGTATCATAGTATCACCATTACTTATTGTAAACAAAAAACGTCAAAATAGCAATGAAACAAAATACCTTATTGATAAACAAGAGGTAAGATTAAATCTGAAATTTTATAGAGGTAAAAAAAACTGTCAAATGACAGTTAATTTATTAAAATACAAAGTTTCCATTTTTAAACACTTCAACTTTCTTACCATCAAAGCACTCACCAACAACACTCATATCACTGCTACCAAACATAAAATCGACATGTGTCATGGAAATGTTGACACCTAGCTTCGCTAATTCTTCTTCACTTAAATTTACACCATCTTTAACACTCATTGGGTAGGCACTTCCCAGTGCTAAATGACATGAAGCATTTTCATCAAATAATGTATCATAAAATAAGATCCCACTATTGGAAATTGGAGAATCATAACTAATCAAGGCAACTTCTCCTAAAAATGAACTTCCTTCATCAAATTCAAGTATGTTTTTAATTGCCTCACCATTATTTGAAGCTGTGTAGTCTACTGCTTTTCCATCCTTAAACGTAATTGTAAATTCATCAACTAGTTTACCTTGATAATTTAATGGTTTTGTACTAACCACCGTACCATTAACTCCAGTTTTTAGTGGCATAGTAAACACTTCTTCTGTTGGCATATTTGGATTAAACTGAATAGAAGACGTTGTATTTTCGCTTCCTCCTGCCCACACATGGTCTAGAATTAGCTCTACATGTAAATCAGTGCCCTTACTATTTTTAAAATGAAGATTTTTAAAATTATAATCATTCAATATCTTGACATGTTTTTGTATCGAATCACTATGCTTTTTCCAAACTTCAACAATATCATTTGTTTCATCTAAATACACTGTTTTTAAAATTGCATCCCAAAGCATTTTCATGGCAGTTTCTTCATCATGATTTGGAAACACTTTTTTTGCCCATGCTGGATTTGGAACAGCAACAATGCTCCATTGTCCATGATTTGCAGAAGTATAATTTCTAAATTTTTTAAATGCTGTTTGTTTTGCAATCATTACTTCTTGAAGCTTACTTGGATCAATTCCTTCTAATATTTCAGGGATATCTGAATCAATATACAAATAAGCACATTTTTGGTCAATTTCATCTTGTTTACGATCAATCATCCATGGCTTAATATCTTTTAACACTTCAACATCTGCATATGTTAAATCGTATTTTTCACACACATCATCAACATAATGAATATTAACTTTTTTGGCACCTAGTTCGTAAGCAGCCTTTGTGCATTCTCTAGCAAAAAATGCGCAATCAACAGGACAAGTAATAACTAAAAGCTGCCCTTTTTGAATATTAACACCTAATTTTACAGCAAGATTTGCATATTTCTCAATAATATTTTTATTCATCTTTTCTCCTCTTAATGACCACGAGATATCGGCAACATTGCCGCACCAATAATTCCTGGTTCTGTAAGTTCTGCAAGTTTAATCTCAATATTTTTCATCGGAGGATGAACTAAGCTATCGAAATATTCACGAACCTTTTCAAAGTACACATCTTTAGATTTAGTAACACCACCACCAACAATAATTGCATAAGGATCAACAACATGTGCAATCGAAGAAAACAACAGCGCAACATCATAAGCCATTTGATCACATATTTTAAGCGCAACTTCATCATTTTTTCGTGCTAAATCAAATACGTCACCTGCATCATTGATATGATTTCCAATTAATTCTTTTCCTATACGTGTAATCGCTGTTCCACTGGCATCATTTTCAACTGCCCCTGGATTTAAGTGATTGTGTTTCATACCTCGCCGATCAACAACGATATTGCCTATTTCACCAGCATGTCCATTTTTTCCTGAAACAACTTGTCCATTAACGACAAGAGCTCCACCTATTCCCGTAGAATGAGTTACATAGTAAACAACAGGCAACCCTTTTCCTGCACCTAATAAAGCCTCTGCAAGTCCAGCAACATTAGCATCATTATCAAGATATGTTGGTAAATTAAACTTATCAGTTAAATTTTTTGCGAATGGGTATTGTTTAGCACCAGGTAAATTCGTTGACATTAACATAACGTTATTAACAGTATCAACAGGTCCTGGAACACCAATTCCGATTCCAACGCATTCTTGCCAATTATCAATTTGTCCAACAAGATCAATCAACACTTGGTTAACACGATCAGGTCCTTCCTGTGCATAGGACGGACTTTTAATTTCTTGTAGTACTTGGCCATCTTCTGTAATCTTTGCAACGCGTACATTTGTACCACCTAAATCAATTCCAATTACTTTCTTCATATTCTCCTCCGTTTGGACATTACATAAAATTATTATACCGCTAACACGGTTGTAACACAATGAATTGAAATTACTTATTGATTAAACTCACAAGTATTTCAACAGCCTTTTTAACCCCGATTACTGATACGTCAATGCATAAATTATAATTACTCACTACACCCCATTTTTGTCCTGTGTAATGCTCATAATATTTTGAACGTTCTTTATCAATTCGCTGTATTTCCTTTTGCATTTCTTTTAAAGATTTGGTTTTATCTTCTGGCACCTTGTCATAACAACGCTCAACCTTAAAATTCATATCTGATGCATAAATAAAAACCTTAAATGGATTGTAATCCATTAAAATCACATCAGCACTTCTTCCGATGATGACACAATTATCTTTTTTCGCAATTTCTTTTAAAATTTTATTTTGTGCAATGTGTATTGTATCTGTTGGAAGTTGTTGATAAGAAACAAAACTTCTTCCAAAAGTATACGGGTAAAAACGATTAAAAATTGATTCACTATTCTCCTCAATGTAATCTTCATGAAAGCCTGTATCTTCAGCAACTTTAGTAATTAACTCTTTATCAAAATATTCATATCCTAGTGCTTCTGAAAGCCTTTTACCTATTTCTCTACCTCCACTACCAAACTGCCTACTAATTGTTATTATCATACCCAACCTTCCTTTCTACTTATGAATCTCTATATTTTAATTATACAGAAAATAAAGTGCTATTAAAATAAAAAAAACACAATCTTATAAGAATTATAGCTACCTTCTTATTAATAATTCGTGTTTTTTCATTCATTTAAACCTTAGTCGCAACACCAAAGCAATCGTGATTGCTTGCAGCATCGATTTTAACATTCACAAATGTTCCAAGTTCAATTGGATAATCGCTTGTGAAATAGATTGTTCCATCGATTCCATCAGGTGCACTATGCACTGATCTTCCTGCATATTTTTTTGATAATCCATCAAGATTCTCAACTAATACTTCCAATGTTTTCCCAATTAATTGGTGATTTTTTTCATCGGATATTGTTTGTTGCAGTTGCATAAGTTTTGACAATCTTTCTTCTTTTATATCTTCATCAATATCACCTTCAAAATCATAAGCAGGTGTATTCTCTTCTTTGGAGTAAGTAAATGCCCCTAATCGATCCCATTTGATTTCTTCAATAAACTGCAACATGTTTTCATATTGTTGTTTTGTTTCATTTGGAAATCCCACTATCATAGTAGTTCTTAATATTGGCATTTCAAAAGTATCACGTATTAATTTAACTGTATTTTTAATACTTTCTACACTTCCTCTTCTGTTCATTGCTTTCAACATTTCATCATCACCATGTTGAACAGGAATATCAAAGTACGGAAGAACCTTATCACAAGATTTCATTACTTTTATTAAATCTTCATCAATTTCATCAGGATACATATACAAAATACGAATCCAGTGCAAGCCACTAATTTTATTTAATTCAACTAACAAATCGCCCAGTCTTCTTTTGTTGTAGTAATCTTCTCCATAGCGAGTCGTATCTTGTGCAATTAAAACAAGCTCTTTTACACCCTTACTTGCAAGATCATGAGCTTCTTCAATAAGTTTTTCCATCGGAAATGAAGAAAGAGATCCTCTAATAAGTGGAATTGCACAGTATGTACAACAATTTGAACAGCCTTCAGCGATTTTCAAATAAGCCATCCATGGTTTTGTAGAAACAACTCGACTGCTTTTTCCATAACTAGTTTTAAACGATAATCCTAATTCTTCCTCTAAAATCATTGTTAAATTATCATATTCATCCACTCCAATAAAACGATCAACTTCAGGAAGTTCATCAATCAATCGCTCTTTATAGCGTTTTGCAAGACATCCAAAAACCAATAATTTTTTTAGCCTTCCTGACTTGTATTCAGCCATCTCTAAAATTGTATTAATGCTTTCTTCTTTTGCTGGATTAATAAAACCACAAGTGTTAATCATAATAACATCAGCTTGCTTGCTGCTTGTAACAATAGTACATCCTGCTTCTTTTAACATCCCCATAATCTTTTCACTGTCTACTAAATTTTTACTGCAACCCAGTGATATAAAACCAATATTCATAATTTTCCTCTATTTTCTAAGTTCATATGTTTCAACTTCACTACCCGCACAACTAAACATTTGCCCTTTTTCAAGTGTTAATGTGTTCTTATTTAATTCAAAAGTATAATCTGTTGCATCTAAAAAGTCATATCCAGTATTTTCAAATCGCAATGTTACTTTTGAACCATTTTTTTCATATGTTCCTTCTACATTTTCAAACAAGGAACACAAATTTAAATAAGTAGTTAAAGTATTATCCTCATTGAATGTAATCGTCGAAGGATTTGAAGCAACATTTTCTTCAAATGTAGCACTCATGGTTGTATCTTCAATTACGACAACATTTTCATCCTCAAGTTCACTATCAACGGTTTCTGTAGTATTATCATTAGAGTCTGTAACAACTGCCGTTGTTGATTCATTAGTTTGTGGTTTTGTTTCATCTAAACTATCAAAAGAATCATCCACCTTTACACAACCACTTATCATAACTATTAACCCTATCAACAATATTATTTTTTTCATTATTCTTACCCTCCACAAAAACCATTATAAAAGAAAAGCTAAGAATTTTAAACCCTTAGCATTTAATTATTCTACTTAAACTACTTTTATTCCATCAACATAAACATGCTTAACTGTATCCACAATGTCAAATGGATCACCATCAATAAGTACTAAATCAGCATCTTTTCCTATTTCAATTGAACCCACACGATCTTCAATTCCAAGATGTTTTGCCGGATTAATTGTAATTGAGCGAAGTGCTGCAGCTTCATCCAACCCGTGTTGTACAGCAATTCCAGCGCACATTGGCAAGTATTCAAGTGGAATAATTGGTGCATCAGTAATTAAAGAAAATTCAATCCCTGCTTTTGATAAAGCAACTGGACAATCAAAACTTAGATTCTTACACTCATACTTGCTTTTTTCAACTAAAAGTGGTCCTACTGCAAGAGGAACATTTGCTTCTTTTAATTCATCCACAATAAGTGCTCCATCACTGACATGTTCTAGTGTTAATTTAACATCAAACTCTTTTGCGATGCGTATTGCAGTAAACAAATCATTCGCTTGATGAGCATGAGCTTTAAGTGGAATTTCTTTATTAAGTACTGGAATCATTGCCTCAAGTTTCATATCAAAAGGTGGCATTTTTGTAATATCATCCCCTGCGAGTTTTTTCTTACTGGCATATTCCTTAGTTTTAAGCAATAGCTCACGAAGTTTAGCAGCAGTAGACATTCGGCTGTAATTGTTTTTATCCTTGTATACACGCTTTGGATTTTCTCCAAATGCACACTTCATCGCAACTATTTCCTTTACAATCATTTCATCAATGCGATGTCCCACCGTTTTAATTGCAGTGTACTGACCACCGACAACATTCGCACTTCCTGGCCCTGTAGCTACTGTTGTAATTCCAGCTTTAAGTGCTTCTTTAAATGACACATCTTGAGGATTAATCGCATCAATAGCACGTAGATGAGGAGTTAAACTATCCGTAGGCTCATTCCCATCGCTTCCTTCAAAACCAATTGCACTACCTAATAATCCCAAATGAGTGTGACAATCAATGAAACCAGGATAAATACTCATCCCTCTAGCATCAACAACTTCAGTTTCATCATCTACCTGCAAATCTGCTCCAAGTTGAACAATTTGCTTTCCATCAATTAAAATATCAATGTACTCTGGCGTATCTTTACTAACCGTAAAAACTAAACCATTTTTTATACATGTTTTCATCCACATATCCTCCTAAGCTACTTTTATTCCATTAATATATGTTGCAACAACTTTACTTTTCACTTCAAAACAAGAGCCATCCATTATAACAAGATCAGCATCTTTACCTACCTCAATTGATCCAACACGATTTTCAATACCAATATGTCTAGCTGCATTGATTGTAATTGCTTTAAGTGCATCAAATGGTTTCATTCCATCTTTAATTGCTAAACCAGCACAAAGTGGCAAATATTCTTGTGGAATAACTGGAGCATCGGTAATGATACTTACATGGCATCCTGCATTAGCTAAAACTCCTGGGGTTTTAAATGATTTATTTTTTAATTCATACTTTGTTGCATGACCCAGTGAAGGTCCTACTGCAAGCATAACATTTTCTTTTGCTAAATCATCAGCAATTAAACTGCCATCTGTAACATGTTCAAGTGTGATTTTTACATCAAACTCTTTCGCAATTCGTAATGCTGTAAAAATATCATTTGCTTGATGAGCATGAGCTTTTAAAGGTATTTCTTTTCTAAGCACTTTAAGTAAAGCATCCAGTTTCATATCAAAAGGTGGCATTTTACTTGAATCATCACCAGCCGCTTTGATTTTAGCCTCATACTCTTTTGTCTTAAATAAGATTTCTCTTAGTTTTGCTGCAGTAGACATACGACTATAATTATTTTTATCCTTATAACAACGTTTTGGGTTTTCTCCAAATGCACATTTCATTGATGTACAAGGATCAATGATCATATCATCAACACGCTTACCAAAAGTTTTAATTGCAATAAATTGACCACCAACTACATTTGCACTTCCTGGACCTGTACAAACTGTTGTAACACCACCACAATAAGCTTCCTTAAATGAAACATCCATTGGTTCAATTGCATCAATTGCATTTAAATGAGGCGTTAAAATATCCGTAGGCTCATTATAATCTTGCCCCTCAAAACCAATAGCAGTACCACTTGTTCCTAGATGTGAATGAGCATCAACAAACCCAGGATATACATGACATCCACTCACATCAATAATTTCACACTCGCCACTTGTCTCAATGTTAACATCAACTTTCAGGATTTTTCCATCGTCAACTAAAACATCACAAACTGAAGGCTCACTACTTACTGCATCAAAAACTAATCCATTTTTAAATAAGATCATATCACATTATTCTCCTTCTTTTTCAATATTTTAATTTTACACTAATTATATATAAAAAGGTAGATTTAACTCTACCTAATCAATCAAACTTAATTGTACTTTATGTCTTTCTTCATCAATGTTGGATACAACTACGTCCAAAATATCACCAATCGCAACAAGCTCAGAAGGATGAGCTACTTTCTGTTTTGACAATTTTGAGACATGGATAAGCCCATCTTCTTTTAATCCAATATCAACAAAAGCACCAAAATCGACAACATTACGGACAACCCCTTCTAAATGCTCGCCAATTTTTAAATCTTCAAGAGTTAAAATATCATTTCTTAGTAGTGGTCCATCATATTGATCACGGTAATCTCGAAGTGGTGAACATAATGCATCTAAAATATCATTGAGTGTATACTCATCAACATTGCATAGATTCATTAACTCATCTTTACTTGCAACATTGATTTTCTGTATTCCTTCCTTTGTACCAAGTTCACTAATTTGTAAATGTTGCATCACTTTTTTTGCTGCCAAGTAACTTTCAGGATGAATGGATGTCATATCTAATATTTCTTTTTCGCCAACAATACGTAAAAATCCAGCAGCTTGTTCAAATGCTTTAGATCCTAATTTACTTACTTTTAAAAGCTCTTTACGATTCGTAAACTTTCCATTTTCATTTCGATAAGCAACCACATTTGTTGCAATACTTTTATTTAATCCAGAAATATGACTCAGTAGTTCAACACTTGCTGTATTTAAATCAACACCAACACGGTTTACTGATTTTAAAATAGCAAAATCCAAACGTTCATTTAATTGTTTTGCAGGCAAATCATGTTGATACTGCCCTACACCAATACTTTTAGGATCAATTTTAATTAATTCTGAAAGTGGATCCAGTAGTCGTCTTGCAATTGAAATTGCAGAACGTTGTTCAACTTGCAAATCAGGAAATTCTTTTCTAGCCAATTCACTTGCTGAGTAAACTGATGCACCAGCTTCGGAAACAATTGTATATCGTACTTCTAAATTATTGCTTTTTATACAATCAGCTACAAAAGTTTCTGTCTCTCGACTTGCAGTCCCATTTCCAATCGCAATGATTTCAATGGGATATGCTTTAAGTATTTCAAGGAACTTTTTCTTTGCTTCTTCAGTTTTAGAGATTGGTTTATGAGGATAAATTGCATCAATCTTTAACATTTGTCCAGTCGCATCAATCACAGCTAGCTTACAACCAGTTCTAAATGCCGGGTCAACCCCAAGCATCATTTTTCCACTAATTGGTGGTTGCATCAACAATCTTTCAACATTCATTGTAAATACTTCAATGGATTGTAAAGATGCACGCTCAGAAAACTCAGAACGCACCTCCCTTTCTACACTAGGAAACGCCAAACGCTTCAATCCATCTCTTACTGCTTCTTCAATTAAATTCAAGACAACCGTTGGTTTATCTTTTGTAATTCCACGAATCGCATATTTAATTAAATACTCTTCATCAAACTTGATAGTTACCGTAATTACTTTTTCTTTTTCAGCACGATCAATTGCCATGATACGATGTGCAGCAATGCTTTGAAGCTTCTCTTGACGATCATAATACATTTTATATATTTTTTTCTCATCATCATGCTTCTTTTTCTCTTTAGTTACTAATAATCCATATTTTTCAATCGATTCCTTAATTTTCCATCTTAATTTAGCATTATCACTTACAAACTCTGCAACGATGTCTTTAGCCCCACTAATTGCTTCATCCACTGTCGTAACTTGATCAGTTATGTACTTTTCAGCCTCTTTAAAACCATCACCTTCTTTAGGACAACTCAATATGTATTCAGCTAATGGTTTTAAACCTTTTGCAGTTGCATCTGTAGCACGTGTTTTTTTCTTTTGTTGATAAGGACGATAAATATCCTCCACTTGAGATAATTTAGTGCACACCTCTACTGATTTTTTTATATCTTCAGTCAATTTTCCTTGAGTTTCAATTAACCTTAAAACATCTTCTTTTCTTTTTGCTAAGTTAACTTGATATTGATATTCCTGTTGAATAACTAAGATTTGTTCTTCATCCAGCCCTTTCGTCATCTCTTTTCTATACCTAGCAATAAAAGGAACTGTGTTTCCTTCTTCTAATAACTTCAATGTATTAACTACTTGCATTTCTTCAACTTTTAATTGACTCGCAATAAAAATAATATGATTGTTTTCCATCTGTTTTCCACCTCATTGATTATTTTAACATATTTTTCATGCATAAAATCAAAGTATTTTATTTATATTTTAGCAAATTAGTTGTAATATTAATTCATCAAATAATTTTTAAATGTAATTATTTGAACTAGGTTTATGATATAATAAACTTTAAAAGGAGACACGTAAACTATGAATTTTAATGACAAAAATACGATAAAGTTACTAGGTATACTCATTACTATTACAATTATCGCTATTTCAGCAGGTTTGTTTTATTTTTCAACTCCTAATGCAATCAATGTTATCGACTTCAAAGATAAGACAGTTGAAGAAGTAAAAACTTGGATAAATGAAAACAAGCTTGAAGACCAAGTAGATCTTATTTATCAATACAGTGAAGACCATGAGAAAAACACAGTTATTTCTCAAAGTATAATGGCAAATGAGGTATTAGATAAGGACAGCACATTAACAATTGAAATATCAAATGGTCCCGATCCTGATTTACTCATTTTACTACCATCATTACCAGACATGAGTAAAGATGAAATAATTAAATTTTTTGAAGACAACAAATTCACCGATGTAACCTACGAATACGTTACGAGCACAACAATTTCAAAAGATTCATTTATAGAAATTAATGTCGATGATTTAGAAGTTCGTCGTAGTGAAATGATTATTGTTACTATTTCTATTGGCGAGGAAAATGTTGGAGTTGAATTAACAATGCCAGATTTTAGTGATTACAGCCAAGAGAACATCAAAGCATGGGCTAATACCAATAACATCACTGTAACATTTAAAACTGTTGTAAGTACTGCAGTTGATGAAGGAAAAGTAATTTCTCAATCAATAAAAGCTGGAGAAATGATTAAAACAGGAGATTCAGTAACAGTTGAAATTTCTGGTGGACAAGGTGTTGAAATCCCAAATCTTAAAAAACAAACTCAAGAGGAAGTTGAAGAGTGGGCAAAAGAAAACGACATAGCAGTTGACTTTATTAATTACTATGCCGATAGCACCGAGAAAGGCAAAGTAATTAGTACTACACCTAGTAGTGGAACATTAACTTCAAATGCAACACTCAAAGTATACATTTCATTAGGTTCTGTAGTAATTCCAGACTTTGTGGATAAAAAAGAAGCTGACGTAATAGATTGGTTAGAAACAACAAATGATTCAATTTATTCTAAAGACAATCACATTACCTATGAAATTAAAAAAGATGACTCTAGCAACAAAGAACCAGGAACAATTTTAAGTACCAACCCTACTAAAAATTCAGTAGTAAAGCTGGCAACAAAAGTTACAATTACTGTTGCAAACACGAAATCAGTTCAAGTAGATAGTAAATCAAACATCACAGTAGATGAACTTAAGACATACCTAGAAGGTTTAGAAATGAAACTTGGAACTCAAACAAGCTCTGTTTATCATGATACAATTTCAAAAGGAAAAGTTGTGCGTAGTGACAGTGGTTCTAAACTAGTGGGTACTACGATTAATTACACTGTTTCAAAAGGAGTATTTGAGCATAGCTCTAGTTATAGTAGTCTTTCTTCATGTCAATCTACAGTCAATACAGCACACAGCCAAGGCGCTAGTGGCTATTCATGTACAAGCACAGAAGTATACAGTGACACTGTAGCAAAGGGATCAATTATTTCTCAAGGAAAAAGCAGTAGTAATTCAAAAGTTTATGAATTTAAAATTTCAAAAGGTCCAGAATCCGTAAGTATAAAATCCTATGCAGGAACTTTAGAAGCTACCTTCAGAAATGAAATTACTGGCAAGGGCTTCATTCCTGGAACACGCACAGAAGCCTATTCTGATACAGTTGAAAAAGGATACATCATAAGCAATGATAATGGTAACTTAAAACCAGGTTCAACAATTAACTACACTGTCTCACTTGGAAAAAAAGAAACAGAAGTCAGTGGATACACAATCCTGGATTTAAGTACAAAAGCTGTTCAAAACAATCCTGAACAAACAAAGATAAACATCGAAAATTATTTAATTAATGATCGTGGTGTTCCAGCTGATCAAGTAAGAGTAACTATTGAGGCACCAGTAGGTGGTATATCTGAAGGATTATTGTTTGAATATCCTGAAGCAGGAACATATAAAAGTGATTACATCTTCATTGTAAAGATATCTAATGGAGAATAAAATTAACTTATAAGCTCTTAACTACTCGTTAAAACTGTCCCTATCTAAATTGATAGAGACAGTTTTTTTATCGCCAATCATAACACACATCTTTATGACTCGGTACTACGAGTACCTTTTTTCTTTAGTCGCTACAACATTGACACCTGTTGATGCAACATCATCTATGATGATATCTCCAATTTCAATGGGTGGCTTAACTTCAGTTTCTTTTATACACTTCATAACTTCGAAAATCTTATCTTTTGAAATTGCAGTACTTGTTTTTACAGAAATACGTTCTTCACACCCCATTAATTTTACAGTAGATGTCACCATTCTTTTTGGAAAGAAAATTTCATCTTTTGCATAAGTAACTCCACGTGGACACGTATTTCCTTGTACCTTAATAACTTCAACATCATTAAAATCAACTGTTAATGTACAACCAAGTGGACAATTCACACATGTTAAGACTTTTCTTTTCATTTTATAATTCCTCCACTTTAATTGTTATCTTTTCACAATTTGTATATTCACTTAACAACTTATCGCTTAAAGTAATTTCTTCCATTTCAGCAGGCAAGAAAATATTCTTTCTTTTCTTAAAGACAAGTTTGTCATCAAAATAAATACACACTGATGCGTTTTTAATCACCTTAGTAACTCGAAAGCGAATTGTACAGGGTTCATATTCACTTTGTTTTTTTATAAAATTGGGAACTGTATAGCGCACAAATTCAGCAGGAATGATTTCAAATTGTTCGCAATTGGTACTTTGGTTTTTTAATAAATAAGAAGCAGCACTTTTTCCGGCTATACAAGCTTCACTAGACACATAGTCTACCAAATCATGGACATGAAGGACATTGCCACAGGCAAATATCCCATCAACACTTGTTTGTAAATGATTATCTACTATTGCGCCCGCTGTTTTTAAGTTCATCGATAATCCAATTGAGTTACTTAATTCATTTTCAGGAATTAAACCTACTGACAACAACAACGTATCGCATTTTATTGTTTGATACGTTTTCTTTATTGGCTTAAGATTTTCATCAACTTTCGCAATCACAACAGCTTCAACACGATTTTTTCCATGGATATCGACAACAGTATGGCTTAGCAACAGGGGTATGTTATAGTCATCTAAACATTGCACAATGTTTCTCTTCAATCCACTACTGTATGGCATGAGTTCAGCTACAACTTTTACTTTTGCTCCTTCTAATGTCATTCTTCTAGCCATGATTAACCCAATATCTCCTGAGCCAAGGATTACTATTTCTTTGCCTGGAAGCACTCCCTCTTCATTTACCCATTTTTGAGCACTCCCTGCACTGTAGATCCCGGCTGGTCTATATCCTGGTATATTCAATGCTCCCCTTGCTCTTTCACGGCATCCCATAGCTAAAACAATTGATTTCGCTTGAATTTGAACACAACCATCCACTGAATTGATCACTGTAACAATTTTATCTTTTGTAAGCTCAATGACCATCGTATTCAATAAAGCTTGAAGTTGGAGTTCATTAAACTTAGCAATATACCGTGCTGCATATTCTGGCCCTGTTAACTCTTCCTTAAATGTATGAAGTCCAAATCCATTGTGAATACACTGATTAAGAATTCCACCTAATTCATTACTTCTTTCTATTAATAAAATATCATGTACGCCATTTTCTTTTGCGCTAATTGCTGCAGCTAATCCTGCAGGACCACCCCCAATAATAACTAAATCAATTGTCTTCATAACATTCACCCTCATGATTTTGTGCTAATACAAAAGAATTTTTTCCTGATTTTTTAACTTTGTCTTTTGAGCATTTCAACTCATCCTTTAAAATATCAAGAATTTTAATACTACAAAACCCTCCTTGACATCTTCCCATCATTGCCCGTGTTCTTCTTTTGATTCCATCGAAAGTAGTTGCCCCAATACTTGTATGAATACACTCTCGAATTTCTTGTTCACTAATCATTTCACATCGGCATATTATTTGACCATATAGTGGTTTCTCTTTTAAAAGAAGTTGTTTTTCTTCGTAATCTAAATCTTTAAAATGCACAATACTTTTACGTTTAGCAATGAAGTTTTCTTTTAATTTTGGCTGTAACAACTTAACAACTAATTCACTCACATATTTTCCTATTGCCGGTGCTGCACTTAATCCAGGTGATTTAATGCCTGCACAATCAATAAAATTAGGGGCATCTATAACTTCCTCAATGATAAAATCATGATGGTTGCTGTTTGCTCTTAATCCAGAAAAAGAAGTGATACAAAGGTTCAAAGGTAAGTTCTTCACTTGCAGTCCTGCTTTACTTTTTATTTCCTGTATTCCCTGGATTGTTGTGGAGACATCCTCTTTATTATCAATATCAGTTGCAGTGGGACCAACTAAAATATTTCCATGAACCGATGGTGTAACAAGCACTCCTTTTCCAAGTTTACCAGGTAGCGCAAATACAGTGTGTTTGAGATGATTTCCTACAACTTTATCAAGCAGAAAATATTCTCCTTTACGAGGAATGATCTTTATTTTTTCTTTGCTTACGAAGTTATGAATTTTATCAGCATACACACCTGCTGCATTGATTACTATTTTGCAAAGAAATTCTTCTGTGCTTGTTTTGATATTATAAAACTGTTTTTCTTTTTTTATTTCAACTACTTCATGATTAAAATAAAAATCAACCCCATTGTCTTTCGCATTTTCAGCCATCGCTAAATTAAGTTCAAAAGGACACACTATCCCTGCAGTTTTTGCATAAAGTATGGCAATAACCTCATCTGATAAATTAGGTTCAATCATAAAAATTCTTTCTTTATCCCTAATCAATTCTAAATCTTCAACATGATTTTTGATTCCTCTTTGATACAACATTTCAAGATCTTGCAGTTGACTTTCACTTGTACATGCAACAATTGAACCATTTCTTATAAAAGGTATTTGTAAATCTTCACTAAGCTTTGTCATCATTTTATTGCCTTCAACATTCAGCTTAGCCATCAATGTGTTTTCTTTTGCATCGTATCCAGCGTGAACAATTCCACTATTGGCTTTTGATGTTCCACAACAAACATCTTCTTCTTTTTCTAGCACTGCAATTTTTAAATGATACTTTGAACATTCTCTTGCGATGGCTGCGCCACAGACACCAGCACCAATAATCACTACATCGTACATCTTACCCTCTCCTCTCATATGAAAAGCGAAACAAAACCTACATGACTTTCATGTTTGTTTGCTTCGCTCTTTTCTCTTGCAAATATTCACTTTTATATCTTTATTATAACAAATCAAAACTAATTTTCAAAGCTTATTCATCTTTAGCCCAATCAAAGGCATATCGTACTGCTTTATTCCAACCTTTGACCATTGAAGCTCTTTGAGACTCATCAATCCTTGGTTCAAATGAACAATCATATTCCCAATTCTTCACAACCTCTTCTTTACTACTCCAATATCCTACTGCAATACCTGCTAAATACGCCGCACCCAGTGCTGTTGTTTCTAAGCACTTCGGTCTTTTTACAGTGATGTTTGTAATATCGGCTTGTGTTTGCATAATATACCTGTTTGCACTGGCGCCTCCATCAACTTTTAAAGTCAACAAATCAATTTTAGAATCCATTTTCATAGCCGTTAAAACATCATTGACTTGATAACACAACGAATCAAGTGTAGCTCGAATGATGTGATATTTATTTACACCTCGAGTAAGCCCCACGATCGTTCCTCTTGCATATTGATCCCAGTGTGGCGCGCCTAGACCAGTAAACGCAGGCACAACATAACAACCATTGGTGTTTTTCACTTTTGTAGCCATGTATTCAGAATCCTCTGAGCTATCAATTAATGTCAGTTCATCCCTTAGCCACTGTATTGCAGCTCCAGCCACAAAAATCGAACCTTCTAATGCGTACTCTACTTTATTATCTAATCCCCACGCTATCGTCGTTACAAGTCCATTTTTTGAAAATACTGGCTTATCACCTGTATTCATCAATAAAAACCCGCCCGTTCCGTAAGTGTTTTTCACATCACCTGCATTAAAACATGTCTGTCCAAATAAAGCAGCTTGTTGATCCCCTGCAGCTCCTGATATCGCAATTGGTGCTCCAAACATTCTCTCATCTGTCATTCCATAAACACAGCTAGATGGTTTTACTTCTGGAAGCATGCAAAGCGGTATATCCAGTTCGTCGCATATTTCTTTATCCCATGTTAATGTGTTGATATTAAATAACATTGTACGTGATGCATTCGAATAATCACTTACATGCACTTTTCCTTTTGTCAGTTTCCATATCAACCATGTTTCAACAGTACCAAAAAGTAGTTCACCCTTTTTGGCTCTTTCTCTTGCACCTTCAACATGATCTAAAATCCATTTGCATTTTGTCGCTGAAAAATAAGCATCAATTACTAGACCCGTTTTACTTCTAAATTTATCTGTTAACCCTTTTTCCTTCAGCGTATCACAGTATTCAGACGTACGACGGCACTGCCATACGATTGCATTATAAATTGGTTCTCCTGTTAGTTTATCCCATACAATTGTTGTTTCTCTTTGATTGGTTATCCCAATTGCCACGATATCTTCTGCATTAGCTCCAATCAAAGACAAAGCTTCAGTGGCAACACCATACTGTGTAGAAAAGATTTCATTAGCATCATGCTCAACCCAGCCTGGTTTTGGAAAAATTTGACGAAATTCTTTTCTTGCAATACTGCACACATTTCCTGATTCATTAAATAAAATACAACGATTACTAGTTGTTCCTGCATCCAGTGCCATAACATATTTTTTCATAAATTCACTCCCTTACATTTGCCAAACATGAGAATTGGTTGTCGATACACAAATTGCTCCTGCTTCAAGTGCTGCAACTACATCTTCTTTATCATTAATCAAACCACCAACGACGAGTGGTACATTGATTTTTTGTACTATTTTTTTTATTATTTTCGGCATTAACCCTGGTAATATTTCCATACAATCCGGCTGACTAAGTGCAACTAATTTTTCAATGTTTTCATAGGACATTGAATCAAGGATGAACACACGTTGTACAGTATATAGTGACAATTCTTTAGCTCGGCGTATCATCGCTGGTTTTGTCGATATAATTCCATTCGCTAACGTATAGTCTTTGATAAAATCAACGATAATTTCTTTGTTGGAAAAGCCTTCAATCAAATCCACATGCACCATCACTTTCTTCTTAGCATCATGTAGTTTCTTCACAATTTCTTTTATATTACAAACATCTCCATAAAGCACAAAAACTAGTTCAATATTTTCCATTTTACAACAACAATCACATTCAACATCATTTTTAATCGCTGCAATGATCGGATTTTTTTCTAAAGTAGTATAAAACAATGATTTCATAATTACTTATCCATTCTCTTTCTAAAAATATTATACTAAACAAACTTTGAAATATCTACTTGTACCGTTGTTGCATTTTCATAAAGTAAAAAAAGCTGGTCTTCACAACTTTCTTACCATTTCCCATGGATATTTTAAATCAATTTGTCGACGCACTTCATCATAGATTTCCATCATAAACAAAGAATCAGCATGGGGCATTTCCTCACATTCTATCTTTCCTTCTTTTATCGCTTGAATGCAAGCGCGTATTTCATACTCGTATCCACTAATTTGAGCAGGTATTTCATAGGCTTTTATGAGTTTGTGATTGATATCAAACACTTCTATTTTTTCAATGTTGTTGATGTTTGTTGCTTGAAGATAACCTTCAGTACACACTATATGACCCAAGCGATTGCTAGGACCTTCCATACTACTAAATAAACTCGCTACTTTACCATCTTTATAAGTTAAAATCACTGCATTGCTTTTATCAACTCCTGTATCTGTAAACGTCGCTTTAGCAGTGATTGATTCAATATCATCTCCAAATGCCATTATCGCAAAATTGAGTGGATAAACACCTACATCAAGTAGTGCACCTCCTGCTAAATTTGGATCAACAATGCGATGAATATGAGAAATTTTATAACATAAACTTGCATTCAACACCGAAGGCTTCCCAATAATTCCACTATTTATTACTTCTTGAAGTATTCTTCTTGAAGGTAAATATCTAGTCCAAAGTGCTTCTGCTACAAGTAGATTTTTCTTTTTTGCAAGTTCAAATATTTCTTTTGCTTGCTCAGCACTAGTACAAAAAGCTTTTTCACACAATACTGGTTTCCCTGCATTTAAGCATTGTTTCATTTCCTCATAGTGATTTGAATGCGGTGTAGCAATATACACTAAATCTACTTCACAGTCATTTATTAGTTCATCATAAGACCCATAGGCTTTCTTAAAATTGTATTTTTCTTTAAAACTATTCGCTTTTTTTAAACTGCGAGAGGCCACCGCATAGCAATCCACATCATCCATTTTCACTAATGTAGCTGCCATCATTTCTGCCATTAACCCTAACCCAAGTATTCCAATCTTCATTTGCTTTCTCCTTGATTTTTTTACTAGATATATACTTACTAACACTTAATTTTGAACAAATCATATTCCTTAACCAAGTTTATGACCTTTTAAAATTATATCATGAAAGTGCTATCATGACTAAGTAGTTTACTTTAATAAACCACAAACAAAAAACCTTCATGGTACATTTAAGTACCAATGAAGGAAATAAGACATTCATTCATTGTTTTATAACACAATCATAATCAAGTGTTTACAGAAACATGATCCCAGTCATTGTTTTTATCTAAATCAATCAGCCAATTAAAGGCTCTGTGTCTTTCTAAGACTACACTACTATCTAAATTTACTGGTGCAGGACTTCCTTTTATACGGGCATCAACACAGGCCCAATCGTATCTAAAAATCAAATCACACTCATCTAAGATTTCTTCAATGTCACGAAGTTTGACATTTTCAATAAAACTTTCAAAATCTTGATGTTTCGCAACTGCTCTAATCGCATGATCACAATCACAGATTTCACTTGGAAACTTTAACTCATCCACCAAATGAAGTGCCCAAAGAAGTACCCAGTAAGCTTCATATTTCCATGTCATGTTGATTTTATCTTGCTGTGAGACTTCTTCACTAAATAGTAACTTTCTCTCTTTTTCTGTTAGCTCATCCATAACATCAAAACTTTCAAGCAAATTTATAAGTAATGATTTTGACTTTGCCTTTGTCTCATCATCCGCATCCCCGTGCAAATCAAAGACTGCCTGTATTGAGATTAAACATGCAATCGCTCTTTTAGCGATTTCACTACCAGTTCTAATTCTTACATTTTCACTGTTTTCAATAACAGGAAGATATTCATTATATGGAACATTCATTTCTTTTAATTTTGCTATTGATTCAGCTTTTCTATCCATTGATGATTTCATTGTATTACTCCTTATATTATAACTGCACTTCTAAAATAGTCCGTTACATCAGTGCCTATTTTTTTATACAATTCTTCTACTGTAAGTTCTTTGTTCATCACAGCTTTTAGCTCACTATCTGTTGCACCTACAAACTGCACAAATTCAACTTTTCCATTCTCAGTTTCAAGAGTATTCGCTTCTTGATCAGGTATTGTAAAAAATCCAGTAATTTTTGATTGTTGATTGACATCCATTCCAACTTCTTGACCAGTATAAATGTACTGATAAGGCAAGAAAATATTTCCGTTTGTAAAAGTCATTCTTGCTAAAGTTTGAAAAATACCACAAATACCACGAATTTCATCGTCATCATTTTGTCTTTCATCTTTTTTCAACTTGAAAGTAAACTCCATGCCATAACCACTCCACTGCAAATCTTCACTTTCTTTTTCATAAAGCTCAGTTAATCCATAAGATACAAAATGCCAACAATCACCCGCATCATAAATGCTAATGCCACGTAATGGATCATTTCCACCAAGTTCCCAAGAGATAAGTGTTCCCATATGCAGTGGATTCTTTTGGTTTGGATAGATTCGATCAAATTCCAAAGTTATCGCATCCCAACCCGATGCTTTTAGTTCTTGATTTTCCATTGTCCTCTTCCTTTTAATTTCTTCTATTTTTATATTCTTCATAAGCAATATCAATGTATCTTTTCATCGATTGATAATACTGTTCATCATAAGGGACAAACAAATAATCTTCATCTTGATGTTCAACTTTTTTACCATTAAAATAATTGATTGCGTGCGTATCAACATCTTTTGGATATTGATTATCACCATAGTACTCTGCAGTAAAGTAAGCACCTTCGTCATTAAAGAAATAAATCAATAACCTTCCATTGAATTCTTTATGAAGAAAAAGCCTTAAATCAAACTCATCAATAGCTACTTTTGTTTTAACCATATTGATTACTTCAACAAAATTTTCATTGAATTCCTTGCACGTTAAATCATTTTCAATTGCCCATCTAAGATATATTGCCAAATGATTGTAGGCAGAAAATACGTCTACATCCAGCTCTTTTTCATATATAGAACTCATATGAGCATGTGCAGAATCCAAAGTTCCTCCATGTGCTTCTTCAAAATCAATACAAGCCTCTCTAGCTACATCCACAAGAAAAATATTCTCTTGCTTTTTTCTTAGCCTTGCAAGTAATTCATCTCCGCCATGATCTAGCTTAAATGACATCTCAGTTTCATGAAGCGGGATAATTGAATAAAAATTCACTATCTCATTATTAGGTAAGTGACAAATCGCACCCTCTTCACTCCTTGTGTTTGGCTCATCCAAGATGAACCCTTCAAGTTCAGTGTTGTCTGCCAATGCTTCTCCTGCAGGTATGCTATGAAGATGACCAAGCCAAGTATTTTGTTCAATCGGTAACCTTGCTAAAATTTTTAGCCAACGAAGTGGCCAATACCATATTTCATCATCGTCATCAAGTTTCCAATCCGCTGGAAGAGTGATACAAAGTTCTGCTCTTGAGCACTCCGAAAGCTCTTCTGGAACATTCATCTTATGAGCTCCCATCCCCATCGTAACTAAAGTGAAATAGTTTCTTTCTTCAGTTGGATTAATAACACAAATATCGACATGAATATCAGGAGAAATCAACTCATGATATACATTTGAAAACTCTCCAAATTCTTTTGTGATATGGGCTTCTATCGCTTCCATTTCCTGTTCATCATACGTTGTTAATGAAAAATCACCAACAGTTTCTTCACTTGAATCATCTTCAAGACCTTCTAATGCATCCTCATAAAACATCTTACAATCTTGACAATATCCATTAATATCTAGTTCAGGATTTGTTTTAGCTATTTCAAATACTTGATTACACACATCTTTACAATTTTGCCAGTCTTGTAAACGCCAATAAGCAAATGCAAGACGATACAAGCGTTTTAGTTCATTGCTTGTTTTGTTTTCAAGTGTAAGAAGTATCTCTACAGCTTCTTTATACATACTTGAATTATTATAACCCACTGCAATATATGACTTCACATCTGGTGTTTTTAAGCTTTCATCTGCATTTTTATAAAGTAAGATTGCCTCTTCTTCCTTATCTTCATCATATAGTTTTTCAATTTGTAAATAAAGCTCATTTTTCATTGTCGAATCTTCACAATTTATTTCAACTTCTTCATCCCCTCTTTGTGTAAGTTCTACAACTTGCCCTCTTTCACAAAGTGGATTACTACTCACAAACTCCATTATGGCTTCTGCCATTGCTACAAAAGATTCACCATAATAATATATCGCAGTAAAGTCATTTGTTTGACAATAGCTATATAGACAATGTTTATCCTCTAAAAGTTCATCAAATTTGCCAATTACATCATTGATATCATACTTTTTATAAACATCTTCATGCAAATCATTCGAAAAATAAAACCCCAGTCCTTCCAAGTTTCCTACTAAAATTTCCGTGTCATTTTCCTCATCATCAAAATAGATTTTACTTCCTATAGGAACAGGAATATCCTTTAAAAATTCAATTATTTTGGTGCAGTTTTCCTCATTGCAATCGATATTAATATCACAGTCTTCTATTTCACCATTATGTGCCATTGATGTCCCACCACCATCGACTGAACCTAAGTTATGTTCTTTTAAGTATTTATCAATAAAATCTTCAATATCAAATCTGTATTTCGGTTGTAATTTCGCATTTATATTTAGTGTTATCATTTTTTTCTCTCCTTGCTTTATCTATTTCCTGCTGCATGATTTGTAATATTGACATCTAACACTGGGCGAACAGGTTGAATAAGTGCCATTTCTTCGCTACAAACCCACTGTAAATTACTGTCAAAAAGCCCTGTAGTAAAATTGACACCCGTTATCGTTTGACCATGGTCAATTGGATTGTCATTATGAAAGCAATAACTTAACACGTTATATGCATGATTCACCACCATATTTGGGTTGATGCCCTCCGCTTTGTAATGATACTGTAAATCCGGCAAAAAAAGTGCGCTCATCCCCAGGCTATCAACAATGCAGTCACTTGTATCTTGAATATTAAAAAATCGAACATTTACCGCAAATTTAATGAATTTATCCTCAATTGGAGTGTCATCATTCACAATAAAATCACGAGTCAGTAACTTGCCTGATGTTGTAAAGTAAACCGCCTCACAGTCTACAAAAACATCCATTAAAGCCATGACATATTTTACAAGTAGCTCTGCCCTTTTTTTATATGGAAGTGCTTGTCCTAGCACATCAACAGCGACAACAGTATGTTGACAAGAACTCAAAATTTCTGCTGCATTTGGACAATCCCACATTTGTGATTGCGCAATTTCATCGGCGTTTGCACCACTATCTCTACATGGAAGCACCATCAATTGAACTGGCAGTTCTCCTTCTTTAAATTCATTCTTATAATCTTGAGCAAAAAAATGCACTGATTCACTATTATCCGTCCCACTTTGAACGTTTCCGATGTGCTTTTCATAGGCATTTTTAAAGCTTTCTATCGACGGCAGGTCACAGTGCTCCTTAAATAAGAGTTGCATACTAAATAATCCATCTTGTGGTTGCTCATCATTTAAATTTTGTTTAAAAATTTTATCACTCATTTGTTTCTCTCACTTTCTTTATTTCAATGCTATTTTGTTACTACTTAATTATTTGACACATAATATAGTATAAATGATAATTTGTTACATGAACATAGTTAGTAATTAAATTTACTAAAAATTGAAATCAGTTTTTAATAAAAATAAACCTTTGCATTTTTCACTATAATAATTCTTATCCTTGCATTCACATTCATTTTTTAGCGATATAAAAAAACTACACCTTTAGGCATAGTTCATTATACAATTACTGTTTTTTTTGTTGTATTCATCAAGGTCTACCACTGTTTGGTCTTTGATTTCCTCCACCTTGTGTCGTTACACTTACTGTATTTCCGTTTTCGTCTACCACTGTACCTGCAGAAATAGTATATACACCACTCACATCAAGTTCACTATCTCCTCCTGAATAAACAGCATTCACTTCAATTGTAGTATCGCCACCTTCTATGAATAAATCACCATTTGAGTCAATTCCATCACCTTGGGCTTTAAGTGAAATTGTTCCATCAGTAATTTTTACAAAACCATCTTCGCTACTTGCATTAATCGCATCATCAAGCACATTTATTAAAATATTGCCACCATTTATAGTAACTGTTGTGCCTTCCAAACCTTCATAAGCATTTTCAACAACCAAATCTATTTCATTTATTACTAAATCAATATCTGCATGAATTGCATCATCGCCTGAAAGAATATTGTAAACTCCTCCATTAATCGTTAAATTGTAATTAGAATGGATTGCATCTTCATACGAAGAAATAATAAAATCACCATCATTGATCGTTATGTTTAAGCCTTTAATACTCGTCATACTGGTTTCAAGCAAATCTGTTTCTTGAACAGTATTTCCTGAACCTTCACCTCGTGTAATTTCATTTAAAACTTCAACAAATCCTCCACCACTAGTGATGTCAAAGCTTCCACCATCAATTTGTACTATTTGGTCAGAACTAATGCCATCATTTTGGGCATTAATTATATAATTCCCACTTACAATGAGTAGATTACCTTTTTCTGCTTCCTCATTATTTGAAGTTTTTAACCCATCTTTTCCAGATTCAACAGTAATATTTGAATCTTTGATTGCTAATAAATCCTTTCCTAAAATTCCATCTGCGACTGCATTTACTGTAATTGTAGTCCCATCAATTATTAAATCATCACGACCATTAATTCCATCATTATAAGACGTTGTCACCACAAGACTTCCTTCTCCTGTAATCACAGTGTCAGCCTTTGAGTAGATTGCAGCTGCAGGAAACTCTTCATCCTCTGTTACAACCTCACCTTGTGTGATTATATTTTCACCCTCAAGCACAATTACAACATCCTTCGCTTCGATAATATTAATTGGTGTTTCTTCATTACTTTCAATATTTACATTATTTAGCACGAGATAAACAATGCCTTCATCCGCTTCTTTATCTACATTTACAGTGATTACACTGCTTGTATAATCACCTGTGAATTCGTAAGTTCCACTTTCTGTTATGACTATTTCATCACCATCTAAAAACGTTACACTTTCACCTAAATCATTTAAATAGTCGGTATTCGGAAAAACAACTGGTGTTGTATTCATTACAGTTTCTGTATTTGTTTCTTCTTGTGTCGTTGATTGGTTCGAAGTTTGTTCTTCCTCTACTTGAGTAGATTCAATATTTGCTGTTGTACAACCAACAAGAGTAACCATTGAAACCGCCGTTAAAATCGCAATATTTTTTTTCATATTTTAAACCTCCTAGAGTCCATTTATAAATAATTCTTGTTTACCAATGATAATTTCTAAATTACCATTTCTACATCTGAGTTCATCAATGAACTGTTTTTCCATCGTACGATCTTTCAACTCAATTTCATAGCTTAATTTAAATAAGCTTCCCATGTTTGTTGTTTTAACTGATATTAATTTTACTTCTTTTGTGAAACATTTAAAGATATCATCAAATACCTCTGTGTAGTTAAGGCTTTCTGGAATTGTAATTTGTAGTGTACGACTTCCATTGTTTTTTTCCTCTGCAAAATTTGTAAGATTTAACAAAAGCGCAAAAAGACAAGCAATCACAGCAAATAATGCTGCATAACCTATATAACCCATTCCAATTGTCAAACCTGTACACATCGCTGTAAATATTGCTACAATCTCTTTTGCAGTTCCTGGAACTGAACGAAACCTAACAAGGCTAAAAGCACCTGCTACTGCAACTCCTGTACCTATATTTCCATTCACCATAATAATAACCATCGCTACTGCAAGGGGAAGTAAGGCAAGAGTTACCACAAATCCTTTTGTACTTTTCGTTTTTAATGCATACATCTTTGCCATAAACAATCCCAAGATGATTGCTGATACCATGCAAATCAAGAAGTTTGTAACATTGATATTCATTGTTACTGTACTTTCAAACACACTTCCAAAAAAATCGTTAGTCATAGCTTACCCTCCCTAAATGTTCGATGAAATTTGGCATGTAGTATGTTTGATATGCCTTACCATATTTTGAAAATGAAGTCTTATACAAGTCATTACTACTTAAAAAGTTTAAAAACCATTGTGGCAATCCCATCACTGTTTTAACTTCTAAAAGCACATTTTCACAGGATAAGACTTCCCTATCCTTTTCACTACTATTTAGTGATATTTCAGAATTCCTTGTCACAATATTAAAATCAAATGTAAGCCTGAAATTCTCATCTTTCGAAGAAACAAAAGCTTCTCTTTCATAGGAAAGATATACTCTCGGTTTTATCTCATGATAACTGTTTTTAAAGTATTCAATCTCCTTAAGTATTTGGGATTGTTCCACCGTGCTAGCTCCATCACAAAGATAAGAAAGCACTTTATTTTGTTCAGAATACACTCTTCTTTTATAAACAACACCTTTGTACTTTTTCTTTAGTTCGATAAATGCTGTAGAGCTTTCACTTGGTTCTCCATAACAACGAATACGCAGTTTCTCTTTATAGTTTGGCTTTTCTAAAGAATGTCTAATCACCCTATAATCATCCGTATCAAAATAGATGTTTGAGATTTTATGTCTACCATAGCGATCAAGCTTTATGTCGTTTGGCATTTGTGCTAATAGTGATCTATACTGTTTTGTACTTAAAATATATTTAAGCTCATAACGTTTAAAATATGTTTGCATTATTATCACTCCTTTTTTATTCTGTACTGTAATTATCCCACTTGTACCTTAACCGAAACTTAAAATCACTTTATTTTCTATCATAATTGTTGCTTTAAAATTCAATGAACTAGAAAATTATTTAGTTTAATGATTTTATAAATACATCATTTTCATTTGAAGCAACTGTATCTTTATCTAACATATAACCATTTCTTTCATAAAATATTTTTGATGAATCTGATGTCAAAATAACTTTATTAATTTTATTTTCTTTAAAATAACTTTCTGCTAAATCAAGCAAATATTTACCATGCCCTTTTTTTCTAAATACTTTATCAACCCAAAATTCGCAAATTAGTCCTAGTTTCATATCAAAAAGATCATTTGATAATGTGATTGGTTTAAATAGTATAAACCCAATCACTTCATTTAAATCGTTGAAGCCTAAGTATGCACAACACCCTATATCATTATTTATCTCACTATATACTTCATCCCAATTTTTAACATCTATTCCTAATTCAATAAAATACTTCTTAAATGCTTTTTGAAAATCTTCATTATTTAAATCTGTTATTAAAACTGTTTTCATTTTTTCTCCTCCATAGTATCTTCATAAAAACAAATTAAAAAGAACAACCTCAGTCATTCTTGTTTTGTTATTTTAAAGACGAAAAGAAAATAACCTCAATTATTAAACATCAATCAAAGGAGTATAATTATCTTCAAATATTAAAATAACAAAACTATTCTCTTTTAACTTCATATTTTTCATCGAACATACCTCCTTTAAATAATTTTAGTATCCATGTTATAAAAGATTCTTTGTCTCATCTTTTATAAACATAATATAGCATGCTCATTTAAATTACACAATACCTCATACAAAGACATCAATGTTTAAGATTATCCATAATAAAAAATCGTACTCAATTCGTTGAATTTTACTTCAATAAATAAGTACGATTTATTTAGTGTATATAAATATTATCAATCTACTTTTTATAGCTATTTACTATTTTTATTCCCATTCTATTGTAGCAACAGGCTTTGGTGACATGTCATAACAAACACGATTAACATTTTTAACTTCAGCTAGAATTCTGTCTGTTATTTTAAGCAAGATTGGCCACTCGATTTGTTCAATCGTTGCAGTCATTGCATCAACAGTATTAACTGCTCTAATAATTACAGGATATTCATAAGTTCTTTTATGATCTCTTACACCAACAGATTTAAAATCTGGGACAACAGTAAAATATTGCCAAACTGTTTTATTTAATCCAGCAAGTGCAAATTCTTCTCTAAGAATTGCATCAGCCTCTCTTACTGCTTCAAGTCTTTCTTTAGTAATTGCACCTAAACAACGAACTCCAAGTCCAGGACCTGGGAATGGTTGACGATAAACCATATCAGCTGGAAGACCTAGTTCAACACCACATTCTCTAACTTCATCTTTAAATAATTGATAAAGTGGCTCAACTAATTTAAACTGCATATCTTCTGGAAGACCACCTACATTGTGATGACTTTTTACAGCTTTTACTGTTTTTGTCCCTGATTCAATAATATCAGGATAAATAGTCCCTTGTGCTAAAAATTCAATGCCTTCTAATTTGTCAGCTTCTTCATCAAACACGCGAATAAATTCTTCACCGATAATTTTACGTTTGCGCTCTGGTTCTTCAACACCTTCAAGCTTAGTAAGGAAACGCTCACTTGCATCAACATAAATAAGGTTCGCATCAAGTTGACCTCTAAAAATTTCAACTACTGCTTCACTTTCACCTTTTCTCATTAATCCATGATTAACATGAACACAAGTACATTGTTTCCCAATTGCTTTAATTAAAAGTGCAGCAACAACAGAAGAATCAACACCACCAGAAAGTGCTAATAAAACCTTTTTATTTCCTACTTGTTTTCTTACTTTCTCAATTTCATCACTAATAAAATTTTTCATATTCCAGTTTTTTTCACATTGGCAAGTATCCAACACAAACTTTGCTAAAATATTTCTACTGTTTTCTTCATTACCCCAAGTTTCAAGACATTCAATCCCCTCGTGTTTATAATCAACAGCCAAAACAGGAATCCCCATTTTCAAAATGTCATCATATACTTGAATAGCAACTCCATCGACAACATTATTTTCTCCACCATTTAAAATAATTCCTTTTAAATTCGGTTTAGTTTCAAGTTCTTCTTTAGTAATGTCATGGGGATTAATTTCACTGTATACCCCTAATTCACGTACCTGTCTTGCGATAATTGTGTTAACTGTACTACCTAAGTCTAAAACTAATATCATATCTTGTTTCATTTTAATTCATTTCCTTCCTAACTATTAAACGATGACTTTTTTTAAACAAAAGATGTAAAACAAAACTTGTTTTACATCTAACTATTTTTAAACCATTACAAAGTATGCAATGAACACTACAATCAATCCATAACAAATTGGACTAACTTCTTTTGTTCTACCACTTAGTACCATAGAAAGTCCATACACTAAGAAACCAACAGCTAGACCATCAGAAATAGAGTAAGTTAATACCATGAAGATAATAGTACAGAATGAAGCAGCAGCTACAACCATATCATTCCAATCAATGTCTTTTAATTGTTGAGCCATTAATATACCAACCACAAAGATTGCTGGAGCAGTTACAGCATTAACAGCAACTGCAAGCATAATTGGAGAAAGAATCAACGATAAGATGAAACATACACCAGTAGTCACTGCAGTTAAACCTGTACGACCACCAGCTGCAACTCCTGCACCTGATTCAACAAATGAAGTAACTGTAGAAGTACCAGCAACAGCACCTACTAAAGTTCCTACTGAATCCGCAAGTAATGCTTTTTCAATATTTTCCATTTCTCCTTTTTCATCAACTAAACCAATACTGTTTCCTACAGCTACTAAAGTTCCAGCTGTATCAAAGAAATCAACGAATAAGAAACTAAATACTAATATCATCCACTCAGGTTTAGCAAATAATCCTTCAAAACCTAGTGCAAATGCTCCTACAGCACTTGTATCGAAGCTAAATGTTACAAAAGAGCTTGGAAGTGTTGGCATTGCTGCAACACCCATTTGGCCTAATACAAGACCAACAATTGCTGTAATCACTAAACCATAAAATGGTGCAGCTTTAACTTTTCTAACCATTAATGCGATTGTAACAATAATACCAAATAGTGATAACAACACACTTGGTGAATGGATATCACCTAATGCAACTGTAGTTGCATCATTAGCGACAATAATTCCGGCATTTTTTAAAGCGATAAAAGCAATGAAGAATCCAATTCCAGCTCCAATAGCTAACTTTAAATTTTTTGGAATAGAATTAATAACTACTTTTCTTACTCCAGTAACAGATACTAGTAAGAACAGTGCTCCTGAAATAAATACTGCTGCAAGAGCTTCTTGACCAGTATATCCATAAGTATATACTGCAGTGTATGTAAATAGAGCATTCACTCCCATTCCTGGAGCTAATCCTATTGGATAGTTAGCAAGTACTCCCATTAAAATACTAGCAATACCTGCAGAAATAGCCGTTGCGAAGAATACTGATTCTGGTGTTAAACCTGTTGCAGGATCTCCTACTATACTTGGATTTACACCTAGAATATAAGCCATTGCCAAGAAAGTTGTAAGACCAGCAAGAACTTCAATTCTCACTGTTGAACCCATCTTCTTTAAACTAAAAATTCGCTCTAACATCTATAATTCCCCCTTAAAAGTAAAAAAAGCGCAAACAAAAGCGCTTTTCGAGCTTTTGTTGTAGTGCGATACTTA